>JANTGF010000026.1 GCA_024763075.1 Bacteroidales bacterium | reverse complement strand
CGGATGGTTACCAGTGAAAAAATTATCCGGTCTGTGGTGAAAGTACTGAGTTCTCTTTAGAAATTGTTTCAATTCCCGACAACAGAACCGATTTATGGACAGGTTCTGAATTTTGATTTTCCCAAAATTTTTTTTATCTTAGCAAGGAATTTGTGAACCCACCGGAATCTTCATAATTCCCCTTTATGAAGATTATCTATTATTTATAAATTTAAAGAATGATAGAGCTATGAATATAGGAATCCTTTTGGGCGAGACACTTGATCCCTATCAGATCAATACAATTGAACTGATACTTCAAAATCCGGCTTTTAACATTAAGCTTGCCGTAATAAATGACTATTCGGATAAGACCGGAAAAGATTTCATTAAAAGGAAACTGAAGAAAAGCAGGAAAGCCTATTTCTTATTTCAAAAAGCGCAGGAACTGAAACCGGATTCTCTCAGCAGTTATCCTTCCAGAGAATTCTTCAGAGAATTAGATATCGATATACTGACAACTCCTAACCCCGGATCACCGGAAAATGTGTCTGTTATTCAATCATACTTGCCTGAAGTTTTGATTTTATTAGGCGGTTTTGACAGGGTTAACAAAGCCTTGCTGGAATTAACCAGGTATGGCGTTTTATCGTTCCATTTTGGCGACCTGAGAAAATACAGAGGAGAACCTCCTGCATTTTGGGAACTTTATAATGGTAAAAACGAAATGCTTGTTACCGTACAAAAGCTTACGGAAAGATATAGATGTGGAATGCCAGTGTTGGAAAAAAAGATTGAGATTACTTTCGATGATGATCTCAAAAGCCTGAGAGAAAAAGCTTTTACAGCCAGTGAGAAAATGATGGTTGCAGCATTAAATAAAATTCAGGAGAAGGATTTTATACCTGAAAATATTAAACTTTATGGCAGAATCTACCATATTCCAACTTTAAAAGAATACAGTACTCTGGCATACAGATTAGCCTCAAGAAAACTCCAGCATAAAATTCAAACGGCTGTTCATACCCAGAAGAATGAGCCAAATTATATTTAAGCCTTGAAAATCAATTTATTAATATCCTGATTTTAGGTAAGCCCCCTGATATATATTTTTAATTATGTGAAGTCCTTAAAGGAGGTGGGTTATCAACTTAAATTAGGGATATTTACCATTGATTATTATCTTTCTGTCAATAATAAATGTCAATTCGTCAAAATATCTTTTTATTTATATCTAATAATATGTATATTTATCAACTGACCAACATCTAAATATTTTAAGTCTTTATTTTCAGCTTTATGGCTTTTCCCAAAGGAACGAGACAAATAATTACTTGAATAAAGTATTATTTCTTTCAATATTTAAAATTTTGTTAAGTCACATTAATAATAAAATACAATCATCATGAAAAAGCTCCTTTTAACCCTTCTTTGTGCAATCTTTATTCCTTATGTCCTTACTGCACAAACAAATATTAGCGGGACAATCAGTAGCAATACTAGCCTGACCGCAGCAAACAGCCCCTACATCGTGACAGACAACATTACTGTAAAAGCAGGGGTAACCTTAACTGTTGAATCCGGCGTTGAGTTGAAGTTTAATTCAGGTAAATATATCCAGGTTTATGGTACACTCACGGCGAATAGTGCAAGCTTTACAGCTAATGAAAGTACCACTGAAGGTTTTTGGGCAGGAATTTACATTGGCTATGAGTGGAGTGATGATATCGGAAATGCAACCTTAAACAACTGTTCTGTTGAGTATGCAAAATCCCTGTATGTAAGAAAGGGTCAGCTTAACCTGACAAACAACACCACAATTAATAACTTCAGTAATTCCGGTGTGGATATTTATGCTGACGGAACCTTAATTATTGACCATACAACCATTCAGAATTGTTCCTATCCTGTGTATTTCAGAGGAAACGGTACATGGACTACCGGTGAAGGGCTGGTTCTGACCGAAAATGATAATGATTATATTTTTCTGAATTTCAGGGATATAAATTCAATATTGAATTGTCCTGATGTTGGTATCCCTTACTATTACGATTCGGAACTCCGGATTACCGAAACAGGGGGCCTTTTTATTTCTGCAGGTGTAAGTTTCCTTGGAAACAACAACGCTTACATTTCAGTAAACGGAAAACTGAAAGCAAACGGAACATCATCTTCGCCTGTCAATTTCAGTAATACACCTTCTTCAGACTACTGGCAGGGTATAAACTTTAATGATCCGGCTATTGATACAGCGTGTATATTATCTAATTGTAAGTTCACAGGAGCTAATTATACCAATAATAATTTCAGAAATTCGGAAATATCAAGATGTGCAATGGAAGTTATAAAAAGTTCACCCACATTTGAGGATTGTGAGTTTTCCAACAACCGGTATAACCTGGTTGTTACCGGCCAAAGTTTACCCTCCTTTTCAAACTGTGATTTCAAAGCATCTAGTTTTGTCGAAAACCAGACACTCAATATTAATGTAGATATGAATGCAGCACCTGTTTTTAATATCTGTTCCATTGAATTTAACACAAAAGAAGCGCGGGCAATAGGTGTTATTGGTTCTACCGTTTATGATGATTCACACCTTAAACAACAATCATTTACCGGCTATAATAATCTTACTTACACCCTGTATGGAAATGTTATTGTCCAAGATACGGCCTCGCTTACTATCGACCCCGGAATTGTTATTAAATGCACTAGTAAAGACTATTATATACATGCAAAAGGGGCTTTAACAGGCATCGGTAATGAAAATAATCCCATTGTGTTTACACATATTTCAGATGATAACTTTGGCTTCCCCGCCGACACATATAACAATGGAACAGGTTCTATTAACAGAAGTTCATCGGGCAGGTTGTTTTTGAGCAGTTCCTCAACTTCACATATTGAATACTGGAAGATTCTTTATGCTGGCAGGGATCAAAACTATTACGCCCTTTCAGTAAATTATAATAATATTGTTAAAAATTGTGAAATCAAAGAAAGTTACCGGGGAGTAATTTTTTCGGGCAATGCCCAGCTTGTCAACAACCATTTTGAGAACATTACCACCTATCCGGTAACTCGTAATATGAATGAAGGATTACCTGTATTATTAGGAAACACAACGGCTAATATTGGAAATATTGGCATTTATGTTTATGGTTTTGAATCAGGTGCCTATTCCATTGGAGGAATGGATTTTGCAGGATATCCAAATGTTGCCTATATCATTGATAATGCCAGGGAAATTCCAACGACTTCAGATGTGACAATTCAACCGGGTACTGTCTTTAAGTTCAGGGAGTATAATGGTAAACTCACAGTCAAAGGTGGTTTGAAAGCAAAAGGTTCAAAAAACAATAAAATCATTTTTACTTCCCTTTATGATAATTCTGTTTCAGGTAATACGAATTTTAACGGAGGAGATGATCCGACTGGTCATAAATGGAGTGGTTTAGAGTTTACTGAAACCTCACATGATGCATTTAATTTATTAAATAATGTGGAACTAAGATATTTCAATAACAGTCTTAGTTTTAGTAATTGTAATGCGGTAGTGGACTCCGTAACCCTGAACTTCTCGGCTTCCTATGGAATGTCAATTCTGGGGGATGCAACGATAAACATAAGCAATTGTGAATTTAACAATCTGAATAATGCCCCCATTCAGATGGATATGTTTGCCAGTCCAACATTTTCAGGCAATACGGTAGCAAATGTACCCCGGTTAGGAATCAGCCTGAAGGGTGGCACGGTAAGCGGTACGGTACCTGTCCGAAGTTTTGCCGGATACGATAACATTACTTATTTACTGGATGAAAATATCAGGGTGGATGACAATTTAATAATACCGGCCGGACTGGTATTTAAAGGAGACGGTGGTGAATATATTGATGTTTATGGAAAACTTACCATTCAGGGTACAGAAAATAAGCCTGTGGTTTTCACTACGGTGCAGGACGATGAGTATGGAAATCCAAAAGATACAGACCAAAACGGCTCAGGGACTGTAACGAAAAAAAGAGGCTGCCATATTGTATTCAGAGATCAGGCAGATGATCAGAGTGTAGTCGATTATACCTTGTTTAGATACATGTACAATCACGGAGTTTATACGGCCAGTGCATCGCCAACTATTTCAAACTGTGTTTTTTATAGTCCTGCTAATGAAGGAATAAAATTAAATGGAGTAAGCACACCTGTAATTAATAATTGTACTTTTGAAGATGCTCCCTTCCCCATAACGACTTCATTAATGTCCTTCCCGGGAAGTACTCAAAATAATGTATTATCAGGAAACACAGGTAAAGGAATTCTTATAATTGACAATGAAACCCTGACACAAAATACCACTTTGTCTGAAAAGAATTTTGCCGGAATTGATAATATACCTTATATATTTGACAGATATACAATTGGAACAAGTGCAGTTCTAACTATAGAGCCCGGAGTTATTTGCAAATTTAGGCAGAATGGCTATCTAAATGTAAGAAACGGACTGATTGCAGATGGAGGAAGCACTCCGGACAGCAATATTGTTTTTACATCTGACCGGGACGACTTCTACGGAGGTGATACTTATGGGGATGGCGATGCAAATCAGGCAAGTGATCACTGGTGGTGGGGAATTTATTTTCCCGGAGAGTCCATTGATGCATCCTGTATTTTAAATAATTGTGTTTTTAAAAATGGTACACGGAATTATTCCAACAGTACGAATGGAAGTAATCGTGGCGCAATTACCCTGGACAATTCCTCACCCGCCATTCAAAATTGCCTTTTTGAACATAATTACTGGGGTTTGCTGGTTCGAAACACTTCTGTTCCAAACATTGCAGCTTGTGATTTTGTTGCAACTAATCCAACTTATGGCTACGGCATATGGAATGAAACCGGTACAGTTACCGTATCAGCTGAAAACTGCTGGTGGAATCATGACTCAGGACCCTATCATGCCACCCTCAACCCTGATGGCCAGGGAGAAAGGGTTTCCAATGGAGTGGACTTCACTCCATGGATATCCATGCCTTCGCAACCTGTTATGGGAGATGTGAGCCTTAATGGTGAAGTGATGCCTTATGATGCTTCTCTGGTTCTGCAAAGTAGCGTAGGTGCCATCACACTTGACAGTAAGCAACAGGCAGTTGCAGATGTTAGCCGGGATGGAACTTTGTCAAGTTATGATGCTTCCCTGATTCTTCAGTATTCCATTGGATTGATCGGGAGCTTTGAACCTGCCAATCCGAAGTCAGGATCTTTACTGAATGATATCACAGTTTCTGTCCCTGATGAAACTATATCACCTGAAACATCCCGCTTTGAGATCCCTGTTTCATTATCAACTTCTTCTCAAACCAAAGGGGTGGACATGATGATGACATCCAACCGGCAGCATTTAAAATTTATCGGGCTGAATACTACAAAAATACCTTCAGACATTATGATTGTATCGGGCTTTAATGACAGTACAGGCGTCCTCAAAATAGCCATGGCATCAGCATATGACCTGGAACTTAACCAGACTGAACTCGGGCTCATTTTTGAAATCACCAATTCTCAGATTGAAGAATCAAGGATCATATTGGAAAATCTGTCAGCAAATGAAGAGCAGGCAAATGAATCGCTTTTCACAATTACGGTCAGTAGCCAGAATATGGCTACCGGTCTTTTGGATGTTACGGCTCTTTCTTCCCTGAAAATATACAGTCTGGATAATTCTTTTATCGCAGATCTAAACCTGCTGACAAGTCAATCGCAACTGATGATCACAGTTTATGACATCAGTTGTAAAATGACAAATCAACTGATGCTTAAGAACCCTCACACTGGCTGGCATCATCTTTCATTCCCGGCAGAAAGCAATGGAAATACAAATCCCCTGAAAATATATCTGATATCTGTCAGGGGTGATGATTTTGTTGTAACGCGGAAACTTGTTTTAAGATAATGTTTTTATTTACAAGGGGAGTATCTGCTATAAGCATGTTTTTCTCCAAAAACAAATCCACACCAATGAGTAAATTTATGTATCATAAAATTGTTCTTGCCGGGATTCTTCTCTCATTCTTTTCTATATGGGGTGGAAACCTGGCTGGCCAGACAACAGCCATTGGATTTAGCATCCCGGATGCTACGATAACAGAGAAAGATACATTTACCGTTTCGATAAATGCAGATTCACTCTTAACAGGAAGGTCTGTCTATGGCTACAGATTCTACCTCACTTATTCTCCCTCGTATTTTGAATTTTTAGAAATAGAGGAGGTTAGTACTATCCTGACTTCATGGGGAGGGCCCACACTCAACAGTTCCAATGAGGGAACTCTGATCATGGCCGGAGCCGGAGCTACCCCACTGTCAGGAAGCGGGGAAATGATCTCTCTTACATTCATCTCCAAACGATCAGGAAATGCGTATATCTCGTTTAACACATCAGAAAGTTATCTGAATGAACGAAACCCTCCCTCCGTTTTTACAAACGGATATATAAAAGCATCTGCAAGATCTTACCCAAATATTTTCCCTGACTCCAGGCAACTCTTTATGGGTGAGGAAGTGCAAATGTCTGTTTCCGGAGGTCAGGAACCTTATGTGTATGCTGTAGAAAACCCATCTGTTGCCATAATAAGCAATGAAAATACAGTAAAAGCCATTGCTCCCGGAACTACAAAAGTTTATGTCACAGATGCAAATGGTGAAGTTTCCTATACAACCGGCCTGATTGATGTCAGAGCAATTAAAATGAACCTTGAGGAAGTTTCCACCTGGCCTGCTGATACCTTTTATATTCCTGTAAAATTAGAAATAGCTTCTGGAAATACAGTTTTCTCAGGTCTTTTTGACCTTAGTTATGACAGTGGACTGACCGGTTTGTCAGGAGATATTCTTCCCGGTGATTTTCCCCTTATTCTTGAGAGCAATGCAACAGGTTCAAGAGTAAAAGTCTCATTCGCCTCCACATCCGGAATAAGCGGGAATGGAATTTTATGCTACCTGGCTTTCCGGGCAAATACAAGCGGTAGCCGGCAGGTACATTTTGAAAATATGCGATTCAATGAAAGTCTGCTTGCTTATGCAACAAAATCCACTTATTATATAACTGTCAATTCATTGCCTGTATTAAGTTTCTCCCCTAATTCCGGTACACTCATGTGGGGTAAAACCATTAAAATAAATGTTTCAAACGGAACGGCACCTTATATATATACGGTATCAGACCCGTCATCGGCCTCAATTGATGCTCAGGGAAACCTCTCAGGAATAGTCGGAGGACAAATTACTGTTACAGCGACTGATGCACATGGTGCAACCAAAACAAGCGGGCAGTTTATCATCACTGATAACAAAATTACAATCAATCCAACTGACGGAGTGTTAGATAGTGAAACCCGGGTTCCTGTAATATCTTCTGCATTACCAGAAGGAAAAGCCATATACGGATTTAAAAGCACCATCACATTTGATAATTCCCATCTTGAGTTTATCAGGGTTGATCCGCCAAACGGAGGAACACTTGTTCAATCCTCCCTGAATGGGAATTCCATTCAGATTGCAGGGGCATCAGGTGAAGGGATTAGCTCGGGAGTTATTGGCTTTCTGGTTTTTAAAATAAAAAATACTTTACCCCTGGATGGCCGGGCAGACGTTACTTTAATAAGTTTCTCAGGTAATGAAAACAGCCTTTACTCCAGTCTGGAAAGTGGTAATGTCCACAGAGTAGAACAGGTGAGTTACCGGCCTATTGCCAACGCAGGATCGGATTTCTCGTTACAGGAAGGAAAGACAGGTCACCTGGATGGCACCGGGTCTTATGATAATGACGGAGATCCGCTTATTTATTTATGGAGAGCTCCGGATGGGTTTATTTTAAGCGACAGCACTTCTTCCTCTCCTCAGTTTACAGCTCCTTTTGTTACAGAAAATACCGCCTATACCATTACACTAATTGTTAGTGATGGTACAAACGAATCCGATCTTTCAGAAGTAAAAATTACAGTTTTGCAAATTAATCATCCACCTGTAGCTGATGCAGGTGAAGACCTTAATTATGTAGAAGGTAGTTCCGTTACACTGGATGGGAGCAATTCATACGACCCGGACGAAGATGCCATCTCTTTTAAATGGACTTCTCTGGATGGAATTATACTATTCAACAATACGAGTAATCATCCTTCCTTCATTTTACCACAGGTAACCATTAACACCAGCTACCGTTTTACACTTATTGTTAATGATGCTGCTCTAAACTCCCCTCAGGATACGGTAGTTATCACTGCTATACAGGTAAATAAAAAACCGGTAGCATTTGCCGGCGGTGATTTCAGCCTGAAAGAAAATGAAATAGGAACTCTTGATGGCTCACTCTCTTATGATGATGAAAATGCTCCCTTAACTTATTTTTGGACAGCTCCTCCCGAAGTGACTCTTTCTTCCAGCACAATTGCAAAACCCCAGTTTACTGCTCCGGCAGTTCACCTCGACTCAGTACTGGTTTTTAATTTGATAGTAAACGATGGTACAAGAAATTCCAATCCGGATGAGATCAAAGTGACCGTCTTAAATATTGATTCTCTAAGTAACGAAACCCTGATTGATAGTGTGATGATGACCGGACTTGATTCTTTTACCATTGATACAACGAATGCGCAGGTGAAGCTTTATGTTCCATATGGAACAGACATTCGTTTGCTTGCTCCTGATTTTACTATTTCACGAATGGCATCCATTTCACCATCAGGAGGTTCCATCCATGATTTTTCAACACCCGTTTATTATCTGGTAACTGCAGAAGATGGAATAACCAGTAAATTATGGAAAGTGGAAGTTTTCTCTAAGGATGTAATTATTTCCCGTCAGCTAAAATCCGGATGGAACTGGATCTCACTTAACGTTCAACCCGAAGATATGAGTATCAGTAATTTGTTTAACAGCCTTATCCTTACGGACCTTGATTACGTAAAATCCGTCGAATATTCAGCTACGTACTACTCAGCTACAGGCTGGTTTGGCAATCTCACTTCTTTTCCTCAAAATCAGATGATCAAATTCCGTAAAAATACCGCTGAGAATCTGGTGATTCAGGGAAAAGAAATAAATCCTGCCATAACTCCTGTTTCACTTAGTCCCGGATGGAATAATATAGCTTATCTGTTAAAGTCAGATGCTGCAATAAATTCTGCCATAGAAACAACTTCTCTTCCGGAGGGTGATGTTATCATAAAAGGGCTGGAAGGTTCTGCAATCTATTATGAAGGATCCGGATGGGCGGGTGAACTTGATACGCTCAAAGTATTTCATGGATATAAGCTAAATGTTCATTCTGTTGGTAATTTATACTACCAGGCATCATCTATTACTCCGAAAAGTTTGACAACTACTATATTTAACCGGAAACAATTGCTTCGGACTTACAAGCTTTATCCTGAAACATATGAGTTTTCATCTACTCTGATTGCAGAGGCGGTTAATAAGGATGGCTTGAATTCTTTACATGCCGGTGACCTGATAATTGCCCGGTGCCAGAATGAATGCCGGGGTGTTTCTGAAGCCAGGTATGTTCCTGCTCTTGATAAATACATCTTTATTCTGAGTTATTACTCAAACAATGAGGAGGAAGATATTACATTTAAAATTAAGCCCCACTCAGGTGATGAAAGTTACAGTACAGGTTTTCAGATAAGTTTCCACCCGGACGATATTGCAGGTAAGGCTTATCAGCCTGTGCAAATAACCATGGATATAGTTAATTCAAAAACGGAAGATCTGAGTAAAAACAAATTTCACATTTATCCAAATCCTGTAAGTGAACAGCTAACCATCGCAGCCCCGGAAATTATTAAAAAGATTTTGTTGTATAGCCTTTCGGGAAAAGTGATCATGCGTATCAATCCGGATGTTAAATCAGTCACTCTTCCGATGAAAGGTTTAACTCCGGGTATTTATACGATTAAAATTGAAACAATAAACGAAGTGATTATCCGAAAAATAATCAGGACTTCGTTTTAACATCATAAAAAACTAGAAAATGAAAAAGCAGATCACTAAGAATGAAGCATTTTCAGCAAAGCAACATTTGAAATGGTTTGGTAAAAACCTGCAGATTTTCATAATGGTTTTTGCTTTCACCTGGATGAACAATTCCTTCCGGGTAAGTGCCCAGTTCCATCTTCCGGCAATACCATCAAACACACAATTCTCCAACCAGTTTGAATACAGTGCTGAATATATTTACAGGGTGAAGTCTGGAAGTAATTTTCTTGAAGATGGTGCCATCCTTGCATATGTTGACGGACAACTCAGGGGAGCACAAACCGCCTCTGTTCTTTTTCCTCCGACAGGAATTCAGGAATATAAGATCCGTATTTTTAGTAATACAAATTCCGGGGACCAAATTACCTTTAAGTATTATGATGTGCTTCACGAGAAAGTTTATGATATAACTGAATATGAATCTTTTACATCGGACAATATACCGGATTATTATCAGCCCGCAATTTTGAATGCGTTTTGTGGACCTACAGAAAAAGCGACAGGACTACTTCCCGAAAATCTTGCAGAAAATCAGGATGCCAACCTTAATTTATTCTGGGAACCATCTGCAAATACCACATATTATAACTTATACTTATGGAAAGACGGAACTTCTGAGCCTACAAAAGCTTTCAGGGAAAATATTACAGGAACCTCTACAAAAGTGGATAATCTTTCATATGGCGATACTTATCACTGGTATGTTGTGTCTGCAAATCAATGCGGGGAAGCTGTCAGTAACAGACAAACATTTAAAGTCAGATATCTTCCTGATCTCATTGTTTCAAATATGAGCTCTCCCGATACTTCACTGTCCGGAACTTCTATCGAATTAAACTATACGGTTACAAACCAGGGTAGGGGAGCAGCCGGTTCTACCTGGATTGACGCAATATTTATTTCCGATGATGCTGTTTTCTCCGGTGATGATAAGTTATTAGGCCAATTTGAAAACAAATATTCTCTGGAGCCTGACAGTAGTTATACTCAATCTGTAACGATCTCTTTTCCACCTGACTTTACAGGTAATCATTATCTGTTTTGCAGAACAAATCAAAAATTAAATCTGCCGGAATCTGACCAGGGGAACAATACAATTCAACAACCCAATCAATTGTATATTAAATTGAAACCTTTACCGGATGTCAGGGTCACAGGTATCTCTTCCAACAAAATCACCCTGCAACCCACCGATACATTTGATATTTCGTGGAAGGTAGAGAATATTGGAGATGCACCGGCAACAGGTGGCTGGACTGAAAAGATTTCGATCGTATCCCTTTCGGGAGCCCGTCTAAACCTGGTAGGTACACCGCGGTATACTGAGGTTTTGAATAATGGAAGTATCATCTCCAGGACTTATCAGTTCATCCTTCCGGAGATTCTCAGCTTTTCAGGTGAAGCAACTATTGAAGTAGAATTGGTTCCTTCGAATGAATTAATTGAATATCCTGGAAATGAAGCAAATAATTTGGCAACTTCTCCGGGCAGAGTAACTGTAACCAACAGGCTATATCTGACAATTCCAGAGTCTGTAAAAGAAAATTACACAGGCGATGTTCGTTGTTATGTTACCAGAAGCGGGAACTTTACCGATGAGCTATCTGTGAACCTTTCTGCTTCTCTTCCGGGGCAGATCAATATCCCTTCTACCCTTACCATTCCTGCACGGAATTCTTCTATTGTATTTAATATCACACCTATAGATAATTCTCAGCTGGATGGAACAAGAGGAATTACTGTTACTGCTTCTGCATCTGGTTTTTCACCTGTTTTGCAAAAAATAAATATCCTGGATGATGAAGTGCCAGCGATTTCACTGGTTTTCAACAAGGATACTGCTTCCGAAGGAGACAAACTTATGCTGACTCTATCCAGTGGTCTGGCCATTCCGGATCCTGTGACTTTCTATCTCTCAACCAACCGTTCTTCTCAATGGACTTTCCCCGATGAGGTTGTTATTGAACCCAATCAGACTTCTGCAACTATTGAGGTTGAAATAACCGACAATACTATTCCGGAATTAAATGAAGAAGCTTCCATTACTGCCAGATCCGAAGGTATGAGTACAGGAACAGTCACCGCTTTTATAATGGATGATGATATCCCCGTGATAGAACTGGAGATCCTTACGGATACCGTTTCTGAAGGAGCAGGGCCCTATGCCACATGGGGAGTGATACATCGTACAGCAAATACTTCTTGTTCAGTCAAAGTAAACCTGTCGGCAAGTTCGTCTAATTCTTTGTTCTTTCCTGCTTCGGTTACACTCGACAAAGATGCTACCCAAAAACAATTTAATATTGGTGTTGTGGATAACGCACAGGTAGATGGTTTTCGTACCATTGAAATTACAGGTGCTATTTACATTTCCTCCTGTAATTGCAGTACTACTCCTGAGAATGGCGGAGTAGTAAAATCAACTTTGACAATTGTTGACAACGACGGACCTTCCTTATCTGTAACTATTAATCCGGCATCCCTTAAAGAAGGCATATCCAATGCAGGAACCATGTCCATATTCAGGAATACTGAAACTTCAATTCCTTTGGAAGTAAGTCTTTTCAGCAATGATACCAGTGAAATATCTTTACCTGAAACTATTACAATTCCTGCCGGGGAAACAACAGTCCAGCTTCCCATTGACACAAAAGACGATCAAATAGATGATGGAAACCAGATGGTTACACTTCAGGCTGATGCCAGCGGGTTTTCTCCCGGTATGGCATGGGTATATGTTACCGATATTAACAAGCCTGATCTGGAAATGACCGATATTGAACTATCAAAAAATTCAGCTGTGGCAAACAGTCAGCTGGAAGTTCATGCCTTAATTCTGAACAATGGATACGGAACTGCCCCATCAGGGGTTAAAGTAAAGCTATATCTGTCTAAAGATGAAAAAATTGATGATAATGATTCGATTATTTATAAAAGCAGCCTGCCTGACCCTTTACCCATGGGTCAGTCAACAGCTTACCTGGAACTTATAACCGTCCCTTCAATTGCAGGAGATTATTACATTCTCGCGAAAGTGAACCCGGAACTGACCGTTTCCGAACTTCTGTACATCAATAATGAATCGGGATCTGTTCCTCTAAGCATTTTACCCAGTTACAACGGATTGGCTATGACAGATGAAGAAATACTGACAGAGCCTGCACCGGTTCCCATCAGTGGTCTTGCTACACTCATGGACGGGAACCCTGCCGCAAATGTTGATCTGGATGTTTATATTATTTCGGATGGTATCAGAAGAGTTCTTGAGGTAAGTACGGATGAAGCCGGAAATTTCAGCACAATTTTTGAACCTTTTAGCTATGAATCAGGGCATTATTCAATAGGAGCTTGCTTCCCAGGTCAGGATTTGGATGAGGAGCAGGACGCATTTGATATAATGGGAATGGAGCGCGTTTCAAAAGATTATTTTATCTGGAACATCAAAAAAGACGTTCCTGTTTCAGGAAAAATCGAAATTAAAAACAGAAGTAATGTGCCCCTGCATAATATCACCTTTAGCTCGGATAATTTACCAAACGGATGTCAGATAAATATTGATACAATCTCTCTTCTGCCTGGAGCAGGAATTGCTGAGTTTAGTTACACTGTTGAAGGACTTGAAAATACAGCAGGAATTAATTATATTGAATTTCCAGTCGTTGTAAATGCCTCTGAAGGAGTTTCTTTTGAGTTTACAGGATACTATTATTGTCAGTCTCTGGCCAGCCATCTGGAGTGTAAACCTGCAAGTATAAATACAACTATGACGAAAGCGAAATCCCGCTATTTTAACCTGCAGGTCGTTAATAACGGAGCCGGGGAAACAGGTCATTTAAGCGTTGAACTTCCAAAAACGGACTGGATGTCATTGGTTAGTGTGGATACATTGGAGACCTTATTTTCGGGTGATACCCTGAATATCACTTTAATGTTTGTACCCAATAATGAAATTCCTCTGAATATCCCCCTGACAGGAAGAATGGTAGTTCACATCACCAATGGGGATGACCTGGTTATTCCATATCAGGTGGAAAACGTATCTGAAGAAACCGGATCATTGCGTGTGGATGTAGTGGATGAATACACTTATTATACCGAAGATGCACCCCATGTTCGCGGTGCCCATGTGGTTATCCGCCACCCATATAGCGGTATGATCATGGCGGAGGGATTTACAGATGCAAACGGAATTTTTGAAGTTGAAAATTTAGCCGAAGGATCCTATAAAATGACGGTGGAGGTAGACAAACATGAAGGATATCAAAATGTGATAGTAATTGATCCTGGCCGGGTCAACGAGCAATCTGTATTTCTGAGTTTTCAGGCTATCACTTATACATGGGAAGTGGTTCCAACGGAAATAGAAGATGAATATCAGATAGATCTGGTAATGGAATATGAAACCAATGTACCTGCACCTGTGGTTATAATGGAAATGCCAAAAGAAATGCCACAACTTACAGGTGACGAGACTTATACTTTCATGGTAACTCTGACCAACAAGGGGTTAATTACCGCAAAAGACGTGGAACTTGTTTTTCCTCAGGATAACCCGACATATGAATGGATTTTTAATTTTCCAAAGATGGAATTACTTGCACAGCAATCCATTCAGGTTCCAGTTGTAATGCAAATTAAAAGCCCGAATAAGTCTGCTCATATTTTCCAGCAGACCAGTATCGGCAGTCCATTGAGGAATGGTAATTCCGGATATTCACAAAACGGATTAAAATCCGGAGGAGGCTGCACAGATTATGCCATGACAATATATGGATTTGAATGTGGCCTGGATCAACGCTGGCATACAACTTCTCATTCATTTACATTTACCGGAACATATTGTCCGCAAGCCGGAACAGATTTGCCGGATTTTGGTGGCGGAACGGGACCAGGAGGTGGAGCATATACTGGTGGTTATGCCGGAGCAAGTCAACCTTTTGTGGCCATGTCATCAACGGGTTGTGATCCATGTCTTATTGCTGTAGCCGGTGCAGGTGTAGCATGTTATGGAGGTGCAGTAGCGGGTGCTGTGTTCTGTGTTTTCTCATTTGCTGATGGTGATCTTTTTAGTTGGGGTGCAGTAGCAGATGCAATAACTTGTATCCCAAAAAGAGTATATGGTTGTCCTGCAAATGTAGCATCTGCATTTATGACATGTTATGCAGCTCCACCCTGGAGACATTCTTCTCTTAAGAATTCTTCATCCTCATTCCGTTTGGATGATATGAATCTGAAAAATGCTCCCCCGATCATGTTACAGGCTGTATATGATTTACAACATGTTGAATATTATGATTCCTTAATCGGTGCATATTATACAGAGTATTTTGGAGCACTGGATTGGGAATCAAAGGAAAGTATAGGAGATTTCACTATGGCAATTGATTCAATTGTTAAGAAAAAACTCACTTTCAATATACAGGCATCTGAAGCAATCAAAGCATATATGCAGGGTACTGACATATCTGAGGAAGAGATCAATGTTTTTATAAATCGATGGAATAGAAGCATGGAAGCCTGGGGAAAAGGAATTTACTCTCCAAATAGTGAATATCCTGATATTATAGATCATACGCGAATTGACTATTTTCTTTCTGAAATGAATACAATATACGAATATGCATTAAGTCAAGGCTATGAATCGGTTTCGGATATGTATATAAAAGCGTATGATACACTTAAAGAGGAAGCGGAGGGAGGCAGGTCCTCTGTTTGTGCTTCTGTTTCCATTAAAATCTCCCAGAAACTGGTTATGACGCGGGAAGCTTTTGAAGGAACCTTAACAATATTTAATGGGAATACCACAACTCCGATGGAAAATGTTAAACTTAACCTGGAAATAAGAAATGAAACAGGGGAATTATGCAATGATCTGTTTCAGATTGATACCAAAGCACTGTCTGTCCTTACCGGTATTGATGGTTCCGGTACGCTGGGTGCTAACCAGAAAGGAAGTGCGACGGTTTTATTTATTCCTGAAAAAGGGGCTGCTCCTGAATTACCTGTAAGCTATTCTTTCGGAGGTTCCTTTTCTTATCTTGATCCTTTTACCGATAAAACGGTTACCAAACCATTATATCCTGTAACTTTACAGGTGAGCCCCTCACCCGACCTGTTTTTGCACTATTTTATGCAAAGGGATATTCTGGGGGATGATGCCTTAACCAAAGAAATTTTTGAGCCTATTGTTCCTGCGGAGTTGGCTGTAATGATTGTAAACAATGGTTACGGAACAGCAAAAAGTGTAAGGATTGAATCAGCCCAGCCGGAAATCATCGATAATGAAAAAGGACTGGCTATACATTTTGCTCTGATTGGTTCGAATCTGAACGGGCAGCCGCGACAGTTAGGCTTAACAAATATCGATTTTGGAAATATTGCACCCAAAACATCATCCATTGGCCAATGGTGGTTTACCAGCGACTTACTTGGACATTTTGTAAATTATGAAACCAATGTGACTCATCTCGATAGCCGGGGAAATCCGGATTTAAGTCTGATAAGTGGTGCTGAACTTCATGAGCTGATCAAAAGTATTCGTGTTTACGGCGATACCGATGATGGAATCAATGACTTTCTTGTAAATGGTGTTCAGGATGCTCAGGAACAGCCGGATGCTATCTATATGTCTCAGGGCAACATTGTGCTGGATGTATCAGGAGCTGATGCCGGTTTGTTTGACGGAACCATTCAATCTCCGGACTTTACGAATACTTTAAACATTACGGCTTCAAAAATCGGATGGAACTATATCAAACTTTCTGATCCGGGAAGTGGAAAGTATGAAATAGCCAGTGTTACAAGAAACTCTGATCATCAGGAAATACCTTTAGACAATGCCTGGCTGACTTATGTAACTCTACCGGATGGAAAAGAACCAATCTATGAAAATAAATTCCATCTTGTGGATTTCTTTAAAGATCCCGGTGAACAGGAATATACGATTGTCTGGAAATTAAAGGATCCCAACCCTCCGGCCGTACTTAGTATTGAAGGAACCCCTCAGTCAGTTTTAACCCAACAGGTGACTTCTGTAACTGTAAAATTCAATAAAGAAATTGATCCGGCCACATTCACCTGGGAGGATATGATGCTAAGATTACAGGGAGGCGAAAATAACATGAATTCTTCCGTTGTTGTTACAAAACTGGATAGTGTAACTTATTCTGTTGACCTTTCTGCTCTCACTACCGGAAACGGTTTTTATGTACTTACCGTTCAGGCAGCAGAAATTGCCGATTTGGGTGGTACCTTCGGTAAAGTAGGGAAACAAGCCTCATGGTCACAATTCCTGAGTGTTCCGGCTGTAGAAGAATTTATCGGTTTACCGGAAATCAATACAGAATCAGGGTTTGATTATATACTGGTCCGCTTTAACCTGCCGATTGATGTCAATACTTTAACATCTTCACGCTTTATTTTACTGAAAGATGGGAATCCTGTAAGTGGCGCTCTATCCATCACATTAATGGATACCGAAGCCAGGTTGTTCCGGTTGTCCGGGCTGAGTTCCCTGATGGATAGTGACGGATTATATACCCTTACAGTAGATCTGCCAAACATTGCCACCATTAACGGAGAAAAAGGCTTATTGCAACAATCCGTTGAATGGACCATTGATACGACTCCTCCTGAAATTGTTTCTTTTGCAAAAGTTACCGATGGAGGATTTGATAATCAACATGCTACTGGTATGGAAATTCTGTTTAGTGAAGATGTATCAGGCTTTGACCTTGCTTCCCTCGAACTCTGGAAGGATGGCCAGCAACAACCTTTATCTCAGGTACATATTGACTCAATGGCCAATCATGTATATCAGCTTTCACAATTCAGGTTACTGACATATTATCCAGGAACATACACCCTGACAGTTAACATGGATCATATTACAGATAAAGCCGGGATCAGCGGGACCGGAATAAGAGAATATCAATGGACAGTTGACCGTACTCAGCCAAACCCGGTAGAAAACCTAAGGATAACTCCTGACCTGGGTTATTCTGATAATGATGGCATCACATCCGTACGGGAAATTACGGCCATCATGGATGTTATTGATCCCGGCACCAGTATTAAGTTGTATAAAAATGACTTTGGAACACTAATTTTGCTTGCTGACAGTTCCAATGTAATGGCGGGAGAACTGGCTCTTCCAATAAAAATTACCTCCCCGGGAAATGTTTTACTGGAAGTTCATTGTGTGGATAGTAATCAAAATTTCAGTGTAACTCAATTACCTGTAGTAATTGACGAATCAGCATTGCTGGTATCATGGAAAGAAGTTCCACAAGAACCGGCTAAAACACAACCTGCATCAATTAAGCTTGAATTTTCAGGGAAAATTCTGGAATCATCCCTGGAAAAGAGTATGTTTACGCTTCAGCTAAAAGGAAAATCCCTGGACATAAGTGATCTAACCATACAGAAAGTGTCAGACAGTTTATTTACAGTTTCCGGTTTTGAAAATCTTGAATATAGTCCCGGTACTTACACTTTTAATATTGATCTGAGAAAAACACATAAATATCTGAGCGGACTTCCGGGTACCTATATTTCTTCTGCAACATGGACTCTCCTTGATATAAATGAAGCACCTGAAGCTTATGCCGGTGAGGATTTTAATATCCTGTTAGGAGAAACATATCAGCTTGATGCATCAGGCTCTTTAGACCCGGACAATGATAATCTCGATTACCAGTGGTTCCCTCCGGAAGGAATTGCCCTGGATGATGTCTATAGTGCGTACCCAAGTTTTACCGTGCCTGAGGATACTAATGCAGCTGTATTTACATTTATCCTTTGGGTAAGTGATGGCCAGCTTAGCAGTACTGATAAGGTAAATGCATATTTATCAAATGCCTCTAAATCCAGTGAACCTGTGGATGATTCCAGGATAATCCTTTTTCCAAATCCATGTACGGGTTATTTTACTTTATCCGTTCATCATTCGAAGGTGAAATCCATCAGGATAATTGATTTATCTGGAAAAGTCATACTGAACCGGATATGGAAAGGAGAAAAAGAGCAAATAATTAATCTTGGTAAAATACCCGGAGGAATGTATTTTGTTCAGATAAATACAGAGGAAAAAAGGATTATGAAGAAAATAATTGTACGGTAAAACTCTTATTATCCGATTAAGAATGATAAATTAGAAAATGATTTAATTTTATAATAAAAAAGCGAGTAACTTTTGTATTTACTCGCTTTTTTGAAAAACAACTTCCTTTGTTATCGTGAACCCGGAGGAATTCGAATCCCCAACCTCCTGATCCGTAGTCAGGTGCACTATCCAGTTATGCTACGGGTCCAACACTATTACTCTATTAAAATATCTACAGTTTTTTTATAATTTCTTTAAATTAATTCTGTTTAATGTCCTTTCTTTAATATGTCTCATCATTGTTTACTGGTGCACCCTGCCGCAGGCAGGCAGGTTATGGGTCCAATATTTCTGCAAAGATAGAAAAAAAATAATTCTAAAATTATCAATAGATTTATATTTCTCTGCAATTTTCAAAGGGTAAATTTGAGAAATATCCATTTATGGATAGGAATATACCGGATATTCCAATTTTTAATTCCGGCGCATGGAGACAATATCTTTCTGTTATGCATTGCGATGCGCCGGTTTTTGCCGTGATTCTCCTAATCCCGGGGTTAAAACCCCGGGTTATGATATGTCGCCCATGCCGGGCTTCTGCAGATAATCTACTATAAAAATACTTGTAACATCTGGATTCGCCCTCCGGACAAACAAGTCTGTGGAAATAAAAACGATTTTTTATTCCGGCACATGGAGACAATATCTTTCTGTTATGCATTGTGATGCGCCGGTTTTTACCATGATTCTCCTGACCCCGGGGTTAAAACCCCGGGTTATGAAATGTCGCCCATACCGGGCTTTCCCAGATAGTTTACTATAAAAATAATTGTAACACCTGGATTCGCCCTCCGGACAAACAAGTCTGTTGAAATAAAAACGATTTTTCATTCCGGCGCATGGAAACAATATCTTTCTGTTATGCATTGCGATGCACCGGTTTTTACCATGATTCTCCTAATCCCGGGGTTAAAACCCCGGGTTATGAAATGTCGCCCATACCGGGCTTTTACAGATAGTTTACTATAATAATAATTGCAACACCTGGATTCGCCCTCCGGATATTCAAGCCTGTGGAAAAATAAACGATTTTTCATTCCGGCGCAGGGAAACAATATCTTTTTGTTATGCATTGCGATGTGCCGGTTTTTGCCATGATTCTCCTGACCCCGGGGTTAAAACCCCTGGTTATGATATGTCGCCCATACCGGACTTCTACAGATAGTTAACTATAAAAAAATTGTAACACCTTAATTCGTACTCCGGACATTCCCTTGTGGAAAACTTTCATGTTGATGCAAGTGACATTCCGGTGTGGGGAAAAACAATGTTCCGTTCCGTCGAATGGATGCATTACTGTTTTACAGAACATTGTGGTGCGCCGGGCCTTGTTAGTCATTACCTTTGGACAGGTAATTAAATGCTTGCCTGTTAAAGTTCTGTCCCTAATGCGAAGAATATTCGTTCGGACTGACCTTTGGAAATGAGTATAGAATTCCAAATAATAGTCTCGTAGAGACTTACTGATAATAGTTGGCTACTTCAGTGGCCGTTATCAATATGCAAAAATACAAATCAAACAACCCGCAGGGTTAGAATGCATATTGGGGAAAAGATTTCAGAAAATGAAATATAGAAAACTAAAAATCCCTTCCCGGAATCTTTGCAAAAAAACGTTCAACTGCTCCCCTGTCCTGCAAGGTAACAAAACAAGCCTGTCCGCTCAATCCGCCAAATGCAATATTTGAGGTATTTTTTCCTTTCATAATTACCTCATACAGTATTTCACCCTTCGGGGAAAGAATTACCACTGTTCCTTTTCCATACCTGGTAACATACAGGTTACCCTCTTTATCACAGCGCATGCCATCCATCCCGAAATCATCAAAGGAATAAAAAAGGCGTTTGTTAGCAATGTTTCCATCCTGCATAATATCGTAAGCCCAGATCTTCCGCTGAGTACTTTCATTGACATAAAGAATACTGTCTCCCGGTGAAACTTCTATTCCGTTGGTTGTACCCATATTTTCTTCCAGTAAAGTAATATTGCGGTCAGGGTCAACCTTCCAAAGTTTACCTGTAGAATTTTTCCAGTCAGGATCACTCAGATACAAGGTATTATTGCCGGATATTGCCAGGTCGTTTGGCTGATTCATTTCATCATTATGGACATATACCGTAATCTCTTTGGTCTTCATGTCAACCCGCAGGATATTGTGTCCGGTGTAATCAGCAATCAGCATGGAACCATCTTGGTGGAACCGGATACCGTTGCCTGTACTGCCCTCAGGAAGCTCCACAAATAAGCTTGCTTTTCCTTTAAGATCTATTCTGCCTATGGTTCCCTCTTTCTTATAATTAACCAGGTAAAGAAAATGATCATCCCGATTCCAGGCAGGGCCTTCTATCCCGGAGGTAAAATCACCTGGAGTGCCAAAATCTGTGATATGATAATAAACTTTTTCAATCTGTTCTTTTTTATCATTCTGCGAATCACCTGGATTATTACTTTTTTGGTTACAGGATAAAAGCAATACAAAACCAAATATATAAAAAACGAATATCCTCATTTAGAGTAGTTTAATTAATTAATGCAATTATGGATAATATCTTACAAATGCTTCAAAAGCCTGATATTCTGCCATTCCAAGTTTATCATACAAATTGGCCGTAGCATGATTTCTGGCTTCTGCCCGTTGCCAGAACTCCCTTTCATCGGAGCCGGGAAACAAAACTCCGTCTTTTTGTGACTGATGTTTGAATATTGCCCTGCGTTTTCGATTCACTTCATCCGGACTAAGAGGTACAGCCATTTCCACCTCAGAAATGCTCCATTCCTGCCAGGCACCTCTGTAAAGCCAAACATAACAATCTTTTAGCCAATCGTCTTTTTTTACGATTTCCAGTGCAGCAATAATCGCCTCAAAACATACCCTGTGTGTTCCATGCGGATCGGACAGATCCCCTGCTGCATATATCTGATGAGGCTTCAGCTTCCTTAACAAATTTACAATTATTTTCACATCCTCTTTTCCATAGGGCTTTTTCTTTACTGCTCCGGTTTCATAAAACGGGAGGTCAAGAAAATGTACATGATCATCGGGAATACCTATAAACCGGCAGGCCGCTTTTGCTTCTCCCCTGCGAATCAGGGTTTTTACTTCCCGTACTTCCTTTGAATCGACTTCCCCCGGTTTCTTATTCTTTATGGTTTCCTGCACCCTGGCAAACATCTCTTTAAATTCATTATATTCAGATGAAAACATGGTTTGATAATCTACGATAAAATCAGTAAAACGTACTACATCATCGTCAAAAACAGCAATGTTCCCCGAGGTTTGATAAGCCACATGCACATCATTCCCATGGTCAACAAGCCGGATAAAAGTGCCTCCCATAGAAATTACATCGTCGTCCGGGTGCGGGCTGAAAATAACCACTTTTTTTGGAAAAGGAACAGCTCTCTCAGGCCTTCGACTATCATCGGCATTTGGTTTTCCTCCAGGCCAACCGGTTATTGTACTTTGCAGGTCGTTAAATACTTTCAGATTTATCTGATAAGCAGGTCCCAGTTCCGCTGCGAGATCACTCATCCCATTCTCATTATAATCACGATTGGTCAGTTTTAAAATGGGCTTATCAACTTTCTGGCACAACCATACCACTGCTTTTCTGATCTGCTTTTCATCCCATCCGCAAATACCTACCAACCAGGGGGTTTTAATTCGTGTTAACTCAGCAGAAGCCGCATCATCTACTATAACTACTGTATTCGGATGTTCCTGAAGATAACTTGCAGGCAGAGAATCCTTGACTTCCCCCTCAACCATTTCCCTAATTACTTTTGCTTTTCCTTCCCCCCATGCCATAAGAATAATCTTTTCAGAATTCAAAAAAGTCTTTATTCCCATGGTAATTGCCTTCCTGGGTACATTTTCTTCTCCAAAAAAATCACTGGCAGCATCTCCCCGCGTAATATAATCAAGTGTTATTAACCGGGTTTTGGATTTTTTACCTGAACCGGGTTCATTAAAGCCAATGTGGCCTGTACGGCCAATACCAAGTAGTTGCAAATCAATGCCTCCTGCTTTGGCTATTTCTGCTTCATAATGTTTACAATAGTCAGCTACTTCTTCAATGGGTACAGTGCCATCAGGAATATGAATGTTCTCTTCTAGAATATCTATATGATCAAAAAGATGTTCTCTCATAAACCGGTGAAAGCTTTGTACACGTGTTGGCCTGATGCCATAATATTCATCTGTATTAAAGGTAATTACATTTTGAAAACTCAAATTTTCCTGCTGATGTAAACGAACCAGTTCTTTATAAACTCCAACCGGAGTTGAACCTGTTGGAAGGCCTAAAACACAATTTGCTTTGTACTTTTGTTTTTCTCTGATCAGGTCAGCGATTTCATCGGCCACAACCTTTGAAGCATCCTTTTCTTCCCTGTAAATTCTTACCGGTAAGTTTTCAAACCGCATATGATCTTCATTATATAGATCATTCTCAATATGATTAATTGTACCCATAGTACTTCTTAGAGTTTAATAAATTTTCCTAATCAAAGATAGTCAATGAAATAGACAAAAAAAAGTTAAAAGTAAAAAGGCAGAAGTAAGAAGGCAGAAGGCAGTGGGTAAATCCTTCTTCGCTATCTCCTTGGCCATCACTCTCGCTGAGGCTATGGAGATCAAAGTTTGCTACGGAGGATGAAAAGGGCAGGTTGATGAATGTCATTTATAGTCATTAATAGCAATTCGGTGGTGATTAATTGTAATCCAATTGTTATTAATAGTTTTTTGACCAAAAAACGGGGACAAGAAATCCCAAAACAGTTGAAATCACCCTTCTCCCACAGGGATCCCTCCGGGGGACCCGGCTCTTGGTGCTAATATTTGCATGTTCTCGTGACAGGGAACAATTAACATTTAACAGGGATCAATCAATTTGATAATGTAGCAATTACTCAATGATTCAATTTATAATTGAATGCAAAATTTAAATTGATTATCTTGAAAAATCTTAGCTCTGAAAGAGCGCAATATCATAGCCCGGGGTGAAACCCCGGGAAACAGAAAAATAAAACAAAAGCCGGTGCAACGATATGTCTGACAGAAATCTTCAGTTTAGCAGCGACGGAACAGAATCGGGTTGTATAAACAAGATTTAATTCTTGCTATTGCAGATCATTTATTGTAAGAAGTAAGAAGTAAAAAGGCAGAGGGCAGAGGGCAGAGGGCAGAAGGCAGAAGGCAGAAGGCAGAAGGAACTATGAGTCCAGTTTGCGAATGGCATAGGCATAGGCACCTATGGAAACTGCTTTGCTTGTACCCAGCCGTGAAATTCCAATCCCGGTCCTGATGAGGGGATCATAAAGGATCTTTTCATCTGTGTGGGGGATAATAATCATTTTGGAATCTCCTTTAACAAATTTATCCAGATCATTTTTATCCTCCAGATTAAAAACTTTCATTAACAACCTTGGGAATGCATCTCCGTTTGTATAAAAAGAACTATTCATGGCATTCACTGCGGCATCGAGAAAAACCGGATAGGCTGCTGATATACCACCCCCCAGAACCACCAGTCCGTCAACCAGAGTATTTACAGTGGCAATTGCTTCACCAAGTGCTGCTCCCATTTTCTTAAAGGAATAAACAGCCGCATTTTGGTTGCCCTTTTTCAGACCGGATGCAATCTCCGCAATTTCTTTGGGTTCGGGAGCTATCCCGGAATCCAAACCTGCTTTTTCTATATAGGCATTTTTAATAGCACGAATACTGATACTTTCTTCAATATTCGTTTTTATATTCTCCATATTTCTCAAAAGCCAGGCTTCTGCGGCAGAAGAATTATCACCAATTAATAAATCACCATTTAAAACAATTCCTGCACCAAATCCTGTTCCCAGGGTAAATCCAACCAGGTTACGGAACCTTTTCGGGCTTCCTGACTCTTCCAGTAAATCATTGATGTACGGGAGATAACCTGCAATGGCTTCTCCATAAGCAAATAAATTACCGTCATTATTTATGAAAACAGGCAGGTTAAATACTTTTTCCAGCATAGGACCGATGGCCACACCTCCACGGAATGCGGGAAGATTGGGAAGATCACCAATGATTCCATTCGGGTAGTCAGCCGGGCCGGGGAATGCAAAACTTATTGCAACCGGTTTTTTGCTCAGAGAATCAAGAACTTTATTGAAGCCTAAGATCATGGTTTCCAGACAAAGATCGAGATTATGGGCATTGGAAGGAAGCCTGACCGGATTTAATATTTCTTTTCCGCGCTGAATGGCTGAGAATACAAAATTTGTACCTCCTGCATCGAGGGTCATTACAATTCTACCTTCCTCTCCAGGGTGCATACGTAAAAAATTTGTGGGCAAATATATCCATTGAGTAAGCAAAAGTAATAATTTTGCAATAAAGTAACATAGTTTCACCTCCTGAAAAATATTTTTTTTACCAATCTTTCATCTCAAAAGGTGAATTTGCAGTTATTATTTGAAAAGAAGGCTGAAATGACTACACAGATAGCCAGAACAAAAGGTGATAATTGCTTTTTTGAAAACAGAAAATACATATCTTCGCTGAACTTTTATTTCAAAAATCTATTTCATGTTGAATAACATTCAGAAAATATTTCAGGAAGAAGCCCGTGCTATCTTAAACATACCGGTAAATGATAGTTTTGATAAAGCCATTCAGATTATTTATGAGCACGTCCATATTAATACCGGAAAAGTTATTACAAGCGGTATGGGAAAAGCCGGACAAATCGCCATTAATATTGCTACTACTTTCAGTTCAACCGGAACTCCCTCTGTTTTCCTGCATCCAAGTGATGCCCAACATGGTGATCTTGGAGTGATCCAGGAAAATGATGTATTGTTTCTGATCTCCAATTCAGGAAAAACAAGAGAAATATTAGAGCTGGTTGAGCTGGCAAAAAACCTGTATAAAGGTTTGCCGCTTATTGTAATCAGTGGTAAAATTGACAGTCTGCTAGCTGAAATAGCTGATGTGGCGATCCATACAGGTGATCCGGGCGAGGTTTGCCCGCTAGGCTTATCCCCAACTACTTCTACCACTGTAATGACCGTAATTGGAGATGCTCTGGTGGTTTCTCTTATGAATAAAACCGGGTTTACTTCCAAAGATTATGCCCTCAGACACCATGGAGGATACCTGGGAGTTAAGTCAAGGAAAGCGGCAGGTAAGGAAACGATGAGCGATGAACGATGAAGGTTGAAAGAGTGACAGAGAGACGGAGAGACAGAGAGACGGAGAGACAGAGAGAGGGAGTGATGTAGAGAAGAAGAGACAGTGAGACAGTGAGACAGTGAGACGGAGTGGTCAGGTGACTAAGAGTCAGAGAGTTGTAAAGATGGAAGGTATAGCGTCAATGCCTAGATGCAGGTTAATGCTTAGATGAATAAATGCTTAACGAAACAACTCGTCAATACGGATGATCATCCATCTCAGGCTTAGGGATGTTAAAAAAGTGAGAGGTGCTGAGTGGCTGGAGGGAATATACCATCATTTGAAAATAGAAAAAACCAGCTTTCTCTGTTAACTCACTTTTCTCAGGATTTTACGAAACTTTCAAAGAATGAAATAGTTTGGAAAGAATTTGGAAATTTTGTATATTTGAGAGAATTGCTGCTTTTAAAACTAATAATCAGTGAAAACGCTCTTATTATTCGTTGCTTTTTATTTTACCCCTTTTTTTCTGTTTTCCCAGGGTGTTGGGGAAGTGTTTCAATGGAAAGAAGATGAGATCCTATTCCTGGAACAAGCTTTGGCTCGGCTGGAGCGGCAACTTTTATATGAAAAAATGGAGTTTTTCAGAGCTGGTTTGAAGGTGGATTTTAACAAAAATGCAATTGTACCTCTTATCCATCAGTTAAGCACCAGAATTCAGACTATTAAAAACCAGGAAACAGAAAGACGACTTAAATATGCTTCCGGGATCAGACAAAACTCCGGTTATATTTCAGAATCTGATTCCCTGGTATTGGTTGCTTTATATGATTCAACCATGGGTGAAAACTGGAATTATAATGAAAACTGGAAAAGTACCCCGGTAAACCAATGGTATGGCATAACAGTTACCGATTCAACCATTACCAGTATTAAGCTAAGTGATAATAATCTTAATGGAACCCTCCCTGATAGCTTAGGCAATCTCATTTCGCTCGATACCCTGGATTTGTCATCCAATAAGCTGGTCGGGCCCATTCCTCCCGGGCTGGGAAAGCTTTCCCGGCTGCGTCTGCTAAATCTTTCTTTTAACCAGCTTACAGGTAGCATACCCAGGGAATTGGGAAATCTTTCCAGTCTGACCCGTTTATTGCTTTATACAAATCAATTGTCAGGTACCTTACCTGAGGAAATAGGAGATTTATCGAATTTAATTTATTTGTATCTGCATCATAATGAGCTTAGCGGGGAGATACCTCCGGAATTGGGTAATCTTTCCAGTCTGGAATATCTTGAATTGTCCTCCAACCAATTTATTGATACTATCCCTTCTGAATTAGGAAATCTTACAAATCTAAAAAACTTATTTCTTTCCACTAACCAGCTTGAAGGAGATATTCCCGTTGAGCTAGGAAATTTGTCCGAGCTAGAGAACCTGTCACTCCCCTCAAACCAGCTTACCGGAACTATTCCCGTTGAATTTGCTGATCTTCCAAATCTTTATTACCTAGATCTGTCCTCAAATCAGCTTACCGGGTCTATTCCACCGGAAATAGGTAAACTTTCAAACCTGAGTTTTTTGTCTTTGGCTTCAAACCAATTTATCGGCGGCTTACCAGTGGAAATAGGAGATCTTTCAAAACTGAATTATCTTTTCTTATCTGATAATCATTTTTCAGATACCATTCCTATGGAAATCGGACAACTTTCAAAGCTTAATTATTTATATTTATCCGGCAATCAGTTTCAAGGGAATGTTCCTGTTGAGATAGGTGAGCTAACCGGCCTTACAAACTTGTCTTTAGTTGATAACGAATTTGATGGAATGGTTCCTGTGAAAATTGGCAATCTTTTAAATCTTAAAGGTTTATACTTAAGTAATAACCGGTTTTCAGGATTACCTGAATTATCTTCTTTGCAACTTGAGAATTTCTGGGTAGATAATAATTTTTTTACATTTGAGGATCTGGAGCCAAATATGCATATTGCTTCTGTTGAAATGCGATATGAACCTCAGAGGCATGTTGGAGATGAAAAATCTATGTTAATACCTCCCGGTACTCCGGTTACATTAGAAGCTTCAGTTGGTGGGAATTACAATCATTATCAATGGTTAAAAAATAATAATGAATTGATTTCAGCTACAGATTCAATTCTGTTTATAGAGACATTTTCAATATCCGATGCCGGAATTTATGTTTGTATGGTTAGCAATGACTCTGTCCCCGGACTGATTATTGAAACGGCGCCGGTTACTTTAATGGAAGAAAACGGCTTTACGGTAAGCTTTGTCGTTTCTGATGGAATTAACCCTATTGCAGGGGCCCTTGTGACTTTGGATACTTACGGACAGGATACAACAAATACTGATGGAACTGTTTCTTTTATGAATGTTATTCAGGAACCTAGTATACCTTATTCCATTTCAGCAGCCGGATTTGATACTTTGGTTGGAAATGTGACTGTGATAGACAGAGACACAAGTATTCAGATTACAATGTTGCCAACCAGTATTCCGGTCAGGTTACCGGAGAAAATATCTGTTTATCCTAACCCTGTACAAAATGTGCTGCATATCAATTGCTCCGGATGTTCCTATATTGAAATTTTTGATATAACAGGGAAACGTATAGCTGGTATGAAGAATAAAAATGAAATCGTTTTTTCCAGTTTAAAACAAGGAATTTATTTTCTTCGTTTATCAAATGAATACAATATTCTTCTGAAAACCATTCGGGTTGTTAAGAAATAATAGTTGAAAATTTTTGGAAATTTTAAATGCCTAAAATTCAAAATGCCTAAAGTGCCTAAAATTCAGAATTTAAAATACTTAAAATGAAAATGCAACTTCTGTTCTCTTTCCACCTTACTGGCTTCGACAAGCTCAGCCAGCAGACAATTTATTCTCCATAATTGCCACATCATTTTCAAATCATCAAATTTTCAAATTTTCAAATCGCATTGCTTCCTGGCTCTTTTTTTTGTCAACCTTCATATTTCTACCATATTCATGCCGTACCTACGGCACTTCTAAACAATTCATATTCCGGTAAGCTACAAATATCTTGCACCTATCGGCGCAATTAACTTTTTCATTTTTCATTTAACATTCATTATTTAATATTTTCGTTTTGGGGTTTATTTGTTGCTTGGTTCCTGGATCTTGTTTCATTTGTGAAACTGGCTTCGACAAGCTCAGCCAGCAGACAATTTATTCTCCATAATTACCACATCATTTTCAAATCATCAAATTTTCAAATTTTCAAATTGCATTGGCTCTTGATTCCCGGATATTGGCTCTTATCGTTCACCAGTTACTCGCATCCACAAGGCTACTTAAAAGCTTTGTACTCTGTCACTCAGACGTTCATCGTTTATCGTTTCATCAACCTTTATCACCCGTATCTCGGATCATTTACAAGGGGCAACTTTGCCATTTTTTCGACTTCCATGCTGACAAACCCGAATTCTTCCACCAGTTTACCGAGGATCAGGTACATGCCACTTCCTCTGAAAGGATATTTTTTTAGGCTTTGAGGAAAATGCACGGTGTCGAAAAAGTTACCTTCCACATCATGGAATGTTCCGAAATTCATCCATTCTCTGTTTTTTGTTTTAATGTATTTTATGGTTACAAGTTGCCCCACCATTTTGACTTTTTTATTGACAAGCTTGTGCATATCCTGCGCAGTGATGCCCCCTCTGTATGAGGTGCGAAGCAGGTTGAACCAGGTGAGGGATACAGGAAATCCCAGTAATTCTATTTCGTCAAAGGCATCTTCGGTTTTACTCTGAATCAGCGGAGGAAGACAGTAATCTTTTACAGGCAGCTGAAACAAATAGCCGGGCCGGATGGCCTTCTTTGATACGGGATTCAGGAGCAGGTGTGCCTTCCAGAGCAGTTCTTTTTTTGATGTACCGGTAAACCGGAAGGCATTGATGCGGATAAGGATCAGTAATTGTTCCATTCCGGGATGAATCCGGCTTACAAAATCTTCGAGTCCGGAATAGGGGCCGTTCAGCATCCGTTCATTTACAATTTGTTTTCCGGTTTGCTGTTCCAGGCTGCGGATGTGTATAAACCCCAGATAGACATTTTTACCGGAAATGGATGTTTTATAATAACTCCGGTTTACACAGGGCAGGTTGACAGTACCTCCGTACTTCCGTACTTCATTCACGTAAACCCAGCTATGGTAAAAACCTCCGAAATTGTTGATAACAGCCACGGCAAATTCCAGTGGGAAGTAGGTTTTCAGATAGAGGCTTTGAAAACTTTCAACGGCATAGGAGGCTGAATGGGCTTTTGAAAAAGAGTATCCGGCAAAGGACTCAATTTGTCGCCATACCTCCTTCGTGAGTTTCTCAGGATAGCCTTTTTGTGCACAGTTACGAAAGAATTTGTCTACAATTCGTTTAAACTCTTCTCTCGAACGGTGTTTTCCGCTCATGGCTCTTCGCAGCACATCGGCTTCTGCCAGTCCCAGACCTGCAAAATGATGGCATACTTTAAGCACATCTTCCTGGTAAACCATTACGCCGTAAGTTTCTTTTAGCTGTTCCTTCATTACCGGATGCAGATAGGTAAAATTATTGGGGTGATGATAGCGGTGTATGTATTCGCGCATCATGCCTGAACGGGCTACACCCGGCCGTATGATTGAGCTTGCCGCGACCAGGCTGGTATAATTATCGCAACGGAGTTTCTGCAGCAACCCCCGCATGGCAGGGCTTTCAATATAAAAGCAACCGGTGGTTTCTCCTTTTTTTAACAGCGTTTTTACTTTTTGATCATTTTTGAAATCCTGGATGGCATGTACATCAACCGAGACTCCACGGTTTTGTTCAATGATCTCCGCACATTCCTTGATGTGCCCGATTCCACGCTGACTGAGGATGTCAAATTTCTCAAAACCGATATCTTCTGCAACGTACATGTCCCATTGTGTGGTCTGGAATCCTTTGGGTGGCATATCCAGTGCCGTATAGCATGTGATGGGTTCTTCAGAGATCAATACACCACCGGCATGGATGCTTCGGAGGTTTGGGAAATCGGTCATTTGCGAACCAATTTTGAAGATTTGGCTAGCGATTTCATTTTTATTCATTTCCGCTTCGGGATGGCTGATCAGATTGTCAATTTCGGCTTTGGGAAGGCCGTAAACCTTACCCAGTTCCCGGATGATTGATTTGCCCTTGAAGGTAGAAGTTGCTCCCAGTAAAGCTGTATGTTTTCGTCCGTAGCGTTTAAAAATATAGTCCAGTACCTCATCCCGTTCTTTCCATGAGTAGTCGATGTCGAAGTCAGGAGGGCTGGTGCGGTTGGGGTTGATAAAGCGTTCAAAATACAGATCCAGTTCAATGGGATCTACATCGGTAATTTTCAGGCAGTAGGCAACAATTGAATTGGCACCGCTTCCCCGGCCCACATGGTAAAACCCCCTGGACATGGAATAGCGGATAATGTCCCAGGTGATCAAAAAATAGGAGGAAAATTCCATCTGGTCAATGATCTTTAATTCATGCCGGATTCTTTTCAAGGCTGTTTTGTTGTCTCTTCCATAGCGGTAGGATAGCCCGTCCATGGCCAGTTTTTCGAGCAGTAAACGATCATCTTGAGCGCTTCCGGTAAAGGTCTTTTTATTCTTGTAATCTTTTGTGTCGAAACGGATGCTGCAGTTTTGAATGATCTTTTCAGCATTCCGGATCATTTCAGGATAGGCCTGGTAATAATCTGCCAATTGTGCCGGGGAATAAAATATTTCATCTTTTTCAGCCGTTTGTGTTGGCTGTAGCTGGCTGAGCAGGATGTTATGATCAATGGCTCTCAGATGTTTATGTAAAATGTATCCGTCGTTGCCGGCAAAACTTACCGCCTGGAAAAGAACGGGTTTCAACCGGGTATTCCAGATTCCTGAGGGGAGGGTGCTTCTTAATTCTTTTAAGCGGATTCCGGTAAATTCCATGGACTTGTATTTTTTGTCCGGATGATTTGCAAAAGGATAGATTACAAATACATTTTCGAATTCCGGAGCTGTACAGGGCAGGGGAGTTTTTGAGAGATTATATTCGCTGAGGAATTCGTTTAATTCCCGGAAACCATGATTGTTTTTCGCAATTCCTGTGAACAAATGATGGTCACCGTTCCTGAATTCAATGCCTGCTACCGGATGAATTCCCTCCTTTTTACAGGCTTTTACAAAATCAGGAATACCCATGGATGTATTAATATCGGTAAGAGCCAGTGCCGGTATTTTTAACTCTGCTGCTTTTCTTACCAGTTCTTCCGGTGACATGGTCCCGTAGCGCAGGCTGTAATATGAGTGGACGTTTAAATACAAAATGTGTGAAATTTAAAGTGCCTAAAGTGCCTAAAATTTAAAATGCCTAAAATTATGAATGACTAAAGTGCCTGGAATTCAGAATTTAAAATACTTAAAATAAAAATGTAACTTCTGTTCTCTCTCCGTCTTTCTGGCTTCGACAAGCTCAGCCAGCAGACAATTTATTTTCCATAATTACCACATCATTTTCAAATCATCAAATCATCAAATTTTCAAATTGGTTTGACTTTTCAAAGTTCTTTTCTTGATTCTTTAATCCATCCTTCCATAACTTCCCACCGCCCTTTTTACCGAAGATCTTCCATAACGTTTTCGTATGTAGTCCATTGCCAGATAGAGGTTTATCATTTCCGGGGTGTCTTCGAATAAATTAAGCTGTTGCACTCCCTGCACCATATGGCTGATTCTTACACCAATAAGTCTTATCCGCATCCGGCGTGAATAAAGCTTTTTAAAAAGTTCTTTTGCCGTATCTATCAAAACATGGTCAAAAGAGGTATAGGGAATCCGTTTTTGCAGGGTATGGGTGTCAAAATTGGAATATCTGATCTTTACCGTAATGCATGAAGTCAGTTTTTGTTTTTTCCGGAGTTCAAAAGCAATTTTTTCAACCATATTTACCAGTATCCGGTTCATCTCAGCAATATCGGTTGAATCTTTGTCAAAAGTCCGTTCCGTACTGATTGATTTTCGCTCGTGGTGGCTGATTACCGGTGTACGGTCAATTCCATTTGCCTTTTCCCATATCACAATGCCGTTCTTTCCCATAACTCTTTCCATCATTTCAACGGGGATCTGGCTTAAAATATGAATGGTGGAAATTCCCATGGAGCGCAGTAACCGGAAAGTTTTTGCTCCGATCATTGGTATTTTACTGATCGGCAGAGGCTGCAGAAAAGGTTTTACCTGTCTGTAACTCACATTCAGTTCACCGTTGGGTTTTGCTTCTCCCGCTGCAATTTTTGATACGGTTTTATTTATCGAAAGGCCGAAGGAAACCGGAAGTCCGGTGTTTTTAATAATGCTTGCACGCAATTCATGAGCCCATTTTACAGACCCGAAAAAACGGTCCATTCCTGTAATATCTATGTAATGTTCGTCAATGGATGCTTTTTCGTATAAAGGAGCCTTTTCAGCAATGATATCGGTAATTGTATGTGAATATTTGCTGTATTTTTCCATATCACCCCTTATTATATTTGCATCAGGACATAAACTGCGTGCCATTCGCATGGGCATGGCTGAATGCACTCCGAAAGTACGGGCTTCATAGCTGCAACTGGCTACCACACCCCGGTCGGAGCTGCCTCCGATAATGACAGGCCTGCCTTTGAGCTTACTGTTTTGCAGCCGCTCTACCGATACAAAAAATGTATCCATATCCAGATGAATGATTTGTCTCTCTGCCGGGTTCATGGAATGTTTTTTGATAAAAAGTTTTGTGTTTAATTAAATTTTTTCTACTTTTGATTAGTAACTAATCATTTTTTCGATTATAATTTAATCATTTTTATTAATTTTACAAAAAATATCCATAATAATTTTATATTCCGGTGAAGTGAAAGATAACACTGCCGGAGTAGAAAAATATAAAAAATGTAAGGATGGCTGGAAAAAGGAAAAAAAAGATATATCTGACCGAAAATTTAAAGCTCCTTCGAAAAAGGAAGGGGCGTACACAGGATGATGTAGCATTTGAACTGGGTATAAAAAGACCTACCTTAAGTGGCTATGAAAACGGAGTGGCTGAGCCCGGCCTGGAAATGCTGATGACCTTTTCGCGCTACTACAAAATGGCTGCCGATACTTTGCTGAAAGTAGATCTGACTGCCTTATCCGAAAGTCAGTTAATTCAGCTTGAAATGGGAGCAGATGTATATATCAGGGGCAGTCAGTTACGGGTGCTGGCAACAACCGTAAGCGAAAGAAACGAAGAAAACATTGAACTGGTGCCGGAAAAAGCGAAAGCAGGATATAAAAACGGATTTGCCGATCCTGAATTTATAGGTGAACTGCCGGTTTTTCAGCTGCCTTTTTTGTCGAAAGACCGTAAATACCGTACTTTCCAGCTGAATGGTGATTCCATGTTGCCTATTCCGGACGGCTCCTGGGTTACCGGCGAATTTGTCCAGGACTGGAACAATCTGGTGAATGGATTTGCATATATTATTTTTACGCTGGATGATGGTATTGTATTTAAAATTGTAGAAAACCATATAAAGGAAAAAGGCAGTTTAATGCTTTATTCACTTAATCCCGTTTATGAACCGTATGCTGTGGATGTGGCAGAAATCAAAGAAATCTGGCGTTTTGTGAATTACATAAGTGCAGAAATCCCTGAGCCTGCATTGCCTGAAGATCAACTGATCTCAATGGTTTCCAGGCTCAGAAGAGATGTGGATCAGTTAAATTCACGCATGAAATCCTGATTTGCTTTTGTATTCTGAATAGTATTCTTTATTCTGCTGATTTGCGTTTTTTCAGGGAGTTCAACCGCCGGTTTTATCAATCGTATCTTCCGGATATATTGTGTATAATATCAATTAATTAGTATTTGTCTTTAAAGTCCGATATCTGCGTTGTTACTCAAATTTCAAATCTTCATCCCGATTCTCGGGACTGCGGTTTAAAATTCTCTCACGCCTTGATCTCAAACTTTAAAGTTCAAACACCCGACTTTATGGACTGGCACTAATTAAACAGGGAACAAAAAGTTGTATTTTTATTTGGCTGGATAAGAAACATTTAATAATTATGCCCGTTTAATGTATAAAGATGCACTTTTCAAGAAATATCATTCATTAAAAGGCATTTTTTATAGCTAAAAAGTTCTCTCTGACTATGAAAAAACTTAATTTCCTTTTTCTTGCTTCTGAAAGTCCGGAACTTAAAAAATTACAAAGTCACATCAGATCGCACAATGTTAGTTTTTCGTACAGTGAAGCCGACAGAAAACCAAGCATAAGGAAAATCCTTCCGGTGTCAGACTGGGATATTATTTTTATTGACGGAACCTCCGTTTCCTTTAAAGTATTTGACATTCTGCAAGAGGTAAAAACAAATGTTCCGGATATTCCGGTGATCTTGTTTTTTGAAGATTTATCGGAGGATCTTGTTGTAAAAGCTATGAAAATGGGTGCTTCAGACCTGGTGCTTAAAAATAACCTTTCCAGACTGATCCCTGCCATTCATAACTGCCTGAGAAAATCTGTTACGGAATCTTCCCTGAAAAAGGCAAGGGGAATGTTTGCAAAGTATGATTTTAACTTTAATACCACCAATTCATTTTTATCATTAATAGACAGGAACTATTGTTACCAGGCTGTAAATAATGTTTTCCGGAAACTACATAATTTATCAAAAGATGAAATCACCGGGAAATATCTTGGGGAAATATGGGGAGAGGAGAAATTCAAAAAATTCATCAAACCAAATCTTGATAAATGTTTTAATAACCAAAAGTTTACATACGATGCCTGGTTTTCGACCCCGACACTGGGAATGCGTTGTTTTAAGGTGAGATATATTCCTTACAGGAACGATGAAGGAGAAATAACACATGCCATCATCGAAACAAAAGATATTACCTCAGAAAGGAATATCACAGAAAGAATTACAAGGGGAGAACGTGAATCTTTATCAATTATAGAGTTTTCACAGGATTATTTCTGGTCGCTGGACCATGATCTCCGTCTAATTTATGCAAACAGAGTATTTAAGGAATTATATCACAAATTATTCAAACGGAAGCTAAAGGAAAATGAACAGTTTCTGAAATACCACCCTGAAAAGGAAGCTGTAATTTGGATGGAAAGATATCAGCAGTGTTTAAAAGGAAAAAGCCTGTCGTTTGAGGAGTTCTTTTTATCGGGAAATAAATCCGTGACTTTTTTTGACATAACAATTACACCGGTAAAAGATTCGGATAATAAAGTGATCGGGATTACGTGTCTGGCCAGGGATATTACAAAAAGGAAACTAATTGAAGAAAAAAACCGCAGGCAGAAAGAAGACCTGAACTTGTTTAATAAATTAAATGCTGCCGTAAATTCAGGGAAGAGCTACCGGAATATTATGGGAATCATCACCCGTGAAACTTCAAAAATGTTTGGTGGCTTTGGTGGTTCAGTTTATTATATTAGTGAAGATGGTGACTTCTTACTGTCCAAAGGGAAATTGCCATTACCAAAAGAAATCAGGAATAAGCTGGAATCATTAATAAAAATGGAATTGAACGATAACCGGATTTATCTGAAAGGAAATAGTCACTATCAGACCGTTTTAAAGGAAAGAATTCCGGTACTGGTTGATACTGAAAAAGGCATCAGGGATTTCTTTTCAAAGTTCCATTATCCTGATGTTCCGGATCATTTCTGGAAAGGAATAAATGAGCTTTTAAAAATCAAATCGGTTTATACCATTCCATTGGTTGCCGGGGAAGAGTTTTTAGGAGTTTTTGATATTTACAACCAGTCTTATTTCTCAAAACAGGAGCAGATCCGAATACGATACATTGCCGGGCAAATTACATCTATTTTAAAGAAAAAATCAGATGAAGAAAACTTAAAAGAAAGCGAGAATAAATTCCGTCACCTGTTTGAAACGGCCAATGATGCTATCTTATTGATAGATGGTATGAACTTTATTGATTGTAATGAAAAAACACTGGATATGTTCCGGTGTAAAAGATCTGAAATTGTAGGTAAAACCCCAATTGATTTTTCCCCTGAATTTCAACCGGGAGGAAGACTTTCAAGCAGTGAAGCAGTAAAATATTTAAAGCAGGCTTCGAAAGGGAAAAAAGTGCGTTTTGAATGGCTTCACTGGAGATCGGACAGATCAGAGTTTTATGCAGAAATAAGTCTAAACCTGATTGTTCTGGGTGATAAGCCTCTGGTTCAGGTATATATAAGGGATATATCCATAAATAAGTTTTCAGAACAATTGTTAAAAGAGAGTGAGCAAAGATTTCGTGCCATTTTTGAAGATGCTCCGGATGCAATGTTACTTGCCGACCCCCAAACAGGTTTTATCCTTAATTCAAATAAGAAAGCAAGTCACCTTATCGGGAAACCAAAAGAAGAAATTATTGGAAGCCATTTCACTTCCCTACATGCAAAAGAGCAGAAGGAAATGGTTGAAGATATCTTTTTTAATCATTTGTGGAACAATAAATTCAGCCTGGAAAATCTATTATATGCGGTAAATGAAAACGGAAGTAAAACGCCGGTGGAAATTCAGGGAGAAATGATCACTTATGGAGGAAGAAAAGTGCTGCAGGGTGCTTTCAGAAATATTAGTGACCAGGTTCATAGCCATCAGCTTATTGAAAATCAGGCAAATGACCTAACCCTGATTAATCAACTTAATGCAATGGCCAACCAGAATCAAAACCTGGACAATATTCTGGAATATTTCTCAAAACAAATGGAAGAGAAATTCGGTATCAGCCGCTTCCGGTTGATGTTATGGGATACAGAAAAAAAATGTTTCTTTTTCCGGTTTTTTGCATTTCCCGAATCGAAAAAAAAAGAATTGAAAGAAATATTAAAATCAGACATACATGAATTCCGATTTTGTCCGGTTAAGTCAGGTAATTTCCTGAAAAAGTTTAATAAGGGGGAACCCTGGTTTATTTATAATGAATTAGAAATAAATAAACAAATAAGCGAAATATTTCAGTTGCCTTTAAATAGCACACAACCTGACAAAATACGAACATTTTTCAATGTAAAATCACTACTCAATTTTCCTTTACTGGCTGGAGAAGAAAGGTTTGGACATGTAGTATTTGCCGGTCAGATGATTGTGAATGAGGAGAATAAAAAGAGGCTAAATAAAATAATAGAGAATCTCTCGGGAATTTTAAGACGAAAACGTGCTGAAGAAGGACAATCAAAACTTAATTCAGTAATTGAACAATCCTCAGAATTGGTGATAATAAGCGATACTTCCGGAATTATTCAATATGTAAACCCTGCTTATGTAAACCGTACAGGGTATAGTCAGGATGAAATATTGGGTGCAAATTATTTAAACAGTTCGTTAGAGGACAGACCCGATCTTGAAAATGATATAAGAGAGACTTTATTGAAAGGACAGGTATGGCACGGAAGGCTTCCTATTTTCACAAAAAGCGGACAAATTTATGAGGGAGAAGCTAATATTACACCTGTCAGGGATGAAAATGGAGTTGTGATTAACTATGCCATTATGAATAGAGACATTTCCAGAGAAACGCAACTGGAGGCTCAGCTCAGGCAATCTCAAAAACTGGAAACTGTGGGTACACTGGCGGGTGGAATCGCTCATGATTTCAATAATATCCTTGGAACGGTGATTGGTTACACAGATATGATGAAGGAGGAAATACCAAGCGATTCCATGATCCAGGATTATGTAACAAGCATAGACAAGGCTCTTGTGAGAGCAAAAGGGCTTGTGAATCAGATTCTTACATTTAGCAGAAAAGTGAAACCCGAAAGCAGGTTGACAGATTTAAAAGAATTGATTGAAGATTCGGTGGTCCTGTTTAGCCTGTCACTGAGCCCAAATATTAAAATTCGGAAAGACCTTTGTAGTACTTGCGATAAAGTAAGACTGGATCCCTCACAGATCCAACAGGTAATCATGAACCTGTTAACCAACGCCGGACAGGCATTAAAAAATAGTGAGGATGGCCGTATTGATATTCGTTTTGGTCTGATTGAGAACGACAAGCAGATCATGACTGCTCATAAGAGTCTGCTTGCAAAAAAATTGGCAAAACTGTCGGTCTCCGATAACGGCCCTGGCATTAGTAAAGCTGTCAGAGAGCGTATTTTTGAACCTTTTTTTACTACCAAATCGGTAAATGAGGGAACGGGTCTCGGATTATCGGTGGTTCATGGTATTGTTACCGGGCATAATGGTGTAATAGAGGTGGATAGTCATGATGGAAAAGGTACCTGCTTTACCGTTTACCTCCCTGTTGGATAAATGCGATTCCGGGAAGTTACTTCCACTGCCATCCTTTTCCTGATGATAGACGGAGGTTTTTTAAGGAAGGTATAAAATCTATTCCATCGAAGCGCAACATCACAATTTCACTTTCTGCGTTTGTTCCGTATAACGAAATTCCTTCTTTTTTCTTATCAGATGAAATGTGCAAATGTGCTCCTGGTATCAGGAGTTCTGCAAGTGCACCTGATTCACATACCGTCGCCTCATTTGTATGGAATTCCCGGTTATATTTTTCAAAAGCCGGTTTCAGCATTCCTTTTTTCGCCTGGATATAAAATGATTTATGAGCGCCTGACCGGAGCATTCGCGAACTGTCTTTATTTGTATTTCTGTTATTTTCAAGTGAGATACTAAAGTCTCCGGATTTATAAAGTAAAGTTAAATCAGTTGTGGGTTCATGAAAGTGCGAGGAAATTTTAATTGCAACGATATCATGCTGTTGAGAGAATTGTTGAAGAATACGGCATGCCAATGTAGTTTTTCCGGCATTTCTTCCATCTCCGGAGATAAGTAAAAAAGATGGGTAAGGCTGTAATTTTTTCATACCTTTTAGAATTGGAGAAGTTTTAAAACGTATTCAGCTATACTAAGACATGCAGTTAATCCCGGCGATTCAATTCCGAGTAGATTAACAAATCCGGGAAAGCCTGCATTACTTTCTTCTTTAATGATAAAATCTCTCACAGAATCACCCGGCTTTTGTAATTTTGGCCGGATTCCAACCTGGTCGGGAACAAGATCTTCCGGTTCCAGAAATGGGAGATATGTTTTTACTGATTGGTAGAACTCTTCCTTATGACCGGGTGTAATACTGTAGTCTTTCCGGTTGTTTTCAATAAAAACGGCATTGGGCCCTAATTTTACCCTGCCACTCAGATCAACGGTAGTATGGATTCCAAGTCCTACTGTATTTTTTAGTGGCACAGGATATACAAGCCTGGAGATAAGTTTATGCTTTCCATTGGCCAGACTGAAATATTCACCTTTCCAAAAATACTGACGATATTCTTGCTTATCAATCCCGGTTAAACTTGAAATATTATCAGCATTCAGTCCTGCAGCATTGATCAAATAGCGGGTTGTAAAACTGAATTCTGATCCGGATTGTTCGGACACGGTAATTTCATATCCTTCATTTATTTTTTTAATGTTTGTCACTTCCGATCCGTAAACGATTTCCGTACCATTGTTGATGGATTCAGTCTCAAGTCGTTTCATCAGACTATGACTGTCAATGACCCCTGTAGTAGGGAAGAAAACCGCTTGTCGTGCAATAATATTTGGCTCCAGTTGGAGGATCTCTTCCTTTTCTATAATTTTTCCATCCTGTACACCATTATTATGGGCATATTCCAGAATATTTCCCAGTATGCTGTCTTCCTCTTCAGATTTGGATATAATAAGCTTTCCGCATTTATTATAGGGAATTTCATATTTGTCACAATACCGGTATAATAATTCTTTTCCTTCAATACAGAGTTTAGCTTTCAATGAATCCTTAGGATAATATATGCCCGAATGAATCACTTCACTATTCCTGCTACTGGTTTCCTGACCGAATTTCAGATTTTTCTCAAGCAAAAAAACAGCATCCGTTAATGCTGAAACTTTTGAAGCAATGGCTAAACCAACAACGCCTGCACCTATGATACTTATGTTCGTGTCTGTCATTATTTAAAATAAAATTTCAATCTCCCGCATTCTGAAATATATAATCCAAAAGTGGCTCAGTTTTTGCCCAAGCTATTAAAAAGCGTAGTATTTATCCCTGAAAGTGACAGGAAAGTTTTTCTCTTCCTTTTTGTAATTTCGCGTAAATTACAGATATAGTGTCCATTAGTTTATCTTTCAGGAATAAATATTAATACAAACATAACAGAATTATTATTTTTACGTATAATGCCTGAACAAAGTTCAGTTATTTTTATTAACTAATTTTTAAAATTATGAGAAAATTATTTTTTGTTATCGCAATCAGTATGTTTTTTGTGTCAGCAAATGCTCAGTTGTTAAAATTCGGGATCAAGGCAGGGGCAAATACATCCAGCTTTAAACTAGACGAGATCAACAGTGGTGATGCAATTGTCAAACAGGCAAAGGATGCCAAATGGGGCTTTCATGCTGGAGCAATGCTGAGAATTAAAATAGCTATGCTCTATTTACAACCGGAAGTTTATTTTACTTCTACTGGAGGGAATTTTACTTATGAAGATCCGAATTCCTCTATTGGAGAAGAATTAAAATCATTTAACATGAATAGGGTTGATATTCCACTGCTTCTTGGATTTAAGCTGGGTCCCATTCGTATCAATGCCGGACCTTCAGGACATATGGTAATTAGCCATTCTTCTGACCTTGAGGAGTTAAAAGCAAATGTGAATACCATGACCTGGGGTTATCAGGCCGGTTTGGGTGTTGATCTGTTTAAAAAATTAACGCTTGATGCACGGTATGAAGGAAATCTTAGTTCCCTTGGAGAAAGTATAAGCATTGGAGGCACTGATTTTAATACAGATATGAGAACCAGCCAGTTTTTAATTAGTGTGGGCTTCCTCTTCTAATATTATAAGTGAAATAATTTTAAAAGAGCTGCCATAAAGGGTGGCTCTTTTTTTTAGTCAAGAGAATTCTGAAGTGGGATAATTTTAATAAAAATCAAGCTGAAACAGCCTGTTTTTTTGTATTTTTATGATTTTAGGCCTGAATTGCCAAATATTCCTGGGGAGGGATGTAAATATTAGAGAAATACACATGGGAAATGTCCTGACACATATTGGAACACTTATCGTATTTGTATGGGTGATTGCATCTGTTATTACCACATTTCTGTTGCTTCTTAAAAACAGGGATCCGGTAAAAACCGTTTCATGGATTCTCGTAGTCTGGCTGGTTCCGTATATTGGTTTATTCTTTTATTTCCTATTTGGCCAGTATTTTCGTAAACAAAAAATATTTTCCCGTAAGGGATTGAAAGACCTTGAACGGATTGGAAGAATCAGCCAGCGGCAAATTAAAGATCTGAAAAATACTGAATTCTTAAAGGATGAAAAGATAAAAAGCAAAGTGAATATAATGACACTTCTGCTTAACAACAGCAAAGCTATTTTAACCGAATGGAATGATGTCGAAATCTTTGGAAATGGAAGAAATACGTTTGATACCATGCTGAAGGCCATTGAGAAGGCTACAGATCATATTCATATTGAATTTTACAGGTGGGAATCGGATAGTATCGGTGAAGAGTTCAGGAAAGCATTGATAAAAAAAGCAGCAGAAGGTATAAAAATAAGGATGATCTATGATGATGTGGGAAGCTGGAAACTGAGTAAAGCTTACCTGGAATCACTAAGGGAAGCCGGGGTTAAGGTTTATGCTTTTATGCCGGTTAGTTTTCCCTGGTTTACAAGTACCATTAACTATCGGAATCATCGGAAAATTCTGGTAGTAGACGGAGAAATAGGTTTTGTTGGTGGAGTAAATATTGCAGACAAATACGCCACAGGAACGAAAAAACTTGGAGCCTGGCGTGATACTCATTTGGGTATCAGAGGTGAAGCGGTTAATTCTCTCCAGACGATTTTTTCAATGGACTGGTATTTCGTATCGGGATTTATTATTGGTAGCCATGCAAGATATTTTCCGAAAATTAATGTTCAGACCAGAAACCTTATACAAATTACAGCCAGTGGTCCTGATTCCGACTGGGCTTCTATCTTCCAGGCATACCTTATCGCGATTAGTTCTGCACGGGATTATGTGTACATTTCCACCCCTTATTTTTCACCCAATGAAAGTATCCGGAAATTGATCCATGCCCTTGCACTTAGTGGGGTAGATGTCAGAATTCTGCTTCCTGCAAATTCCGATTCCACAGTTGCTTACTGGAACTCACTTTCATACATCAGCAGGATGATGGAGGCTGGAATTAAGGTTTATCTTTATGAAAAAGGATTCAATCATTCAAAAGTTCTGATGGTGGATGATATTTTTACTTCTGTGGGAACAGCAAATTTTGACAACCGGAGTTTCGATCTGAATTTTGAAGTGAATGCGTTGATCTACAATGAAAAGATAACCCGGGAAATGGTAGAAATGTTTCATGATGACCTGAATCACAGCCAAAGAGTTTTGCCGTCTGAATGGAAATCCCGACCTTTGAAGCAGAAAATTAAGGAATCCACTTGCAGAATTCTCGGACCCTTGTATTAATTAATATGAATTTTATAGGAAATGAAAATAAATAAATCCTTAAAATTTAAAATATTTTGGAAACAAATATTTGATAATCTTTCATTTACAGATTTCTGGTTTTGGGCTTTAGGAAGCATTATGCTGGGACTAAGCACGGAAGGAAGAGCTGAGCTTATTGGTATTGTCCTGAATGACGGAATGGTTCCCGGTATTTATAATTTAACCCACAAAGCCGATGATCAGGGAAGTAGCTGCTCATATGTAATCCTCTCTGATACCCTAAAAAAAAGGAATAAAAGTTCAGATGATGAATTAAAGAGAGCGATGGCAGAAAAAGATGAAATGAAAGAGAAAGAATTTCTGTCCGATGATGAAAAATTTGAGAGTTTTATTGAAAATCTTGAAGCTGCTTTTAAAGAAATTGAACTGCCTGACAGTACTGACTGGAACCGGGCACATCAAAATCTGAAGGAGGCAATGAATCATTTAAAGTCTGAAAGCAAAAGTTTTAAGAAGGATTTAAGTAAGGCTAAAATCGAAATGAACAAAGCTATAAAGAGAATGCAGAAACAATTTCAGGAGTTTAATGAAGATGAGTTGCAGGATATGAAAAAGGAACTGCAAAAAGCCATAGACGAAATGAAAAAGGCGCAGGAACCTGAAAAACCGCAATTGCATAAGCTGGATACCATTAAGCTTTGATAAGGCAGAAGTTCTGTTTATCCCAGGGATCTTTATTTTAGGGTTTGCTGAAAAACACTTAAATTTCATAGAATCAGTTAGATAAAAGTATGTATTTCAGTCCAGATGCAATATGTTTTTTGTGATGTAATGTTTCAATTATTCATCAGTAGATATATTTCTTTATAATTTCAACAGAGAAGGGTTTTCCGTGTCCTGGAAAAACCATTTTAGCACCTGCATCTATTAATTTCTTCCAGCTTTCTTTGATTAATTCAATGTTTTCTGCGTAAATAGGTAAAGCTGGATGAAATGTGAATGGTAAACCGTTATGCGCAAGACATCCCGCAAAAACTTCACCTGAGTCGAGCAATACACTGACAGAACCCATGGTATGACCGGGGGTATATAAAATCCTGCCGGCTATACCATATTCATTTAATAATACATCGCTGTCATCCAGAATAATATCTGCCTTTGTACTCGGGGAAGTCACTCTATTCCTAATTAAAGGCATTAATATTGAACGCGAAATTTTCCCCCATGTGCTTACTCCTTTTGACCAATTGAACTGTCCCTGTTCCAAATTCATCCTGTCTTTTTCATGAATGGCTATTTTTGCACCGGTTATTTCTTGTATTTCTTTGGCGGATCCCACATGATCAAAATCGCCATGGCTTAATACGATCAATTGAATTTCTTCAGGATCAACCGAATAATCTGTCATTTTCTTTAAAAAGATTCCCTTCATTTTTGGAGGACCACCATCAATCATTATGGTGCCTTTCTCTTTGATGACGTAACAAGTATTTATACCGGATTGAATATCAAAGATTTTTGCAGACATATTAGTATCCTTAAATTAAACCTGAAAATATGCATTAATTACTTTTTCCAATCTGATAAGTTACGTTAAATATTTAAAAAATCCAAGTTTTTTTATACAGTTACTAACTTAGGGATTAAATTACAATGCATATATTATCCATCTCTGGATTTAGCCGATTAGTACTTTTTAGCAGATTCTTAATAATTAAAATCCACACCCAAAGGGCGTGGATTTTTACTTCTTTTTTCATGATTTACTTCTTTAATCAGGTTGATATTTAACCTGTTACCCCAGTTAACCTCGGCAGGCTTTATTCATCACCCATGCAGGTTCCTACTTCCCTTGCACTTTTTACCCATGCATGATCCTTTGGAACGAGTTTGATTTTTCCAACCACTTTTTCCAATGGTACAAGTACCGTTTCATCACCTTTTACAGCAACCATATTACCATATTTTTCATTGTGAATGTAATCGGCACATGCAGTACCCAACCGGGTTGCCAGCAAGCGGTCAGCAGCTGAAGGTGTGCCTCCTCTCTGTAAATGGCCTAAAATGGTAACTCTGGATTCAAGTTTGGTCATTTTTTCCAGTTCGTCAGCAAGGAATATGGTATTTCCGGTATATTTTTTATCCAGTTCTTTCAAGC
>JANTGF010000025.1 GCA_024763075.1 Bacteroidales bacterium | reverse complement strand
CACTTTTTTACAATAAGTAAATAAGTTGAATGATTTCCGCCTTGGGAAAAATGCGTTAAAAAAATCAATGAATGAAGCGTTAAGAAAGAAAATCTGTTTGAATCCGCTACTGTGGATGAGTTATTTTCTTTTAGTGAAATGAATTTATTTTTAGCAATTTTTCCCGCAGCGACGGCTTTTTTTGCTTACTTTTTTTAGCTGCAGTAAAAAAGTAAGTGCCCGTCCGGCATAAGGACAAATCATTAATATGAGAATAATACAATTATTTATAACCCATATTAAATCGACATATGAAAGATCAATCAAATAATAACCAGAATTTTTCAAAAATGAAAGATCAAATTAACTCTAAACGCTTATTCCTAGCCAGTTGTATTGCACTGATTGTTACTGCCATGTCTTTTGCCTTACGGGCGCGTCTGGAAACAGTATTCGGACCCGATGGATATGGCCTTACCCAGGAGGAGATCGGATGGGCTTTTGCACCGGCTTTCTGGGGTTTTACGCTGGCCATGATTATTGGAGGACCTCTTGTTGATTACCTTGGTATCAGACGAATTGTCTGGGCTGCTTTCTTTTTTCATACGGTAGGGATCATCACTACAATTATCGCCCGTGATTTCTGGACATTATTTACCGGAACCCTGGCCATAGGAATCGGAAATGGAATGGTAGAAGCTTCTCTCAACCCGATGATTGCTTCCATGTTCCCGGATGATAAAATAAAAATGCTGAATAAATTTCATGTCTGGTTCCCCGGAGGAATTGTAATTGGTGCAATCACCGGATATTTTCTGATGGATGTACTAAATCTGAGCTGGCAGATATACGTTGCTGTATTGTTTATTCCATTGGCGCTTTATGGTGTTCTTTTTTACGGACAAAAAGTACCAAAGACGGAACGTGTTGAAATGGGTGTATCAAATAAGGATATGTGGAAGGCGGTTGTTACACCTTTGTTCCTGATTATGGCTTTCCTTATGCTTTTTACTGCAGCCACAGAACTTGGAACAAACCAGCGGATTGAATCTTTGTTAAAAGGTTCGGGTGTGCCGGCTTTACTGATACTTGCATTTATCAATGGCATTATGGCGGTTGGTCGTAGTTTTGCCGGACCCATTGTCCATAAACTGAGTTCCAGGGGACTCCTTCTTTTTTCAGCCTTGTTTGCATTCCTGGGGCTGGTCTGGCTGAGCTATGCACAGGGCTATACAACTTTTATCGCTGCCGCAGTTTTTGCGGTCGGGATTTGCTATTTCTGGCCCACCATGATTGGTTTTGTTTCTGAGAATATTCCGGAAAGCGGTGCACTGGGACTTTCCATTATGGGTGGAATGGGATTTTTATCCGTGTCGATTGTATTACCTGTAATGGGCAGATTTCTTGACTTGTCTGGATCAGGTGCTGAAACTTTAAGATATATGGCTGTATTGCCGGCATTTTTAATCCTGGCTTTTGGTTCGCTTTTTCTTTTTCACCGGAGAAAAACAAATGCAGCTTAAAAAGATTATTAATAAATTTCAAAATTTTTAACACGGGTAACATTCATGGCGGCCAAGCCGACACGCAAGAAAACGATTATTAAACCCCATCGGGGTTAAATATTAATAACCCGGGGTTTTAACCCCGGGAATTAAAAATAGATAAAACCGTTTTGGCAAGATTTTTTTCGCGCCGCATGAAAAAATCGTGACAAAACATAAAGAACACAATAGTAGCAGAATACAAAATAAATTAAATTATTGTTTACCCGAAAAAAGTATTTAAACATGGAAAAAATAAGATTAGGAATGATAGGAGGGGGCATCGGTGCCTTTATTGGCGATGCTCATCGCCGGGCCTCAAGAATTTGCAATGATTATGAACTGGTGGGCGGTGCTTTTGATGTGGATTATGAAAAAAGCAGGGAGTTTGCAAAGCAGCAAGGAATTGATTTAAACAGGGTTTATGCCACCGTTGATGAATTAATCCGTTCTGAGTTGGCTTTGCCGGAAGAAAAAAGGATACAGGCTGTATCTATTGTTACCCCTAATTTTTTGCATTATGAATTTGCAAAAAAACTCATCGAAAACAGATTCCATGTGATTTGTGAAAAACCGATGACTACAAGTGTGGAAGAAGCGGAAAGCCTGAGGGAGATACTGGAGGATTGTAAGGTAAGTTTCAGTCTGACACATACTTATACCGGTTATCCGATGATCCGGCAAATGAGAAGTTTGATTTCAGAAGGGATTCTGGGTGAAATTCAAAGGGTAGATGCCCAGTATTACCAGGGATGGATCAATTCCATTATTCATGGGAAGGATTCGAGGATTACGGGTGTTTGGCGCCTGGACCCGAAATATGCAGGGATCAGCAGTTGCATGGGAGATATTGGTGTACATGCATTTAACCTGATAGAATATACTACCGGACTTAAAGTAAAAAGTGTACTGGCAGATCTGAACAGTGTTGCCAAAGAGAATAAACTTGATCTTGATGGTACCGTGCTCCTTCGTTTTGAAGAAAACCTCAGGGGTGTGATCCGCTCAAGCCAGGTGGCGGCCGGTGAAGAAAATAACCTGAGAATTGCAGTTTACGGATCAAAAGCCAGTCTGAAATGGGCACAGGAAGATCCGAATTATCTTTATCTTCTCAGTGACGATGAGCCTACAAGGATTTATAAACCAGCCCATACCTATAACTCCGGTTTGGCTGAAGATTCTCATGTAATGCCTGCCGGCCATCCTGAAGGAATATATGAAGCCCTGGCCAATATCTACAGGGGAATGGCAAAATCCATCAGAGGAGAGGATTACGAAGACGGAGAATTCCCAACAGTTTATGACGGAGTCAGAGGGATGAAGTTCATTGAAAAAGTTGTGGAGTCACATGCTGAAGGAAACGTCTGGAAAGTAGTCTAAATAAAATTCAACTATGATATCCCTGATCATTCCTTTATATAATGAGGAGAAACTGGTTGACGAATTGATGGACCGGTGTCTGGGTGTATTGAATAAGATCGGTGAAGATTTTGAAATCATATTTATTAATGACGGCAGTACCGACCATACGCTGGAAAAACTGCTCTATCATAAGGAAGCAGAAAAGCGAATCAGTATCATTTCTCTGTCCAGAAATTTTGGCCATCAGGCAGCTCTGACAGCCGGACTGGATTTTGCCAGCGGGGATTTTATTGCCATGATGGACGGAGACCTTCAGGATCCTCCGGAGTTGATAGAAGAAATGTACCTTTTGTTAAAATCAGAAACATGGGATATAGTAAACGGCAAAAGAAGATCCAGAAAAGAGGGCTTTCTGAAACGAGTGGTGATTTCCGTATTTCATAAGATTTTTAAGAATGTTTCCGGTTTAAATGAGATTGAAAATACAGGTAATTTTTCCATGTTCAACAAAAGTGTACTTCATGCTTTTCGTTCGCTTAAAGAAAAAATACGGTATCTTCCGGGTTTAAGAGCTTTTGTGGGTTTCCGTCAGGGTTTTATTGAATATGACAGGGAGGTCCGCACCGACACAAAATCAAAAATGCATCTGAGAGATTTATTTAAGCTTGGTTTGGATGCGATTTTTTCTTTTTCAAAAACACCCCTGAGAATATGTATTGTGTTGGGTATCATTGGTGTAGTTGTCTTTCTGTTTGCAGGGATATATGTTTTGATTGCAAAAATCTTTGGTTTTGCCCTTTTGGGCTGGACTTCAACCATGCTGAGTATTTATTTTCTGGGTTCCATTCAGCTAATATTCCTGGGTGTATTGGGTGAATATGTTTTCAGGATCTATAAAGAAACCCAGGATCGTCCGGTTTACTTTGTGAAAGAAATTTATAAATAATATTGGAATATTGGCTTGTTGGAATGATCCGCCTGGTTTGTTATCTGTTCCCTAAATTATCTGACGCATTAAAAATTTAGGTCGAATATTGTATGCTGCATATTTCCGGCAAATATCTGAATCTTAAAACTGCCTTTTACACCCTGGCAGCGGTTTTGTTTTTTACATTGCCTTTGTTAAGTCTGGATGCCGGTATTTCAGGCGATGAAGAAGTTCATTACAAGCAGTCGGTAAAGGTTTTTAATTATTATAAATCTTTTGGAAAAGACAAATCGGCTCTGGAAACACCCAAAAGCCATCTGAAATATTACGGGCAATCTTTTGATAACATTACCACCATATTGATACAATGGTTTAAGGTGGATGATATTTACAGGTTTCGTCATCTGGCAAATGCACTGGCAGGATGGCTGACCATTTTTCTGGCGGGAATGCTGGCCGTATTTCTCGGAGGTTACCGGGCAGGCATATTCACACTCATTTTATTGATACTTTCTCCCCGTTTTTTGGGGCATTCATGGAATAACCTGAAAGATATACCCTTTGCTCTGGGATACATAGCATCCATTTTCTTTATTTTCCGTTTTCTTTCTAAATTGCCAAAACCCGGATTCAAAACCATTGTTTTATTAATTGCCGGTCTGGCCTTTGCCATAAGCATACGGATTGGAGGTGTTCTGCTCATTTTTTATTTGTTATTGTTTCTTGTACTTTTTCTTGTCAGTGAACATCTGGGGGGCAGGTTGAAAATGGACAAGAGGTTGTGGATCAGGCTTGTATTTGTTGTTTTTGGTACCACAGTTTTGAGTTACGGGGTCAGTTTGTTGTTGTGGCCTTATGGACTGGTGAGCCCCTTTAAGAATCCGCTTAGAGCCTACCAGGCAATGGCACGGTTTCCAACTACCCTGCGGCAGATATTTGAAGGTAAAGTTTTCTGGTCCGATCAGTTTCCATGGTATTACCTGCTCAAATATATGGGGATCACTATTCCACTCATCGTACTTGCAGGCTTTTTGAGTTTTATGGTTTTTTTCCGGAAGATCATGAATAGGGATAAATGGTTGTTTGTTTTCTTTTTGTTGTTTGCTTTCCTTTTTCCAGTTGCCTTTATTATTTTGAAAGGATCCAATGTTTATGGGGCATGGAGACACATCATTTTCATTTACCCCCCACTTGTTGTACTTGCAGCACTGGGTTTTGATACCATCTTCAGGATGATAAACAAGAAGGTTTTTAAACTCTTATTTCTTATTGTCTTTGTGGCATTAAGTATTCATCCTTTAAAATTTATCATCAGGAATCATCCTTATGAGTATTTGTATTTTAATGAGTTAACCGGAGGACTGAAGGGTGCATATGGCAATTATGAAACCGATTATTATTTTCATACCATCTGTGAGGCTTCTGATTGGCTGGTGAAATATCTGGAAGAAAAGAAAACTTCAGATAATACGATTAAAGTTGCTATGAATTTTCCCGGTGACTGGTTTTTCAGAAACCATAAAGAAAAGATTTCTGTCCGTTTCATTAATTATTATTACAGAGGAAATTCAGATTGGGATTATGCCATTATTGCTAATGAATATATAAATCCCTGGCAGTTAAAAATGGGTATCTGGCCTCCGGGTAATAGTATTCATTTAATTAAAGCAGAAGGAGTTCCGGTTTGTGCGGTTCTGGAAAGAAAAACAAAAAATGATTACTTGGGTTTTCTGGCAATGAAAAATGGAGATTTAAAACATGCGGAAGTTTTGTTGAAACAGGCATTAAAGGAATCGGGAAACAATGAAGCCGCACTGATAAATCTTGCGGAAGTTTACATGAGAAAACAGAATCTTGATTCTGCCAGGATATATCTGGAGAAATGCCTGAAACTATACCCTGACTATGAAGTCGCACTGAATCAGCTCGCCCTGGTTGCAGGGAAGGATGAAAATTCCAGAGAAGCTGAAGGATTATTTAAAAGAATACTTAGAAATAATAATAAGTATTTTCCCGCTTATACCGGTCTGGCTCAGGTTTATTTTGATACTGGAGAAGATGACCGGGCGAGAAAGATCCTGTTAAAATGCCTTTCTGTAAATCCTCGTTATAAACCGGCTCTGAATATGATGGGCCTATACTACGAAAAGCAGGGAAATCAGGAAAAAGCAGAAAAATATTTTAATTTTCTGAAAAAGCTTTAACGTTTCAAAATTTTTAGTGAAATTTGCCGGCTGATTCGAAGACTGTATAGTTTGGGAATGCTGTTTAATTTAAAATACATAATAAAATGAAAAACCGGATTTTAATACTGCTATTTTCGTTGTTTCTGCTCACGGGTGCTATTGCCGTGAATGCAATGATACAAGATACTGTTCAGACAGATATGGGTGCCCTGATGGCAGATGATTCAGTATCTGTAGATAAAATGGAACCTGCTTTCTATTCACCTGCTGACGAGGAAGATATGGATGCTGAAGAAGCAGAAAACAGTTCCATGTTTATTTTTATCCTTGGTGGTATAGTTGTAATTGGCGGAGGAATTTATTTTTATTCCAGATCTAAGAAAAAATAGATCTTTTCACTGGTGTTTTTTTATGCCGGGTTGGCTGTTAATTACCGGGTTCTTATCCTTGCTTTCTTATAATTAAGAATAGAGTTTTTAGTATGGATAGACTGGATACTTCAAAAATGTCTATCTTTAGGATGAAAAATTAAACTCCTTGTTATGAAAGTTTCCCAACGCCTGGTTGCCCTTGATGTTTTTCGTGGCCTTACCATTATGCTGATGGTGATTGTAAATACACCCGGTACCTGGGCTCATGTTTATGCTCCTTTAAGGCATTCCGAGTGGCATGGCTGCACCCCTACAGATCTTGTTTTCCCTTTTTTCCTTTTCATTGTTGGGGTGGCAATGTGGTTTTCATTCCGGAAATTTGACCATAAATTATCAAAACCGGCTCTTTTAAAGATTTTGAGAAGAACCGTTTTGATTTTTCTTATTGGCTTATTCCTGAATGCCTTCCCGAAGTTTAATTTTGCCCATCTCCGTTATCTGGGCGTCTTGCAACGAATAGCTCTCGCATACGGAATGGCAGCCATCCTTGTACTGGTGCTTGGGAAAAAAGGAAGGTGGATTCTGGCTTTTTCGGTTCTTATAGCTTACTGGCTTATCCTGATAATTTTTGGAGGAGATGATCCTTTTGGTTTAAACGGAAATATAGCCGGTAAAATTGATGTGGTGCTGTTTGGTACAAATCATGTTTACAAGGGATTTGGAATTCCTTTTGATCCGGAAGGTTTGCTCAGTACGCTGCCTGCAATGATCAATGTCGTGCTGGGTTATATTGTTGGTGAGATCATCGGGACTACTTCAACTAAAGAGGAAGTGGTCAATAAACTTTTTTTGTATGGTGGAGCAAGTGTTATTCTCGCCTTGATCTGGGGACTGTTTTTCCCGATCAATAAACCTATCTGGACGAGCTCTTATGTGTTATATACAGTCGGACTGGGGATGATACTTCTGGCAATATTAATTTGGATCATTGATGTGAAAGATCATGTAAAATGGGCACATCCTTTTTTGGTTTATGGAATGAATCCTTTGATGTTGTTTGTTTTGTCTATTTTCTATGTGAAGATTTTGTTTATGATTCATATTCAGGTGGATGGGGAAACATTGAACGGATATGCCTGGTTGTATAGAAAAGTTTTTGCAGTAATCGGCGGAGATGGTAACTTCGGTTCGTTTTTATTTGCTGCTTTCACTGCTATCTTCTTGTGGTTCATTGGTTATCTGATGTATAAAAAGAAAATATTTATTAAAATTTAAACATTTTGAATCAGGATAAAAAGAAATTATTAATTCCTTTGTTTGAAGTATGGGCAGGGGAGGAGGCCATCCGGTTTCAGCCATTACCGCTATCCGGCTCGAACAGGGAGTATTACAGGATAGAAGGAGCTACCAAAGGCGCCCTGGGAGTTTTTAATCCCGATCAAAAAGAGAATACGGCTTTTCTTGAATTTACCAAATCATTTCTGAAGAGTGGCTTACCGGTTCCGGAGGTGTATAAAGAAGATTGTGAGAAAAGTATATATCTTATTGAAGACCTGGGTGATACAACTCTTTATTCCTATCTTACACAGATCCGGTCACAGCTTGGTTTTAATGAAGAACTGAAGAATGTCTATAAACAGGTTCTTGATTATCTGGTTTTATTTCAGACAGAAGGAAGTAAACTTATTGATTATTCATACTGTTATCCCCGGGCAAGCTTTGATAAGCAGTCTATGATGTGGGATTTGCATTATTTTAAGTATTATTTTTTAAAACTGGCCGGAATTCCATTTGATGAACAGGAGCTGGAAAATGATTACCAGACATTTACCGATTTTCTTTTAAAGGCCGACAGGAATTTCTTTTTATATCGTGATTTTCAGTCGAGGAATGTAATGCTCCGTAAGGGCAGGGTTTATTTTATTGATTATCAGGGAGGCAGAAAAGGCGCTTTGCAATATGATCTGGCTTCCTTACTGTATGACGGAAAAGCGGATATTCCGGATGAGGTAAGGAAAGAATTACTGGATTATTATCTGGATAGGCTGGATGAGCATCTTAAATATGACCGGAACGAGTTTAAAGGATATTTTTACGGATATGTATTGGTTAGGATTATGCAGGCACTGGGTGCTTATGGGTTCCGGGGATTTTATGAAAGGAAAGAGCATTTTCTGCAAAGTATTCCGTATGCCATTCAGAATCTGAAAGTTTTATTGAAAAAAGATTTACCTGTTAAAATTCCCCATCTGAAGGAAGCACTTCAAAAGTTAACTGTTTCGGAGAAGTTGTTAAAAATAGCTCAAAAGGCAAAACGATTAAAGGTTCAGGTAAACAGTTTTTCATACAAAAGAGGGATACCTGTGGATGAGTCGGGCCACGGAGGTGGTTTTGTGTTTGACTGCCGTGCATTGCACAATCCGGGCCGGTATGAGGAATATCGTGAATTTACCGGAATGGATGAAAATGTGATCCGGTTTCTGGAATCGCAGGAAGATATGCATGAATTTCTGGATTATGCCAGGAAACTGGTGGACAATGCTGTGGATAATTATCAGAAAAGAAATTTCACCCATTTAATGGTAAACTTCGGATGCACCGGAGGAAGGCACCGGTCTGTTTTTTCGGCAGAAAGAATGGGAGAGCACTTACGTGAAAAATATGACATTGATGTGGAGGTAAAACACAGGGAGCAGGAGTTTTTATAGTGGGTCACAACATGAAGGACAATGAGTAAAAAGATGTGTAAAAAAGGGAAGAAGGGGACGAAACTGAAAAAATCCCGCTTTATTTGCGGGGAATGCAGCGCTCAGGTACCTGAGAAGAAAATGGTTTGTAAACCTCATAAGTTATAGTTTCCGATTACATTGTTCCCTTTTCCGGAATTAAGGTTCCCATTTTTGGAAAAAAGTAAAAGCTTTTCCGGACTTGCTCTGCTGTAGCGGCTACGCGCAGTGCCGTCCGCCGGCGGCCGAAGCCTTTGGCGACCGGTGGACGGCGATGCTAGAGGACGAAAAAAGTTAATATTGGTCACATTTTATCGTTGTAATCAATAGATTATTAGAAATATAGCTTAATTATATACTTATGAAACATTCATGTCAGGGAATAATAACACACCCATCTTCACAAGGTTACGATGGGCAAAGAAAGGACATGTTAAAAAGCCCCAATCGGGGCGATATCTGACAGCCGCGGGTGTAAACCCACGGTAAAAGAGTAAAACTAAAATGTTTTGGCGGGATTTTTGCTTCATTAGCAAAAATCATGTCAAAACCAACTTACATAATACCAGACAGATAGCTAAATTTAAACTTATGAAAGCAATGATCTTCGCTGCGGGCAGAGGAACCCGTCTTGGAAATATTACAAGGGATATTCCGAAAGCTCTTGTGGAGATCAATGGAATACCCATCCTTGAACATACCATCCGGAGTTTAATCCGCCAGGGTTTCAATGAGATCATTATGAATGTTCATCATTACAGCGATAAGATCATAGATTTTCTAAAGTTAAAAAACAATTTCGGGATACGTATTGAAATTTCCGATGAAACGGAAAAGTTACTGGATACAGGCGGAGGATTGAAAAAAGCAGCCTGGTTTTTTAATGGCAATGATCCTTTTCTTGTTCACAATGTGGATGTGCTGACCGATTTGGATCTGCATCGGTTGTACAATACTCACCTTAATTCCGGTGCATTTGCCACCCTGGCTGTCAGGCATCGTAAAACAGTTCGTTATCTTTTAAGCGATGAAAACGGGGTTTTGTGTGGGTGGAGAAATACCGGTACCAGGGAAGAAAAGATTGTAAAGGATTATTCAGGAAGATTGCAGGAAGTTGCCTTTTCTGGTATTCATATCATTCGTCCGGAACTATTGCAAAATTTTCCGGGGAAAGATGTTTTTTCCATGATTGAGGTATATTTAAAGCTGGCTGCAGATCACCGTATTATGACTTTTAACCATGATGACACCCGTTGGCTGGATATCGGGCGGCCTGAAACATTGATGCTTGCGGAAAAGATGTTTCCATCTTTATAAATGAAGGGCATATTTATTTTACCTTTCACCGGCCGCCGGGCAGATGGTGCTGCACCTACCCATATGGTAAACGAGAAGGTTTTGGTATGATAACCCGATAGCTCCGCTGTTATTCCCGATTTTGAGTGGTTAAGCAAAGCCTTTTGGAATTTTTCTCATACGCAGGTTTTTTGGAGTGATTTCCAGATATTCATCATCTTTAATATACTCCATTGCCTCTTCCAATGAGAATTTTACAGCCGGTGCGATTTTTGCAGCTGCGTCGGAACCGGATGCCCGCATATTCGTTAACTTTTTCCCTTTTAGCACATTTACTTCCAGATCAGATGCACGTGTATATTCACCAATTACTTGTCCTTTGTAAACTTTGTCACCAGGTTCAATAAAAAACCTTCCTCTGTCCTGAAGTCTGTCAATGGCATAAGCCAATGCCTGACCTGTATCCAGAGAAACCAGTGAGCCATTGCTTCGTCCCGGAATTTCCCCCTTCATGGCACTATACTCACTGAAACGGTGACTCATTACCGCTTCTCCAGCTGTAGCAGTGAGTACATTGTTCCTTAGCCCGATCAGTCCTCTAGCCGGGATATTAAATTCCAGATGAATCAGGTCTTCTTTGGGTTCCATGATCATCAGGTCACCTTTTCGCATGGTCACCTGTTCAATTACTTTTCCGGAATATTTCTCCGGGACATCAATTACCAGTATCTCAAAAGGTTCACATTTAATACCTTTTACTTCTTTCATGATCACCTGAGGTTTTCCTACCTGAAATTCATATCCTTCGCGGCGCATGGTTTCAATTAATATAGAAAGGTGGAGAATTCCACGGCCAAATACATCAAATTTATCTTCCGTATCTTTTTCTTCCACCCTTAAAGCAAGATTTTTCTCCACTTCTAAAAAAAGCCGATCCCTTAGATGACGGGAGGTGACAAATTTTCCGTCTTGTCCGTAAAAAGGTGAATTATTAATTGTGAAAAGCATGCTCATGGTCGGTTCGTCCACGGATATTCGTGGTAATGCCTCCGGAATTTCCTTATCTGCGACCGTATCTCCGATATCAAAGTCATCAATCCCCACAACCGCACAAATATCCCCGCTTTTTGCCTCTTTCACCCTTTCCTTCCCAAGTCCCTTAAAAACATAGAGTTCCTTTATCTTTACTTTGCGTTTTTGTCCTGCTTTGGAACACAATGTATATTCCCTGCCTTCTTCAATATCACCTCTGTAAACCCTTCCGATTGCTATTCGGCCTACAAAATTTGAGTAATCCATTGAAGTTATCTGAAGCTGGGGAGTTCCTTCATGATACGGGGCTTCCGGAATCTGCTCCAGAATAGTATCCAAAAGATGGGAAATGTTATCAGTTTTTACTTTCCAATCGTTTGACATCCATCCGAACTTTGATGATCCAAAAACCGTCTCAAAATCCAGTTGGTCATCTGAGGCATCCAGATTGAACATCAGTTCAAATACATCCTGCTGCACTTCATCCGGTCGGCAGTTTTCTTTATCCACTTTATTAATTACCACAATGGGTTTCAGCCCAAGTTTTATAGCTTTACCCAAAACGAAGCGGGTTTGTGGCATCGGACCTTCAAAAGCATCCACTAACAATAAAACACCATCGGCCATTTTTAATACTCTTTCAACTTCCCCGCCAAAATCAGCGTGGCCGGGTGTATCAATTATGTTTATTTTAACAGATTTATATTCTACCGAAACGTTTTTTGATAAAATCGTGATTCCCCGCTCCTTTTCCAGATCATTACTATCCAGAAGCAGGTCTGTCATTTCCTTTCGCTGATCCAGAATATTGGAGGCCTGAATGATCCTGTCAACCAGGGTAGTTTTACCATGATCAACATGGGCAATTATTGCAATATTTCGAATTGATTTCATATTTTGTATTTTCAGGCCGCAAAGGTAGGTTTTTTATTTGACTATTCACAGACCATGTTATATATTCTAACTTTCTGAAAATTAATAACAAAACGAAATTGTAGAAAGGTCTGCTTTCAAGGTCTCTCAGTATCCTGTAACGCCCTTCAACAAACTCAGGGTTCGCAACTGTATGATTCAAAATAATTCCGGTTTATGCAGAGGATATGATAAACACCAGGGAAAACTATGTTAACTGATAATTGTTAACTGATCCTCAGTGATTCCTTTTTTCCAGGACTGAAATTACATCGTTTAGTTTGAAACCTCTGGCCTGAAGGAGAATTAAATAGTGAAACAAAAGGTCGGCTGACTCATTCAGGAACAAATCGTCATTAGGGTCCTTGGCCTCAATAATGGTTTCAACCGCTTCCTCCCCGACTTTTTGGGCAATTTTATTTATTCCTTTTTTAAAAAGAGATGCCACATAGGAATTTTCAGGCAATTTTTCTTTTCGTTGGGCAATAATAGCTTCCAGATCATCCAGAAAACCGGTATCGTTCTTTTCATCCCAGCAGGTATCTGATCCTGTATGACATACGGGGCCCAGTGGGTGAGCAAGAACGAGTAAACTATCCTGGTCGCAGTCAACTTTTATATCTACCAGTTCCAGAAAGTTTCCACTGGTTTCCCCTTTTGTCCAGAGTAGACTTCTGCTCCGGCTGAAAAAGGTCACCCTCCCTGATTCCAGAGTCCTGTTGTATGCTTCCTCGTTCATATATCCCAGCATCAGCACTTTCCGGGTTTTCGCATCCTGAACAATTGCAGGTACCAGACCGTTTCCTTTATCAAAATCTATTTTCATCTGTTTAAAATTTTCAATTACTTGGTTACAAATTAACTAAAAATTTAAGAACAGATGTAACCACTCCGTTCTACCATGAACTTGTTTTAATCATTTATGTGGGTGAACTTTTGATTAAAAAAGTTCATGTTCGTTTCATGTTTTCTAAATTTATAATCTTACCGGAATATGATTTTCCGCCAATTCTTTTTTCAATTTAATGATTTCTATTTCTTTATAATGAAACACACTGGCTGCCAGTGCCGCATCAGCTTTTCCCAGTTGAAAGGCATCAATAAAATGCTGAACATTCCCGGCACCTCCTGATGCAATAACCGGAATATGAAGTAGTTCATTTAATTTTGCCAGAGCCTCGTTTGCAAATCCGTTTTTAGTACCATCATGATCCATGGAAGTAAACAGAATCTCACCTGCACCTCTTTTCTGGATCTCAGATGCCCATTCAAAAAGATCAATCTCAGTTGGCACTTTCCCCCCCACAAGATGAACCTTCCATTTTCCTTTCATTTTTTTTGCATCTATGGCAACCACCACACACTGAGAGCCAAAAGCGGATGAAAGTTCGTTGATTAGCTCCGGTTTTCTTACCGCCGATGAATTAACCGAAACCTTATCTGCACCTGAGTTCAATAAAATTCGCACATCTTCAACTGAAGAAATCCCACCGCCTACTGTAAACGGGATATTTACTTTTTCTGCCACTTTCAACACCAGGTGAGCAAGGGTTTTTCTTTTATTTTCTGTAGCTGAGATATCCAGAAACACCAATTCGTCTGCACCCTGTTCCGCATAAAAACCAGCAAGTTCGACCGGATCCCCGGCATCCCGTAGATCAACAAAATTTATCCCTTTAACCGTACGGTTATCCTTAATGTCAAGGCAGGGTATGATTCTTTTTGTAAGCATTATTCATTTGTCAGTTAACAAGATCAATTATCATATTTTTTACCTGAAAAACAGGAAATAAAATTCTAAATACAAAAACATTTAAAACAAAACAAGATTCATTCTAAAATTCTGTTTTTATGATATTATCAATTTTTTGTTCTAATACCGGCAGGTCTTTAATAATAACATCCCAAACAGCTTCCATTTTAATATTGAAGTATTCATGTGATATTAAGTTCCTTAAAGCCCTGACTTTATACCATGCATATTCATGCTTATTCAAAATTTCTGATTCAACATGTACAATTGCTTCTCCAATAACGCTAAACTGAAAAAGAACGGCACTGCATAAAACCTGATTTTCTAAAAAATATTTCTTATCTACAGTCTTAACAAAAAGATTTATTTCACTAATTGCCTGTTGGATGTGTCTCAATCTTTCCAGACTTCTTTGCCTGTTATCTTTCATAAATGAGTTTCAAATCCTTTTTCACATTTTCCAAAATATAAGGCTTAAAAGAGTCTATAAAGCCAATATCAATTTTACGGTTTAACAATCTTTCCAATTGAAATTGAATTTCAGCAAGGTCAAAATAGCTAAAATCTTCTTCGGTTTTTACAGCTATATCTATGTCGCTTGAAGGCCTGTCAGCTTTGCGTGAAAAAGAACCGTATATCCAGGCAGCCTTTATTTTAGAATAATTCTGTAATATTTGTACAATGCTACTTATCATTTCTTTTCTGACAGGCAGGGTTATTTTCTTATACCCAATTTCTGCTTCCGCAACTTTTAATGCTTCATGTGCGTAATCCTCATTACCAATTTCATAAATTATCCGTTCACTTAAATAGATAATTATCATCTCCTTTTCATCATAATCAAAAAATTTAGCTAATTTTTTTACCTGTTCTTTTGAAATTTTTCGTAGTCCCCGCTCAATCTTGCTTAAGATGGCCTGGTCAATGTCCAGATACGCAGCCACTTTTCGTAAAGGATACCCCTTTTTCTCTCTTAGTTCTCTAACTAAATTGCCAATATTTTGCATTTTTGATTAATTTATTTTGACAAAATTAGTCAAATTTTTTATTTCATAACAAAAAAACATCATTTGCTTATTACAAATTAACCAGGAAACTGCCTTCAAGCCCTTGCATTCGAAATTATTTCTATTCTTCTAAGAAGCCACTTGAAAAATTAAGAGTTTTTTTAGAAGCACTAACTAATAATCAAGAATTTATATTTGCTAATTTATAGTTTATATACCGACCTTTAAAATAAACCTTTCCAGGTCCTTCAGGCTTATCCGGTTCTCATATATGGCCTTCCCGATAATAGCCCCGTTAATCTTCATTTCCGCCAGTTTCTCAAGATCACTTATCTGACTTACTCCGCCACTGGCAATCAGTTTAATATCAGGTGTTTCACTTATGATCTTCTGGTATAATCCGAAGGAAGGGCCATTCAGCATACCATCTTTATCAATATCTGTACATATCAAATATCTAATTCCTTTCTTTCGATATTCCCGAACAAACGGGATCAGATTATAATCTGTTTTTTCCTCCCAGCCTTGGATTGCAATTTTTTCCTTATCCACATCGGCACCCAGGATTATTTTCTCACCACTCCATTTTTCAATCCAGCTTAAAAACAGCTCAGGGTTCTTTACTGCAATGCTTCCCCCGGTTACCTGATTGGCTCCGCTTTCAAAGGCAATCCTGAGATCTTCATCCGATTTCAGGCCTCCTCCGAAATCAATCATCAGATCTGTTTTTGTTGCAATTTGTTCCAGTATCCTGTAATTTACAATATGTTTTGACCGGGCGCCATCCAGATCCACCAGGTGCAGGTATCTTATGCCATGATCTTCAAACTGTTTCGCTACATCTACGGGATCAGCACTGTACTGTTTTCTGGTGCTGAAATCCCCACGGCTAAGCCTCACACAATTACCATTCATAATATCTATTGCAGGGATTATTCTCATGATTTGGTGTTTTGAAGTAAAAAATTAGAAAGTACTTTTTCTCCTGGCCATGAACTTTTTTCCGGATGAAACTGGCACCCTGTGAAATTGTCTTTTTGCATGGCTGATGTATAATCCAGGCCATAATTTGTTTTTGATACCGTCCACTCATTACAAGGTACATAATAGCTGTGTACAAAGTACATGAATTCATTTTCGGACACATTCCTGAAAAGATCAGTTCTTATCTCCTGAATCTCATTCCATCCGATCTGGGGAACTTTAAGTGAAGTATTTTCGAATTTCTTCACTCTTAATGGAAAAATTCCAAGACCTTTTGTGTTCCCTTCCTCAGAGCTTTCACACATCAGTTGCATACCCAGACAAATCCCAAGTACCGGCTGTTTAAGGTCAGGGATTAGTTTTTCAAGTCCCTTACTTTTTAATTTAAGCATGGCAGAGCCTGCTTCCCCCACTCCTGGAAAAATTACCCTGTCAGCTTTCCGGATTATTTCCGGATCATCGGACAACTCAGGTTTAAACCCCAGCCTTTTTATGGCAAACCGGAGCGACTGAATGTTTCCCGCACCGTAATCAATAATTACTATTTTCATTACAAACTTCCTTTTGTACTTGGTAACTGCATGTTTTCCGGATCTCTTTTTACCGCCATTTTTATTGTTTTTGCAAAAGCTTTGAATATAGCTTCAATTTTATGATGTTCATTCCGGCCTTCCGCTTTAATATTTAAATTGCATTTTGCACTGTCTGTAAAAGATTTGAAGAAATGATAAAACATCTCAGTGGGCATTTTACCTATCATCTCCCGCTGAAAATCCGCCTCCCAAACTAACCAGTTCCGGCCACCAAAATCAATGGAGACCTGTGCCAGGCAATCATCCATAGGAAGAGAAAAGCCATACCTCTCTATGCCCAGTTTACTTCCCAGAGCTTTGTTCATTGCTTCACCCAGGACAATGGCAGTATCTTCAATGGTATGATGCTCATCTACTTCCAGATCACCTTTTGCTTTGAGTTTCAGATCAATATTTCCGTGTTTAGACAGCTGATCAAGCATATGATCAAAAAAATGAATTCCGGTTGAAATATTACTTTTTCCGGTACCATCCAGGTTTAGAAACAGCCGGATATCGGTTTCTCCTGTTTTTCTTGAAATATGAATGGTTCGTTCTTTTAATTTCAGAAATTCATATATATTTTTCCAACTGCCTGTGGACAGAACAATTTCATCATCCTTCAGATCAGAATCTTCATTCAGGAAAATGGCCCGGGTTCCTAAATTTCTTGCCAGCTCCACATCGCTCAGGCGATCTCCAATCACAAATGAATTTTTAAGATCGTATTCTCCGGACAAATATTGTGTAAACATTGCCGTTCCGGGCTTTCGGGTTGGTGCATTTTCTTCAGGAAGAGAACGATCAATTAATATCTCATCAAACTTTATCCCTTCATTTTCTAAAGATTTTAACAAAAGATTATGTACCGGCCAGAAATCCTTTTCAGGAAAAGAAGACGTACCCAGTCCATCCTGGTTTGTTACCATTACCAACTCAAAATCCAGTTCCTCTGCAATTTTTGACAGATATCTGAAAACGTAAGGATAAAACTCCAGTTTTTCAAAACTATCCAGCTGGAAATCAACCGGAGGTTCAATTACCAGGGTACCGTCCCTGTCAATAAAAAGTACTTTTTTCATTCGTATATTATTTGTATTTTATTGATAATCTTACTGTTAGTTTTGTCATTTCCGATAGCCATCGGAACCATCAAAACAGTATTAACTTCTGGAAGGGATGCCCGTGGTCCAGGCTTTCCTGCCATCGCACTTTAGAATCAGCGAAACCACCGGAAATTCGTCCATATATCCATATCCTTTTGCAGCTGCTCATTTCAATTTCTATCCATTAATTTTAATGCTTTCAGTAATTTTTTGTTTTCCTCAGGTGTCCCTGTGGTTATTCTTAAACAATTCTCGCACAAAGGTTCTTTCGACCTGTCTCTAACAACAATACCCTGATTTAGCAGGCCTTTGTATATTTTTGCGGCATCATCAACTTTTATCAGCCAGAAATTCGCATCTGATGGATAGATTTTCCGGACAAATGATAAATTTTCAAAACCCAGTTTAAGTTTTTCTTTTTCTTCAAGAATGATTTTTAAATTTTCATTATATACAATCTGACTTTTTAAAGATTTTATTGCAAACTCCTGACTTAACTGATTCACATTATAAGGTGGTTTGATTTTGTTCAATATTTCTATAATCCTTGGTGAGGCAAAGCATATTCCCAATCTGATTCCTGCCAGACCCCATGCTTTTGACAGTGTTTGTGTCACGATCAATTGAGGATATTTTTCCATATCTTTCAGCCAGGAGTCTTCTTCAGAGAAATCTATATAAGCCTCATCTATGACAATAAGACAGTTCAATTCTTTCAATAACTCCCGAATACTGTCCTTTTTGAAAATATTGCCCGTAGGATTATTTGGAGATGCCAGCAGTACAAGTTTGGTTTTTTTATCAGCACGGGAGATTATCTTTTTCGTATTCAGACTGAAATCATCATTTAGCAGCACTTCTTTTACTTCAACATTATTCACTTCTGCAAGCACTTTATACATTCCGTAAGTGGGTGGTACAATGATCACATTGTCTTCATCCGGTTCGCAGAAAGCCCTGTAAATCAGATCCAGTACTTCATCACTTCCATTACCAATAAGCATTTGTTCCGGTAAAATACCTTTTATTCCGGCCAAGGCATTTTTCAAATTCTTCTGATATGGGTCAGGGTACCGGTTCAGGCCGTTACCGAATGGATTTTCATTCGCATCCAGATATACCTCTGCCTGGTGCTTAAAATCATCCCTGGCCGAAGAATAAGGTTTAAGTTTCAATACATTTTTCCGGATCAGTTTTTCAATATTCATCCTGATGATTTATATCGTTTAATCTAATACTTACTGCATTTTTGTGTGCCAGCAACCCTTCTGCTTCAGCCATCAACTCAATGGAACTGCCAATAATTTTCAATCCTTCAGGTGAGATTTTCTGAAATGTAATTTTCTTTGTAAAAGCATCCATGTTCAATCCACCATACACCCTGGCATAACCTCCTGTAGGTAAGGTATGGTTTGTACCTGAAGCATAATCACCGGCACTTTCAGGAGTATAATTCCCAATAAAAACGGATCCTGCATTTCGGATGTTCCTGATAAAAAAATCCTCATCTTCTGTGGCAATGATAAGGTGTTCCGGAGCATACACATTAATGATATCAACTATTTCGCTATTGTCGGACATCAACACCATTTTTGAGTTTTCCAGGGCTTTTTCGGCTATTTGCTTACGTGGAAGCCTGGAAAGTTGTTTTTCCAGTTCCTTCTCCACTTTCACCAGCATCTCATTTTCATTTGAAATAAAGATCACCTGGCTGTCCTGGCCATGTTCAGCCTGTGAAAGAAGGTCTGATGCTATATATGCAGGATTTGCCGAAACATCTGCCAGTACAAGTAGTTCAGAAGGTCCGGCCGGCATATCAATACTGGTCCCCAAACTTAATGCATATTGTTTTGCAGCTGTAACATATTGATTTCCCGGACCAAATAATTTATCTACAGCAGGAATTGTTTCAGTTCCCTGAGTCAGCGCTGCAATAGCCTGAATACCTCCGGCTTTGATTATGTTTTTAACTCCCGCAAACCCGGCAGCATACAATATGGCCGGATGTATATTTCCATTTTTATCAGGAGGTGTACACAAAATTACCTCATTACAACCTGCAATTCTGGCCGGAACAGCCAACATCAGTACCGTTGAGAATAAGGGAGCAGTTCCTCCCGGAATATAGATACCGACTTTTGGTATGGGCCGGCTTTCCTGCCAGCAAACCACTCCTTTAGATGTTTCAACAGGTACAGGATTTTCCATTTGGGAAAAATGAAATTTTTCAATGTTTCTGCCTGCAAGATGTATGGCATCTTTCAGTTCCTGTGTGACCAGAGATTCTGCCTTTTTAAATTCCCTATCAGTCACCCGGAGACCGGTCAGTTTTACTTTATCAAATTCCCTGGTGTATCTGAGTAATGCCTCATCTCCACCGGATTTTACATCCTCGAAAACACGCTGTACAAGTTCGGTCAATTCTTCCTGTTGTAGTACAGGCCGTTTACAAATTCCAGCCCACAGGCTTTTATCGGGGTAAAAATATCTTTCCATGATTATTGGTTTTTCAGATGACCATTTTTTCAATGGGAATCACCAGTATTCCCTCAGCCCCGGCAGCTTTAAGCTTATCAATTACCTTCCAGAAATCATCCTTGTTTATCACTGAATGCAGGGAACTCCAACCTTCAGTAACCAGCGGGAGGACGGTCGGACTTTTTAAAACCGGAAGTATATTGCTGATTTCCTCAATTTTTTCATTCGGTGCATTTAACAAAATGTACCTTGACCTTCTTGCTTTTAACACAGCCCTTATCCTGAAAAGCAACTCATCAAGTATTTGCTTCTTTTCAGTATTAATAGCCGGAGATACTGCAAGACAGGCCTCGGAGTCCAGGATTTTCTCAACTTCTCTTAATCCATTGTTAAACAATGTGCTACCGCTACTTACCAGATCGCAAACCGCATCAGCCAGGCCAATATTCGGAGCAATTTCCACAGAACCCGAAATAATATGGAGCTCAGCATGAATATTATTCTCTTTTAAGAATTTTTTCAGGGTATTCGGATAAGAAGTTGCAATTCTTTTTCCTTCCAGATATTTTTTGGAAGTATAACTTTCTCTTTTTGGGACCGCCAGTGATAAACGGCATTTGGAGAAGCCCAGGTTCTCTACAACTTCCAGTTCTTTTTGTGTTTCGATCAGAACATTTTTACCGATAATAGCAACATCCGCTACTCCGTCTTCCAGGTATTGTGGTATATCCGAATTTCTCAGATATAAAATCTCCATTGGAAAATCAACAACCGATGCTTTTAGCTGATCTTTCCCATTGTCAACTGAAATTCCACAATCTTTGAGAATTTTCAAAGAATCGTCATGCAGTCTGCCAGATTTTTGAATCGCAATTTTTAATTTATTCATTTTTATCGAATTGGGTCTGAGGAAATCTGAGGAAATAAAAAACCCGCCGGATTCACTCAGACGGGTTAAAGATATTTTTTATAAATTACATATCATCTCCTTCTCGCCTGAAAGCCAGTATGATGATGAAGATGATGTAATTGAAATGATTTCATTTTTTTCTTTTTACTTTGCAAATATAGAAAATGTAAACCGATAATCGCAAATTTTCAGGTTAAAAATTCATTTCACATTCCATATTTTCATGTTCAATCAATTATTCCATTTGAAATAAAGAATAAACTTAAGAAAAAGAATAAAACCTTTATACATCACATTATCAGTAATATATCCGTTTACAAACGAAAGTAAACGAATACAAGTATTTATTAACCGAATCGGGTGAACCGGGTACCGTTTCTTTGTAGTGAAAATATCAACACAATTTTTATGTTTAACTTAAAATTTATTATCATGAACAATTTAAGAAACAGAGTAAACCTGATTGGAAACCTTGGAATGGATCCTGAAGTAAAAGAACTGGAAAGCGGAAAAAAATTCGCACGCCTGTCAATTGCAACCAGCGAAATCTACACCAACAGCAAAGGTGAGCAGATTAAGAATACCGAGTGGCACAATCTGGTGGCCTGGGACCACAAGGCTGTTTTTGCTGAGAAATACCTCAAAAAGGGAACCGAAATAGCCATTGAAGGTAAACTGACCCACCGCTCATTTGACGGCTCAGATGGAAGTAAGAAATACATAACGGAGATTGTTATAAATGAGTTCCTTATGTTAAGGAATACTAAATCTGCCAGCTGATAAAGATTTGTATCAGAAAATATTTAACTCTTCAGAAAGGAGGTAATTCACAGGAATTACCTCCTTTCTTATTTTTAACAAGAGTTTGATCCCTTCTTTATTGTTCATAAAACTTTCTTACACAGAACTTTATGAGTTAAAAATCAAACTTCAAAAAAATATCAAAACCTGAATCTCTTCCTGAGTTTGAACCCTGTAAAAACAAATTTCTTAATACCTGATATTCAAGAATAAGTTTATAAGGTTCGAAGTCCTTTTTCTCGTTGGTAAGCGAAAAAGTATAGGTATAGCTCATATACAAATAATTTGTAATATACTTACCAAGGGTTACAGGTGCAGTATCCCAGTTATCTTCACTGTCAATTTCGATAACATCAATTCCTATCGACTGGCCGATAGAGCTTTGCAACAGATTGGCCAGCTGGCTGAATCCTATATCTTTTGCTAAATCATCACTTGATGCAGGCATTTGGGACTGCTGGCTAAAGTCCAGGTCATTCATTTTCATTCCAAACAATAAATATGAAATAGCATCCTCTTTTTCAATTCCTTTCCCATCCAGGTCAAAATTTACCAGAGGTTCTTTCAGGGTTCCGGAAACCTTAATATTCAGAATTTTTAGATTATCATTACCGTTTTTGTTTCTAACTCTGAATTTATAGTAAACCTGAAGATTAAGAATGGGGTTTATTTTTTCTTCGCCTGTTAGCTTTACCGTAGCTTTGTCTATCACCAGCTTTCTGCCATACAGTTTATAGTATCCCCTTTTTGCTTCTATGTCACCAAAATACCTGATATCCCATTTATTTTTGGTTACCTTAAGATTCCCTTTCAGTTGGACATTCATGTCGTTTCCTCTTATCCATACATTTCCGGGCAGATCAATGGTAAGAACTCCATACAGATTTTTAATAAAACTATTATCATTAAACTTAGTTGAGTCAATTGATAAGGTAATGGTATCTTTTTTAACTTGCTTATCCAGGGTGTCGTTGAGCGCTTCGACCAACAGGGGAGTTCCTATCTTTTTTGGCTTATGACCACCCCTTCTCCTTAATTCATCAATATCAAGTTTGGCATTTTCAATTTTCAGGAAACCTTTAAACTCAGGATCATCCATTGTCCCCTGTAGCTTTAAATTCGTATTAAATTCAACGTTGGCAAGACTCGATTTCGCAAAAACAAAATCATTACCAATAACTTCCATTGAGAATTTATCAATTGGTTTCTTAAATGAATTTCCAAGATTGATTTCTCCAGATATATTTAGTTCCCCCTTTTTTCCTGATAAAACATGAAGAGAGTCAAGTACAAATTTACCATCCCTGAATCCTGAATTTAAAATCATATCATGATAATTAATTCCAAGTTTTTGTAATTGGAAACTCCCCTTATTAAGATTTAGAAATCCGGTAATTAAAGGATCTGACGCAGAACCGTCGACCTTAAAATCACCAATCAGGGTACCTGCCAATCTGAAATTCTTACTATCCAGGATGGAACTGATAAGGTTCAGGTCAAGGCTGTCGGTTTTCAGTGAAATCTTCAAAGGGATATTTTTATCAATCTTCTGGATGGAATCGGTAAAAGACAGATGGTAGGGTACTTCTGCAGATAAGGTTGCAATATGTGTATTATTCACGGTTAAAAAACTGCTAAAACCCAGCTTGTTTGATGCATAATTCATATCAAATGAAAGAGAATCAACTAATATGCCCGAGATAGAGCCATTTGTTATTAATAAATCTCCGTTTATTTCGGGTTGCTTCGCTGTTCCTTGTAAGTCAAGCTTAAAATTCAATATCCCTTCTGGTTGTCCCGGCACTTTTTCAATAAAGGGGATTTTATCAATCCTTATATTTTTTAAATCCATCTTTAGATTTTCTTTTCCTTTAAAGGAATAATAGCCATCGATTAAAATCCTTTGGTTGACAGATTCAAAATCGATATGACGAACGGTAATTTTGTTTTTGAATAACTGAACTTCCGAACTGTCGGAACCTCCGGTCCAGTGATGCCCGAATACATTTATATCCAGTTTATTTAATGTAAAAAGAGGATCATTTTCTACATTTATATTAATGCCGATGTTCCCATCCAAAGAGTCTTTACCTGAAAAATAAATCAGATTATTGTACTGTTTCTCTGAAAAACCGGAATTCAGTTCAAATTTCTTAAGTTTATATTTTCCATAAAGAATTTTATTCGCTTTAAGTTCAATATTTCCATTGAACTTTTTCCTTTCAGGTAAAATGTTTAGAGCAAGGTCTCCATACAATTTATCGACAGCTAAAGAATCCATCTTTGAATTTGAAAGATCAAAATGTAATTTTGTTGCAAGAGAATCAATATTGCCTGAAATTTGTGCACTTATGATTCCGTTAGTATTGATATTTTTCCCCTTCCACAGATGCTTAATTTTGCTTAAATCTTTTACCTGCAGGTCCAGATTCAGATTAACTGAGTCTTTTAAATTCCCCTGACCGACGAGGTTTAAATCTGCAAGTGTACTTTGTATATTAAATTCCTGAATATCATAACTGCCTTTATCATACTGAAGTCTGATCCTGGAGTTTTCAATACTAAAGTCTCCATAAACAGCTTTTTCAATTTCAGTACTTAAATCCAAGCTGGCAGTTTTCGTAGTTTTGCCAGATCCTGAAAGATTAAAGTTCATGTTGATATCAGAATTCAATTTCTTATTATTTAGAATTTTACCCAAATTTAAGCCTTGAAGTTCCCCCTTAATTTTATAGTCAGGTGCATCATAAAATTTGTTGATACTTGCTGAAAAATCTCCCTTACTTCCAGCACTCTTTATTAAGAATTCTGATTGAATTTCATCCCCTTTTTTGTCAAACCTAAGATGTAAAGAATCCAGTTCAATTCCTTTAACTGGAGTATTTGCCAGAAAAAATACGCCTTTTACATTATTTGTTTTGAACTTCAGTGAATTTGATTCAATATCAAGTCCACCGTTAAGATCGCTTTTTAACTTGTTGTTATTTATCCAGCCGGAAATATCAAGATGCCTGAAATCAAGCTTGGTTTTCAGTGAAATCTCCTTTAATAAGCCCATCAACAGGACCTTACCCTTAACAGTTTGTTCCTTTTCCTGAACAGTTATTTGGGTGTTCAGATTTCCCTTGTTTACCGAAGCCAGTAAAGTTACCTCAGGTGATGCTTTATTGTTAAGTCCTTTAACAAAATAACCCAATTCCTGAAAAGCAATTTTTGATGTTAAATCAAGTTTGCCTTTTTCAAAGTTTTTGGAGGAAAGGAAACCTGATAAATGAATAAATGAATGATCAGTATCCAGTTGTAGTTCTTTTATCCTGAGCAATTGATTCTCTTTTTCAAAAAATACATGGCCATTTTTAAGCTTAAGATCAGGAGAATGAGTAATTAGCTGAAAGCGGTTCAGGTTTACTGATATGTTCTGACTTTCCCATGAACAATCAAAATTTAAATCGGTTTTCAAAGATTGGGGCAATGATGAATCGGGAGTACTTACAAAGCCTTCCAGTGAGGAGATATCAGCTTTAGCTATCGTTATTTTCCAACTGAAAGGTTTTTTTTCTTTTTTCTTATCCCGGGGTTTTATTATAGTGGAGATATTCCATGAACTATCAGATTTAACAAGGTTAATCTTCGTATTAGTAATATAAAGATCTTCAGAATAAATACTTTTTGAAAGCAATTCTTTTATGTGGTATGTTAAACCAATCTCTTCTATGGAAATGATTTCTTTCCCGGTTGAATCAGAATAAGTAATATTTTTAAGGATAATGGTTTTAAACAGATTCCCTTCCAGTTTTCCAATCTCAAGACTGCCGTTAAATAAATTTTCGAGACGGGACTCACCAAAAACCACCAGTTTATCTTTAAACCACTGCGTTTGGGTCAATACCAGGAGGGAAAGAACCAGTCCGGTAAGGAGTAGTATTAAAAAAAGCAGTATTTTGAATAGTTTTCTCATTAAAATGCCTGACCGATGGTTATATAAAAATGAAAACTAAAAGGGTCATTAATTATCGGCGTTGCCATATCCAGTCTTATGGGGCCAATTGGGGTTGAATATCTCAAACCCAGTCCTAAACTGTATTTAAGCTCCCTGAAAGAATAATAGCCTGATTTTTCCCAGGTATTTCCACCATCCAGGAATACAGCACCTCCGAATGATTTCACAATGGGGTATCGTAATTCCATACTCCCCTCTAACATACTGTTACCACCAATGGTTGCTCCCTCATCATTTTTTATTCCAATGGTATTTCTTCCATAGCCCCGAACAGAGTTACTTCCTCCAAGTAAAAACCTTTCCTGTACAGGAGTGGATTCATCGGGCGCCATGGGGAGCATATAGCCAAGCTTTGTTCTCAATGCAAGAATGAATTCTTTACCAAGAGGCTGGTACCTTCTTAAATCAACAGAAATTTTATAATAATTTGATGCTTTATCAAAGAAAAGACCCGATAAACCATTGGTTAAATAAAGTGCCCAGCCTTTTTTCGGATCAAAAATGGAGTTTGTGGTTTTAAACTGATAACCTACTGTGACCCCTGAAAGATAATTCACTGAAACACTGTCATCTTCATTTTGAGCAGCATCCAGATTTGATTTCAACTTGGATTTTTCATATGTATAAGCAACAAAAGCAGAATGTTTCCGTCCGAAATCTTTATCAAATGTAAAATTTGAACCCAACCTGCCCACTGTATAATCAACCTCTCTGTCAATTGAATAGTATGGATTAAAAATAAAATCAACACCTCTTAAAATAAAACCCGGTTGGGTAAATTTGATATAAGTATCGATTGGCCATGTATATGAATGTTTAACACCAACTTCAAGGGTCCGGTCACCCCCCAGAAATGCCCTTTTTGTAAATAATAAACTTACTCTGAACCGATCATCTGTACTGTAACCGGCACCTATCCTGAAATCCCATCTTTTTGATTCTTCCACCGAAACAATCAGGGGAACTATATGAATTGAATCAGAGGAAACATCCGGATTTACCACCACGTATTGAAAAAGATTTGTATTAAAGGCGTTGGACCGGGCTGTGTTTATTACCTTTTTGGAATATACACTGCCGCTTTTAAGATTCATTCGTTTTCGAACAAGCTCTTCACTCGAATCTTTCAACCCTTCAATCTTAATATCCCCAATGCGACTGAAATAATTACTTTTTACAAGAAAATTTACTGTTGCCTTGTTTTCAATTGTATCAACCTTAATTTCCTGAGTTATTTTTGGAAAAGGGAAACCGTTATTAATTAATGACAAATGTATTGTACTTATTGCATCCCGTATATCCTCATCACGGAATACATCGTTTTCCTTTAATTTTATTTTCTTTTGGGTGAATCTTAAGATTGAATCGACTTTTTCTTTTTTGGGAGATTGAACTTCTATGGTGTAACTTTCGAGTAAAACGGGCTCATTTTCTGTGATCTGAATAACTAATTTTAGTTGTAATTTTTCTTCATCAGTTTCAATTCTGGAACGAACCTGGGCATATAAATAACCATTTGTCTGATAAAATTGTTTGATTCTTATTAGATCGTCATCCAGCTCTTCCTGGTGAAAAACTGGCCATTTCTTCCACCATAATATCCGGTTTACAACGGATTTTGTTTCCATCTCCATATATTTTCTTAACATACGGGATGATAAGTGTTTATTGCCTTCAAACTTAATAGATTGCACTTGATATCCTTCCTGAGAAAAAAGAACAGGATAGTTTAAAAGAAAAATAATACAAATGGATATTCTCAGATGAATTTTCAAAATTATTCTTTACACAGTTAATACCGGATAAAGTTTACTAAATTAATAAAATCCGGTAAGAAACAGTCGGACAGGTAGTCTTTTAAACAATGCAGAAGACAAGCTTAGATTAAGACAACCCTGTAAACTGTTATTTTGATCCCTAAGCTGATGAAGAGAAATCTGTTTCAGTTGGAAGATTTCTCAGTCATACTTTCCTGCCTGCATTGCCTTCGCATAGCTATGGCAGAGCAAGGCCGGTAGGCAAGCTTCGAAATGACAAATGGTAATGTCATAATATCTTTGACTTAACACCCGGAAGTTAAAGCCAAACAAACACAGTTATCTTATACGGTCAGCTGACCGTACCAGTATCTCATCTTTACGGATTCCCCAGAATGCCAAAAACGTAAAAATAGCTGCTACCAGCGGGAAGACTACAGTATATGAGAAAAATGTATCGACAAAGAGGGTGTTCTCTGCCTGATAACTGTAATACCAGATAAGAGCTAATGATCCCAGCATAAGCAAAATATTGAAGATGCAAATCCTCATTTGCAGTATTCTTTTTTTAAAAAAGAATATGGCGATAAGATTTAACAAAGGCATTAAAACAAGCAGAATGGCTAAAGGGTAATCCAACATTGCAATTTCTCCCTCAGCGTTAACAACACCGTAAAACAAATAGCTGAAATTATTAGCTTCTGCATCAATCATTGAAGCCAGTGGTAAAAACAGCAACAAACCGAGAATAACAGAAGCAAACAAAAGGTAAACTGTCTGAATTCTTTGTATCATAGTAATTTTTAATAAATATTTAACAATTTAAGACTTTCGTCTTAAGTACTGATAGTCAAGGTAATAAAGAATTTTTACGGAAAAACTGTTTATTTGCGGAGAATTAAACATATAATTCAGGTTATCCCCAACATCATTTATGATCTTGTCAGAGAAGGATGATATGGCATTTTTCCAAACCACCGACATTTCACTGCCCGGAGCAAACCGCCATACGTAAACCATATCAATATTAAAAATGTTAAAATTAATATCTGAAGTTCCTTCAAAATCATTTGCAGGATCAAGATACCCGTCATCCTTCAGATAAAAATACTGATCGGTATAGTCAACTCTGGACCAGTAATGCCTCAAACGGAATGAAAGATAGGATCGGCTTGTAAAAATCAGGTTTGATTCAATTGTATTTTCAATTGTAAGGTTGTTGCGCATTCCGAAAACAATTGTATCTCTTTCAGAATTTCTGAAAACGTACCCAATATCATTCTTCTTCCTGGTGTACATTAAATTATAACTCAGAGACAGGCGATCGTTCATCCTGAAAGTTGGGCCAATACCAAACTGATAAATATTTTGATTGTACGGGGAGTTTGGTTTTTCATAATTAAACCTGAACCGGCCATATAACTTTTTCCGCCGGTCAGTAGATACCCAGCTACTAAGTTCCGTAGTAGGATAGCGGTAATAACTCCTGTTATCCACCCTGGGTTCATAAAAATCATGCTTTCCCAGCGGGGTATATTGGACCTCTATCATAGTGTACCAGAAATTCATAAAAGACGTAAAAGTATTTAATGATAATTTTAGTTCAGAGAAGGTTGCAGGTTTATAAAGACTGGTGTATTCAATCTCAAAGGAATTTCTGGAACTTTGAATGATACCAACCGGTTTGAATATATTATAACTAAATGTTCCCTGGTGGCTCATCTCGTTACTTTTTCGTTCATAACCCATGTCATTCGGGTCATAGCTGTCAGATATGATCTCTGTTTCATAGTAAGCCCTGAAAACTCCACCGGTTTTTCCAAGGGTGAGGTTGACCCGGTAACCCAGATCTGTATCCAGTGAGTCATAATATTTTTGCGACAATGCAGCCTGACCGGAAACTGAATATAAATTGGACTTATTTAACAACTTAAAATCAGTAGAAGTAACATTGGCCATATAGTTGTTTCCTTCCTTTGGGGCATCGCGCAAGACATTGGTATTTTGAAAGCTCAGATAAGAATTATTTTTTAATCCCTGGTCAAAAACCAACATATTGTAATTGGTAAAAGGCTGAGTCAGCACTTTTCTTGTTTCCCCTGATTCCGTATCTTTAATTTCAGCATACATCCTTTTGGTCATACCGTTAAAGAATCCTATGCCCAGTCCACCTTCTGTTCTTCCCGATACCTTTGTTGCGTTTATCAGCTTTGCTTCTGCAGGATTTGAAATTACTTCTTCTGTATCAGAGAGATCATTCCAGGCATCCCTATATCCATTCGGACGGCCACCTACCCGCCTTGAGTAGAAAATACCACCTTTATTAAATAACTCAGTACCCTCGGTAAAAAACTGCCTTTTTTCGTTGTACTTTACCTCAAAAGGTGTCAGATTTAATACTTTATCATCCGACTGAACCTGACCAAAATCAGGGATCAGTGTCATGTCCAGTGTAAAACTCTGATTTATTCCATATTTCAGATCCATCCCTCCATTATATGAACTGGACCATGAACTGCTTTCAGAACTTTTCTCCAGATATCCTGAAACATAAGGTGAGACAGACAATCTCAGGGGAGGTTTGATATTTTTAATACCCATAAGTTCTCCCAGGTAATTAAATGAATTTCCCACTTCGTTGTTTACATAATTCCATGTGGACCATTCCCTTCTTCTTCTTATCTCGCGCCAAAAGTTCACTCCCCACTGCTGAATGGCGGTTTTTGGGAACCGGAGGGCCGAATAAGGAATTTTCATTTCAACCGACCACCCGTCATTGTCAATGCTTACATCGCTTTTCCAAACTGCATCCCAGTTTTTATCACTTCCATGCCGGGAAGAGGAGGTTCTAATTTTATCAGTTTTTACACCGGAAGCAGAGACCTTAAAGGTCATTCCGTTCACCCCGTCATTGAATGGGTTTATATCAAACGAGAACTGATCTGCATTTAATTCTCTGTCTGCATCCCTCTGACCCAGCTGGGTAAGTATGCTATCGGGATAAGGATCATACATTTTCGCTCCGATGTAAATAGCAGTATGGTCATACAATACCCTGACCTCCGTACGAAAGGCGGCCTTGGCACCGTTGTAAGGAGAATATTGCACAAAGTTGGAAGCAATCTCAGCTTTTTCCCATGCCAGATCATCCAGATGGCCGTCTATTTTAGGGGGTTTATGGACAGGCAAAGCATTCAGTTCTTTTTTATCCACGCTTAAACTGGATGCAATAGCATCCTGCAGTAAAAACACACTTACTAATAAGATACTTATGACTCTGCTTACCAACACTGCTATTAATCTTTCTGTTTAATCCCTGTAAGGTAAATTGAAACGCACAAAAACATAAAATATTTTTTGCATTACCCGGAAATTTAAATAAAATTAATTATTCCCGAGGATCAAAGGCATTCCATCCTTTCCACTGCCAATAACAACCACTTTTGCGTTTGGTGATTCAGCCAGCTTTAAGGTTGCATCTATTCCTTTTTGCTTTAGGATCTTTTCTGTTAAACTGGAATCCAGAATCTGATTATAAGTTGCAATACCATTCGCTTCAATCTTTTTACGATCGGCTTCCAGTCTTTCCTTTTCAATATCATACCTCATTGCCAGTGCTTTTTGTTCCCTGGTTAATTTATCTTCAATGGCTTTTTTAATGTCCGGAGGAAGATCAATGGAACGGATCAGGAGTGCTTTCATTTCAATATTATTGTCCTTTAAAATAGTGGCGGTTTCACCAATAATACTTTGTTCAACTTCATTTCTTTTGGTAGAATAGATCTCTTCAGCGGTATAGCGTCCTGTTACTCTTCTTACTGTTGACCGAACTTCCGGAATGATCAGACGATCCACATAATTTGTTCCGAAGGTTTCATGCAAATACCCGATTCTGTTGTAAACAGGATTATACCGAACGGTTATTTCTACTTTAATTGCCAGACCGTTTTTCGAAAGGACATCCATGGTCTCTTCACTTTTCTGCTCTTTTACATCGTAGATAAACAGTTTGTTCCAGGGAGCAATAATTTTTAAACCAGTTCCTACAACATTGTCTTTTTCAAAAGATCCTGAAACAGATCTGAAAACAATTCCCCGTTCCCCGGGACTTAGTACATAGAACATTTTACTTCCGAAAACCATAAGAAGAATTGCTATAGCAACAATAATAATAATGAGTGATTGTTTTTGTTTCATAAGATGTGTATTTTATTATTTTATTTCAGCCACAAAAGTAGTTTAAAATACTTAAAAACCTTAATGTTTTGATTTTTTCGGTATCATTATTGCCAGGATTGGATAAATAATTGTACTTGTTAATAAATTTAGATAATTTTGAAAAAGAAATAAATGCAAAAAAATATTAAAATGGTGCATGTAAAAGAATCCGATTTGATTTTAAATTCTGATGGTAGTGTCTTTCACCTGCACCTGAAACCTGAAGATCTTGCAGACAAAATTATTCTGGTTGGTGATCCGGGAAGGGTAAAGCAGATATCCTCAAAATTCAGTTCTGTAAGGGTGAAAATTGCAAACAGGGAGTTTATTACCCACACCGGGAATTACAACGGAAGTGAAATTACAGTAATTTCAACCGGAATTGGCACAGATAACATTGATATTGTACTGAATGAGTTGGATGCACTTGTAAATATTGATCTTGAAAAAAGAGTACCAAAGAGTAAAGCGCAATCTTTAACAATTGTCCGTATAGGTACTTCAGGAGCTTTGCAAAATGATATTCCTGTGGGAACTTTTTTAATTTCAGGAAAAGCAATCGGTTTTGACGGATTGTTGAATTATTATGATGGAATAGAGCAAATTATTGAAACCGGGTTTGAGGAGTCAATAACAGAAAACCTTCCCTGGAGTAAGAGATTTGCCAGACCTTATGTTATTCCGGCTGATGGAACATTGCTGCGGTTGTTTCAGGGAGCCAATACAATAGTGGGTTTTACCATTTCTGCCCCGGGCTTTTATGCACCGCAGGGGAGGTCTCTTCGGTTGCCCATCATTTTTCCCGACTGGAATAAATCTATTGAAAAATTTAGTTTTAACAATCAAAAAATTACTAATTTTGAGATGGAAAGCTCTGCAATTTACGGACTATCCAAACTGATGGGCCACAGAGCATTAACTGTATGTGCCATTATTGCAAACCGGATCAGTCAGGAATATATTTCTGATTATAAGCCTGTAATGGATGATCTGATCCGGTACACTTTAGACAAACTAAGTAAATGGGAAACGACGACAAAATAAAAGCTTTGGTTCATTTATTAGAAGATCCTGACCTCCGGGTTTACGATTCTGTTGCCAGGAATCTGATTGAACTGGGACCTGATATTATTCCCGAACTGGAAGCGGCATGGGAGCAGTCTCCCGAGCCTTTAAAGCAGCAAAGGATTGAAAACCTGATTCAGGAGATACAAAGCATAACCGTTCGTGACGGCCTTTCTGCCTGGATAAAAAACGATAAAAGTTTATTGGAAGGAGCATTCCTGGTAGCCAAATATCAGTATCCTGAGCTTAATTTTATGGATCTGGATAAGAAGATAGCCAATATCTCAAAAGATGCCTGGCTGGAACTCAACAAGAATCTTACTGCTCTTGAGAACATCAGGGTAATAAACTATGTGTTCTATAAAAACCTGAAATTTACCGGAAATGTAACAAACTTTTATGCACCGCAGAATAATTTTGTGAATATGGTGCTGGAAACCAAAAAAGGAAACCCTCTGAGCCTTGGAATTCTCTATACTGCTATTGCAAGGCGTTTGGGCTTGCCTGTTTATGGGATAAGCCTGCCAAAAAACTTCATTCTTGCTTATATTGATCCTTACACGGCGGAAAGTACTGTTGAATTTTCTGAAGATCACGTCCTCTTTTATATCAATCCTTTCCGTAAAGGAGCTGTTTTGAACAAAGCAGATATTGAAAACTTTCTGAGGACCCAAAAGACTGAGATCAGGAAATCTTATTTTGTTCCCAATAAAAACAGTGAAATCATTAGAAATCTAATAACAAATATTATTTTATCTTTTGAAAAACTTGGTTACAAAGATAAAGTCAGCCGTTATCAGGTTCTTCTTGACCTTTTTGAGATTTAGATTTGAATCTACCTATCCCTTGTTATCAGGAAATTGATGAATTACCGGTAATACAAAGTAACTGTTTATTGTTTAATTTTATAAAACTGAAGATACCATTCAATAAAATTATTCACTCCGGTAGTGATATCTGTCCCGGGGCTGTAATCAAAGTCTCTTATAAGGTCCTCCACATCAGCCCAGGATTTCTGTACATCGCCCGGCTGCATTGGCTGATATTGAATATCGGCTTTTTTACCAAGGGCTTTTTCAATGGCATGAATAAAATCCATAAGCTTCACAGGGTGGTTACTTCCTATATTATATACCCGGTACGGGGCAGATGAATTTGCCGGGTCTGCTTTTTTGTCATCCCATGCATCATCTTTCTCTGGCGCATTATCAATGACGCGGGTTATTCCTTCCACAATATCATCCACATACGTAAAATCACGAGCCATATTTCCATTGTTAAAAGCCAGAACAGGCTTCCCTTTTAGAATGGCATCGGTAAAGAGGAAAAGAGCCATATCCGGCCTCCCCCAGGGACCATAAACTGTAAAAAAACGCAATCCGGTAACAGGCAGGTTAAAAAGATAACTATAGGAATGAGCCATCATCTCATTGCTCTTTTTGGAAGCAGCATACAAACTGATGGGATGATCGACTCCATGATGAATAGAAAACGGCATGGATTTATTTAAACCATATACACTGGAACTACTTGCATATACCAAATGTTTAACCTCGTTATGACGGCAGACTTCAAGGATATTTAAAAAACCGGTCAGGTTACTATCCAGGTAGGCATGAGGATTCTCCAGGCTGTATCTGACACCGGCCTGTGCAGCCAGGTTTACAACTTTAGTTATATTATTGGTCTCAAAAACTTTATTCAGTGTATTTTGGTCGGTAAGATTTGCACGATAAAACAAATAATCCGGAAATTTTGAACTTTGAGTTGCCCGGTTGTCATTAATTTCATCCCGGGGAATTCCCATTTCAGATAACCTTGCATATTTGAGGTTCACATCATAATAATCATTTACACTATCATAGCCAATTACGGCATCTCCTCTTTTTAATAATTTCCGGGCAAGGTGGTAGCCAATAAAACCGGCTGTTCCGGTAATCAGGGTGTATTCTTTCATTGGTTAATAAATCTTTATTTAATTGATAATAAAGAAAAAAGCTCTATAATCCTCAAAAGTTGTTTAATAATTCATTGCATATAAATTCGGCCGTTTTTCCATCACCGTAAAACTTGGGAAAACGATATGTATTGCCATTGGCGAACTTCTCATAGGCCTTCAGTATTTCATTGGTATCCGAGTCAGCAAGACAGGATGTGCCATTGTTTACCAGCTCAGTCCATTCCGTTTGTTCTCTGAGAACAATAGATGGTTTCTCAAAAAAATGGGCTTCCTTTTGAACTCCGCCTGAATCGGTAAGAATCATTTTTGCATTTTTTTCAAGAAGTATAAATTCCAGAAATGAAACAGGATGAATGATATGAAGCTTTGAATTTTTCTTCATGTTTTTCATAAAATCTCCGGGCAATGTTTTTTCAAGACTTATTTTTGTACGCGGATGCAATGGGAGAATAACAGAATGTTGTTTCTCTTCCGAAATCCTCATAAGGCATGAAAATAATTTCTGGAGTTTCACCGGATCGTCGGTATTTTCCGGACGGTGAATTGTGGCCAGTACAAATTCTTCAGGTTCTGTCCCGAATTTTTCAAGTAAACCATTCTTTTTCTTAACAAGGCTGCCGTAATATAAGGCATTATCGTACATAATATCACCGGAATGATAAATTTTGGGATTGTCAATGGTATAGGTCGGACTATTTTCCGGGTGAAATCCCTCGTTGATCAAATTTTTAAATCCGGTTATTGTTGGAGAAAACAGCAGTGTTGAAACATGATCTGTTGTAATTCTGTTAATCTCCTCCGGCATAGATTTATTGAATGACCGCAGGCCTGCTTCAATATGTACCACCGGAAAATGCATTTTTGAAGCCACCAGGGCAGCCGCCATAGTGGAGTTGGTACCACCATAAACGATAACCACATCCGGTTTTTCCTTTTGCAGCAATTCTTCCATCCCGGTCATTATTTTTGCTGTCTGCACAGCATGACTACCCGAACCAACCTTCAGGTTATATACGGGATGTGGCATCTCAAGTTCATCAAAAAAGACACTTGACAAACTATGATCATAATGCTGGCCGGTATGGATCAGGATCTCTTCAACCGAATCCTGGAAATGGTTGCGGATGGCACGACTAATGGCAGCAGCTTTAATGATCTGTGGCCTCGCACCCACAATATTAAATACTTTCATCATAAAGCTACACCAGATTCATCAGGGTTTTTCCCTGTATAATATTTTTTAATACTTTGAGTCAATAAAATTCCAATTTATTTTGCATAATTTACAGCTCTTGTTTCCCGGATTACTGTAATCTTTACCTGTCCGGGATAAGTCATCTCATCCTGAATTTTTTTAGCAATATCAAAAGAAAGCAACTGTGCTTCCTCGTCACTTACTTTTTCCGAACCCACAATCACCCTCAGTTCCCTTCCTGCCTGAATGGCATAAGTTTTCAATACACCCGGGTAAGATAATGCAAGAGATTCCAGCCCTTTTAACCGTTTAATATAGGCTTCTACAATTTCTCTTCTGGCACCAGGTCGTGCTCCGGAAATAGCATCACAAACCTGAACAATAGGGGAGATCAGTGAGGTCATCTCAACTTCATCATGATGAGATCCAATGGCATTGCAAACCTCCGGTTTCTCTTTAAATTTCTCAGCCAGTTTCATGCCGAGAACGGCGTGTGGCAATTCCGGTTCATCATCTGGCACTTTTCCAATGTCATGCAATAATCCGGCTCTTTTTGCCATGGTGGTATTCAATCCTATTTCAGAAGCCATAATGGCACATAAATTTGCAACTTCCCTGGAGTGTTGCAGCAAATTTTGTCCATAAGAAGAACGGTATTTCATTTTGCCCACCAGCCTTATCAGTTCAGGATGCATTCCATGGATACCCAAATCAATGGCCGTTCTTTTTCCTATCTCCATGATTTCTTCTTCCACCTGTTTTTTTGTCTTATTTACGATCTCTTCAATTCTGGCCGGGTGTATTCTGCCATCTGTTACCAGATGATGCAATGATAACCTTGCAATCTCCCTGCGTACTGCGTCAAAAGCCGATAAAACAATTGCTTCAGGGGTATCATCTACGATGATCTCAACACCTGTAGCTGCTTCAAGGGCTCTGATATTTCTGCCTTCACGTCCAATGATCCTTCCCTTTATTTCATCCGATTCGATATGAAAAACCGTAACAGAATTTTCAATGGCTGTTTCAGCTGCAACGCGTTGAATGGTTTGTAACACGATCCTTTTTGCTTCTTTTGTTGCAGTCATTTTCGCTTCATCCATAATCTCATTCACATAGGACATTGCTTCTGTTTTCGCTTCATCCTTCATTGAATTGATTAGTTCCTGTTTGGCTTCCTGCGGAGATAAACCAGAAATGGCCTCCAGCTGCTCCACCTTTTGTTTATGAACCTTATTCAATTCTTCCTTCTTTCTTTCCAGTACGTCTAATTGCGTTCCAAGGTTTTCCCTAATGGTATCTAATTCTACTTTTTTTCTCCGGTTCTCTTCAATTTTTTGAGATAGAGCAGATTCTCTTTGTTTAAATTTATTCTCTGAAAGGACCAGTTTGGTGGTTCTTTCATTGATCATTTTTTCATGTTCTGATTTCAGTTGAAGGAATTTTTCCTTTGCCTGTAATATTTTGTCCTTTTTTATTACTTCAGCCTCCGCCCGGGCTTCTTTAATAATTTTATCACTTTTTACTTTGAGTAGTACCTTAATAATAAAATAGGTAATGCCAACTCCCAGTAAAAGCCCTACTACACCGAAGGCCAATGGCCCGATCAGTAAGCTTATCATTCCGGTTATCATTAATAATCCCATGGTTAATTAGTTTAAATTTATTATAAAAAAAACCCGCATTATTTCCTGCAATGTTTGTTAAACCCCATTCAGTCATGGGTGGAGCTTCCAACGTATCTCTGACTTCCATCGTCTTTAAAAAAGAACCCGAAGGTTAAGGCCTGTCATTAAAACATTGAGATTAACTCCAAAGTAGAAAGTGTTGAGTTTAAAAAATAATTACAGAAAATATGCGGGCAATATCTTCCTATGTATAAGAACGCAATTACTCTATTTAATATTATCCAGGTATTCAGTCATTTCCCTGTCCAGTGCTTTTAAATTTTCAAAAACCGGCAAAACATCCACTTTGTCTTCATTATCAATCACTTTTACAACATACTGAAGCGCAGCCATCGCCAAAAAATCCTGAATATCCTTATCGCTGTATTTTTGTTTATAAAGCAATATTTTTTCGTTTATCCTTTTTGCTGCTTTCCTGATCTTTTCCTCATCTTTTCTTTCAATTCTTAACGGATAATATCTGTCTGCCACGTTTACCCTGATGGTTAACTTATCATCCATTATCAAAATATTTATCTATTTAACAGAGCAATACAATTATCAATTTCCCGCACAATCTTATTCACTTTTATCTTTGCTTCGTGATTATCCTCTCCCGAAGCTGTAAATGCCTTAACAAGGCTTAAAGTATCGTATTTAGTCTTCAATTCCTGATAACTGGTTTCTTGTTTTTTTAGTTTTTCCTTTAATAAGTTATTTTCTTCACCAATAACTTTAACTTCTTCCAATGACTTCTCGTACAAATATACCAAAGATTTAAACTTATCGTTTAAACTTTCAATAATATTACTTGTTTCTTCCACCAGTTAATAATTTATACAAAGTTAACATATGAACAGGAATTTCAAAAAAATAAACTTTATATTTTCCTTAGAACAAATATAAATTTTAGTTTTGCGGCTTAAATTTTGTTCATTCAGAATCTTATATATGATTAAAAGAATAGTCAAAAGGGAAATTACAGGCTGGTTTTTATTTATACTTACCGGACTGAATTTATTTTCCCAGACGAGTTTTCCTAAAAACGATTTTTCATCTCCCATTGATTTTCAGATTTTTCTTTCCGCCAATTTTGCAGAGATCAGGCCAAATCATTTTCACTCCGGTATTGATATTAAGACCAAAGGGCGTTCAGGTGAGAATGTCAGGTCTGTGGCCGATGGCCGGATTGTAAGGATAAATGTTTCACCAACAGGGTTTGGCAGGGCATTATATATTGAACATCCCAACGGATACACTTCGGTTTACGGACACATGCACAAATTTACTCCGGAAATTGAAAAATATGTGAAAGAAAATCAATACAAAAGAAAATCATTTACTGTAACACTCTATCCTTCAAAAGACAAGTTCAAAGTAAAGAAAGGCGAACTCATTGGTTACTCCGGTAATTCCGGGAGTTCTGCCGGGCCTCATGTGCATTTTGAGATACGGGACACCCGGAATCAGCACCCTACCAACCCACTTTTATATGGTTTTGATATCACCGATAATATCAGGCCTGTATTGAAAAGTGTATATTTTTATCCTTTGGGTGACCAAAGCAGTATTCAGGGATTGCCTGAAAAGAAAAGGGTTCTTTTAAGTGGTGATAAAGGAAAATACAGATTAAAGAATGACAGTGTAGTTACTTTTTCAGGAACCCTTGGGATTGGAATTGAAACCTATGACCTGCTTAATGGTGTGAGAAACAGATGCGGAATTTATTCCATTGAAGCCAAAGTGGATGATAAAAGCTATTATTATTTTGAACTAAACGAGTTTTCTTTTGCCGAAACCAGGTACATAAACAGTCATATTGATTATGAAGAAATAGTCCGGAAGAAAAGAAAAATTCATAAAATATTTATTGATCCGAATAACAGGTTAAGGTTCTATGAAGCTATTTTAAACAGGGGGCACCTTCATTTTGATGATGAAAAAGTTCATGCTGTAAAACTGATCGTTAAAGACTCTTACAAGAATACTTCAACCTTAAGTTTTAATGTTCAGTCCAAACCGGCATCCCACGCATTGTCAAAGAATAAGGATTATTTAATGGTAATGCCATATGACAGGGAAAGTCATTACGAACTCAATGGGTTTGAAATAAAAGTTCCTGCATTCGCACTGTATGACTCAATAAAATTCAGATTAACAGTTGCCCCTCCAATTGACGGTTCTTACTCAAAAGTTTATCATGTGCATGATGAAACTACACCTGTACAAACTTCATTTACCCTTAAAATCCGACCTGAAAATATTGCAGATAGTTTGCATTCAAAGTTATTGTTTGCAGGATTGGACAAAAGGAATGATGTTTTTGCACGTGGTGGGGAATATAAAAACGGATATGTGGAGATGAAAAACCGGGAATTCGGTATTTATTTTGTAAGTATTGATACAGTTCCTCCCAGCATTTATCCGGTTAATTTTAAAAGAGGGACTACCGATCTCAGCAATCGTAAATATTTGAGATTTACAATTAAGGATGACTTCTCGGGTATTTCAAAATACAAAGGTGTCATTGATGGTAAATGGGCACTTTTTGAATATGACCCTAAATACAACCGCTTGCAGTACAACCTGGATAAGGATAAAATTGGCAAAGGGAAAAACCATGACCTTGAATTAAAAGTAACAGATCAGAAGAATAATGTAAAGGTTTACAGGATGAAGTTTAAGTGGTAGGGGAGAAGAAAGGTTGAAGGATGAAGGATGAACGTTGAAGGATATCCTTGCACTGCAAAAGGCTGATTGTTTTCATTTTTATTTTAAGTATTTTAAATATTTTAAATTTTAGGCACTTTAGGCATTATAAATTTCAGGCCTTATCAATGGTCAAAGAGCCAAGAACCAAGAGCCAAGAACCAAGAATCAAGAAAAAGTTGAGCTGTGCATGCCTGCAAAAGGCTGATTGTTTTCATTTTTATTTTAAGTATTTTGAATTTTAGGCACTTTAGGCATTTTTAATTTTGTCAAAGATTCAAGAATCAGTAATCAAGAACAAATTGGGAAGGATAATTTAAATGATGGTTTGAATATTGAATTTCGAACATTGAATGAATTACAGAGTGCTGTTTAGCGGTCGGGGCAATGCACGGTAAAGGTCCAGTTAGTACCGGAAGTACCATCGCAATTCGGATTTACCCGAACACTTATCTGGTTGCTGTATCCACTCAGGTTTAGCCTGATGCTTTTTGCACCACTGACACAACCCGAGTTATAGATTGTCCTTCCTGACTGCGTAACGATTATCTGATCTTTTACACTATAAACATCGTAATCAAGTACAAAACTTCCAAAGGATTGTCCCAGGTCAATCAGATGTACTTCCGGAGCATCCCCTCCCTGCTGTTGCTGATCGTTGCATTTGGTCTGATGCACTACAGCCTGTTGGTTAGATGTTGCACCTCCGGGACTAGGACTTATTCCTCCCTGGGGATTCCCATTTGCTGCATTCAGAATTCCCATGGTAACGTTAAAAATATCATTCCAGTTAACCGTGGGTTTTCGCTGAACCGGTATACAGGCAGTAAAAGTTTTGTTCCATTCATACCCCGGTAAACAATCACAAACTACTTCATTTAAGTTTTTATTAAAAACCGGACTGGAATTAGGTATATGGTCACAATTGTATTGAATCTGTTCTTGTTCTTTCTCCTTTTCACAGGCCGTGTATCCCTGATTCCATTTATACCCCGGCAAGCAATCACAATAGGCTTCCTGGCTAACCGCATCCCATACAGCTTGTGTATTAGGATAGCCTGAACAATCCATTTCCTGCATAGCTGCCTGTGTTTCCGATATGCACATAGTATAATCTTCATTCCATGAGAAGCCTGGTAAACAATCACAAATCACTTCTTTATTAACCGGATCCCAGACAGCCTGTGTATTCGGATATTGCTGACAGTCAGCCTGGGCCACGAGCATATCCTGCTCGGAAATACAGGCGGTATAATCTTCGTTCCATTGAAAACCAGCCATGCAATCGCAATAAGGTTCATTCGCGCTGTAATCCCATTTTGGTTCGGTATTTGGCCACTGGGAGCAATCAGAATTAGCAAGGATGGATTGAATATCCTCCACGCATTTACCAAGGGACTCATCCCAGATTAAATTATCAACACAGGTACATACTACCTTTTGATTAACAGGATCCCATTCTGCAACTCCGTACGGATCTTTTGCACAATCAGAATTACTGATCAGTACAGCAATATCAACCCCCGTTGAATCTGTATTATCCACAGACGTAGTATCATTAGAATCCGTATTATCCGTATTATTAGCGCCTCCAACTGCAGTTGTATTTGTGTCAGGCGCCTCATATGGACCAACCAGGTTTACATTATAGATCCTTTTCTCACCAGGATAAATGGTTACATCCTTAATAACAGTTCCACCATCAGGGATACTTGCTGTAACAGTAGTATTAATTTTTTTATCCAGTGGCATTAAAATATAATAAGAAAAATTACCACTGTTTCCTGAAATAACCTTATGGCATTTATCACCCTTTTCAAACATTGAGTTATTGCCTACACTCAGCTTAGCACCTTGTATTAAGAAACCGTTTCCATTCGAAACAATACCATAAATATTTATAGGTACATTTTCAGTCAAAAAATCAATAATACGGTCCAGGTTGTTTATATTGTCCTGGTGTTTACTCAGATAATAATTGTAAATCATTGCATTCCTGACTTCCTCTTCCCAGTATGCGTTAAAATATTTTAAGTCATTCCATCCGAATTCAAGTCCTCTCAGTTCCATAAGCCGGGTAATCCAGTTAAATCCCATTTTGTTCATAAAGAAATCTTCGAGTTTTTTTTCGTCACATGCCTGAACCGTTTGCAAAGCCGATTTGAATAGTACAGTGAACCTTGAAATCCTTTTATTCACTTCTTCCGTATAAACCAACCAGCCGTATTTTTTCTGATAGGAATTAAATATAAAACTCAGGTCTGTTGCCTTATCTGCATTATTAAATCTCCTCAGCCATTGGATAGAAGAGTATATATCCTCAGTGCCTTTGTGCAAATTATCTTTTTTACCTCTTAACCAGGTATCATTTAAGTAAAAGAACAATTCTGAATTGTCAGAAGTGTTAAAAAAGATAAAGTTGTAGATGGGTGAATAGACTTTTTGATTCATGGGACAAGCCCTGTTAATATTGGGAAATTTTTTAATAAACTTGCTTCGTTTATTAATATTTGTTGAAGCATAAGTACCACCCGCAGGTGAAATACACCCCTGATTCAGATTCTTCTCCAGAATATTCTCCAGTCCTTTTGCCGCATCAAACACTCCTTTTCCAAGTGTAAATAAAGGAGTGATCAGGTCACCTATGATAGGGACCTTACCCCCAAATGTCTCCCCGAATTCCAGCATCATTTGTATTTTATAAGTGGGGTCATCCGAACCGGCAGCAGAGGCTATTATACTCAGTGCAGCCAGAGGATCCGCAATTTTTTCATATCCTTTCGATAAAACAAGATCCAGATCATCAATTACGAAAAAATAGTCTGATTTTATTCCGAATTTTTTAAGAACCCCAACCACTTCCGATTCATAATCTTCAAGATCCGGATCCAAAGATGAAATTCCACTGGCCGCATCAAGCAAATCTGTAATTTTCTTTTGCCCGTCTGAAACCAAACCGGAAACCTGATCGTAAATTGCTTTTGATTCATTGTCAATATAGGAACCTGCATAATTCCACATCCCCTTTTTTACAATTCCTGAAATCTCGCTTTTTAACTGTCCACTATACCTCAGACTTGGATCTTTTTGTAATTTTTCTTCTATTTTTTTATGCAATTCATATGCCTGATTAAGAAAGTTTGGGTTTTTAGGATCAATACCAAACGCCTCAAATGGTTCAAGTACAACCGAAAAATAAGTAGCATCGGCAACCCAGGCTTCACCGCTTTCAACAGAAGATGTGATCTTAGAAGTAATTTCATCCATTAACTTCTCTTTGATACCATCAGCCAGTTTTTTTTGGTCCACACCAATAACCTGAGCTCCGGCAGTTTGAAATAATAAGAGAATACTTAAAAAGAAAACGGAATATTTTTTCATTCTATATGATTATTACAAAAAGCAGGTCATTACTTCATAATTTTCAGAATATATTTTCAGCACTTTAAAATAAGAATCTTATGGCAAGGTGATAAACGGAAAGCTTGTCTGTATTTTCCAGGACATCTGAAAGCCAGAATTCCGCACCTGCTTCCAATTGCATGGACTTACCCCCAAAGCGTAATCTTGGAAAGATACTATAAGAACTATTCAATGGTAACCTGCCGTGTAAACTTGTATCATCGTCTTTAAAAGGGGATAATTTTGTATTAATGAATAATCCACCCTCAAATGCCAGGTAAAATCGTTTTGAATTTATCCGGTAACCTCCAAAAACCGGAAATTTAAACATATATAACTCCACAGTTTCACTATTGTCTTCAGCTACAAGTACATTAAAATGAGCTCCTGTACCAATATAATATCTTTTTTTACCAAAAATATGCTCCAGGTTTAAGCCAATTCCCAACTTGCTTTCATCCAGCTGCATGATTTCATCAAGATTATGAAACAACAGATCAAAGCCGAAAGAAGTATTTTTAAAAACCGGATTTGGCTTAGACGGGGTATAAGCTGGTGTGGGTGCAGTGACAGCAGCTCCGGTTTGTTGCTGGTTAACCGGAGGGTTTTCGGCTTGTGTTTTGGTTTGGCTTTGGCTTTTATTATTGATATCATTTATAAGTTTTTCCGCATCACAATCATCGGTGGAATAATTATCCTTAATCCAATCTCTTGCGATTGCGGCAAAGGGAAAACCGCTTTTTACCGGAACAAAATTGCTTGAATGATTCTCTGCCTTTACAACTTTTAGCTTATTATCCGTCTTGTCGCAAACAACTTTGTATGTTGTGTTCTGGGAAAAAGATGTAAAACTTAACATTACAAAAACATACAACAGAAAGATCTTTTTCAGTGGTATCATTTGAAATAACTTTAGATTTAAAAAGAATTGTTGGCACAATTAATTGTTGACCTAAAAATAACTATTATTTGAATACATGATTCTCCTGGTAATTAGGTTTTTGTTATTTAGAATGATTCTAAGTTGTATTTAGTGGAGGACAAAATAAATAGTTGAAATGGGTTTTATTAAAAATACCCGGCATTTTTAGCCGGGTATTGCAGAAATCTTAATAATAGGAGATAATTCCTATTCCCAGAGCTTTTCAGGATATTCCCCTGCTTTTACTTTGTTTAGAATTTTTTGCATAACATCTTCTTTATCTGCTTTATATGTAACTCCAAACCATTTCTCTCCGCTTTGCAAAACCTTAACTTTTGCCTGTCTGATCTTTATCAGTTCCATAACCAGTATGGGTATAAAAAATTCTGATTTTGGTTCGTCTCCATGTTCTTTAATGAACTCAGTAAAATATCTGCTCAACCAGCTAAATACAGATGTTTTGAAACCCCAGAAATTCATCGAAACGGTTTCATTTCCTGAAAGAATAACCTCCTCGCCGTTTTCGCCGGTAAAAGCTATTCCTTTTTCTGTTCGTTGAATATTTGTCCGTTCCGTTACTTCCTTTAAAAAACCATTTTCATCAGTTTTACAAACTCCTCTGGCTACATGTCCGAAATCTGACAGGGTTTTGTCCAACTGGTATCCTACCATCGCATAATCATTTTCATTCTGATTGTTTCGTAAAAATTCAGCAATCACGCCAAAAGACTGGGAGCCATAAAAATCATCTGCATTGATGGCGGCAAAAGGCTCATTTATTTTCTCTTCTGCAACCATTATGGCATGACCTGTACCCCAGGGTTTCTTCCTGTTTTCAGGTACTTTAACTCCTTCCGGAACCATGGTAAGCTCCTGAAACACATAATCTATATCAATTTCCCCTTTCAACCTGTCAATAAAAACCTCTTTAAATTCCTCTTCAATTTCCCGCCTGATAACAAACACAATTTTGCCAAACCCGGCTCTGATTGCATCATAAATGGAGTAATCTATTATGGTTTCACCGGAAGGGCCTACTTTGTCCATTTGCTTAAGTCCGCCATACCTGCTCCCCATCCCGGCAGCAAGAATTAAAAGAGTTGGTTTCATTTGAATTTTTAATTAATTGGTTACTTTTACAGATGCAATATTAAAAAAAATCTACTTTCAACAGCATAGTTAAACAAAATAAAATTTTATCAATGGAGAAAAGATATAAACTTGAAGTCTGCGTTGACTCTTTGGAATCAGCAATTGCAGCGCAAAAAGGTGGTGCAGACAGAATTGAATTATGCGATAATTTATACGAAGGAGGGACTACCCCAAGTGCAGGAATGATTGAAATAGCACGGGAATATCTGGATTTAAAGATTCAGGTAATCATTCGACCAAGGGGAGGGGACTTTCTGTATTCCGATTTGGAATTTGAGGTAATGAAAAAAGATATTGCCTTCGCAAAGGAGATGAAAGCTGACGGAGTCGTTATCGGGATATTAAAACCGGATGCTACCATAGATATTGAAAGATCAAAGGAGCTGACAGAACTGGCACGGCCATTAAGTGTTACTTTCCACCGGGCCTTTGATATGACACCCGACCCACACAAGGCGCTTGAAGATGTAATCAAAACCGGAGCTGACCGGCTTTTAACTTC
>JANTGF010000024.1 GCA_024763075.1 Bacteroidales bacterium | reverse complement strand
CCAAAGGAATTGTCAGTGATACTTATGAATTAGAAATAGTTAATATTCTAAAAAGTCCTGTTTATAAATCCACAAAAACAGACCAGCCATTATTACGAATAGATACAAAACAATTTGTTAACGGTACCTATTTCATTCATTTCACAGCCGGGAAGCAATCGGTTGTAAAACAGCTTGTAATAAACCATTAGCTCAAAAAGAAACATATTTTCTAAAAAAAGCCTGCTTTCAACGCGGGCTTTTTTCTTCCTGCGTTTACTGCAATTACCCCAAATAGCTTTTCTGTTAAATTACGAAATAATTCTCCGGGCAACAGTCATTTGCGAGGTAGTTGTCCGGTTTGACTCCCTGTCCCCGTTTTTTGGCGAAACATTAGCGTATTGATAAACTGAGATGCGATGCATCGCGTCTTTACGATAATGTGGCACCAGTAATCTCTAAGTCGCTCAGTCTCTTCGTCTTTTTTATCATCCGTCTTTACGGGTTGTTCTATTTTGGCATTCATACATTTAGGCATTTAAGCATTATCTTATTGATAAACTGAGACGCGATGCATCGCGTCTTTACAATAATGCAAACTCAGTTATTACTCTCTCAGTCTCTTCGTCCCTCACTCCCTCACTCCCTCAGTCTTATTTTACATGTTTATGATATCCTGATTTCCTGATTACTTCTGCCCTTCAGCTTTCAACCTTCTACTCCAACTCCGGTCTTCTGCCTTTAATCTTTGACAATTCTGTCAACCTGTTAAATGTTCCTTGTTTCTTGTTTTTTGTCCCGAAAATCTGCAAATGTAGTATTTCAACTGTTTCGGGATTTCTTGATTCTTTATCAATCATCCTTCTTACTTTCTACTTCTGCCTTCTGCCTTTTCCGGTTCTTCCCTTCCTCCATCATTCGGTGTTCGAAATTCGAAATTTGATATTTTTTCTCTTACATTTGACTATTCGTTTAAAATAATAATACGGTACTCTATACCTTACTTTTTTTGTAAACCTGTTTCAGGACGAGATAGTTTCTTGTGTATCATTGTATCTTGATTCTCGTATCTTGATTCTTGATTCTTGATTCTTGTTTCTTGATTCTTGATTCTTGTTTACTCTTCCATATTTTCTTTCTGCACTTTTTCCAGAAACTCAGAAGGAGTCATTCCCGTATGGTTTTTGAAAACTGTATTAAATGAAGTTTTGGAATTAAAACCTGAATCATAAGCGATACTCATTATCTTTAAATTCCTGTTTTTCGGATCGGAAAGTCTTCGCTTAACTTCTTCAATCCGGTATTCATTCACGAATGCATAAAAATTACGGATTAGTTTGGTATTCAGTATCTGGGTCAGGTGATGTTTGGATACACCCAATCTGTCGGACAATTCCTGGAGTGTAAGCTCTCCGTCAAGATAGGGCTTCTCATCTTCCATAAGCCTGATCAATTTTTGAAGATACCGTTCCATATCTTCCTCTTTGAGTGAAGACTTTTGATATTTGGAAGGTGTATTATCATTTGGTTTATCCTCAGTTCGTGCCGGAAGCAATGGATCTTTCACACTACTTTCGGGCTTGGTTTGCTTATACCCGTAAAAACTAACGGCAATAGATAATAAAGTCAGTCCCGTAGCAGAAAAAAGATCAGGATTAATGACTTCGCGGTTTAAAATAAAAATATTGAAAATGCCGGATGAGATAACCAGTATATAGATCACACTGAATAAAATACTCACAAACATAACCCATCGCAGGGTGATTTTCTCCGAATCATAGGAATAATAATCTTTCAGTCGCTTTCTGTGTTTATGAAGCAGAATAAGGGTTCTCAAACCATAAAGGGAGATGGACAGGTAAAAACTGAGTCCGAAAATAATTCTCTCAATAAGAAATCCGTCACGCTCAAAAAAATGTAGGTTATAAACCGGTTTATCAGTGGAAAAAATCAAAGCATATATGCCGAATACCAGAAAAGGAATAAAATGCATCCAGTCTTTTTTGTTAAAGCTTGATTCGGGCGATAAAAGGCTTCTAACATATAAATACAATAAGGGCCCGAACATCATGGGAACAATGATCATTCCCATCTTATTGATAAACAGCTGGCTGTGTTTTATTTCAAGTAGATTTAACAGGAGCTTGATAAAAATAAAAAACAACCAGCCGGAAAGAATTTCATCCTGCAGTTCCCGGGGCTTTTTCAACCATACAATAATGGAGGCAAAAAGGGACTGGCTCATCCCGACATAAAGGACCGGAACCAGGTATTGGTTAAAATCAACTCCGCTCATCAATATTTTGTATAAAGTTTGAGTATAAAATTAAGCATATTTTTCAATAACGTCAGGGGGTGTCTTCATGTTATGTTCCCCGGAGAACCATATTGATTTATAAGATACACGGAATCAGAGCTTTTCTGTTTTTAGGATAATCAGGGAAAGTATTAAAGTACCATTTATGATGATGCAATGCCCTGGGTAAAAGGTTGGCTATGGTCCAAATGGCAAAAGATAATCCGGGAAGTGACCAGGTCATGATACCAAAACCAATCCATTCCATCATTTCCCCCAGATAGTTTGGGCAGGATATATATTTAAAAAATCCTTTTTGGGGAATATAATAGCCTGTTTTGCCCCCTTTTCTTAAACTGATAAGGTAGGTATCTGATCTTTGATTCAGAATATAACCAAAAACAAACACACTGAATCCCAGAATAAAACGTGGGTCCTTTATCCATTCGACCGGGTAATATGCCATATACCCCAGCCAGTAACCATTCAATGAAGAATTCATCAAGTTAAAAAAGATGCCCGAAAAGATGATGGCCAGGGGCATTTTTTTTCCTTTTGTACGGATACGCATTGGGAAAATAAATATCCGGTTTACATAGTGTAACATCCACACGGAGAAGAATATCCAGGTAACAGCCGTTTTCTGCACATCCCCTGTCAGAAATAAGAGAATAAAAAGAATCAGTGTGGGTAGCTCCATCAGGATCCACCCGGTCCTGTTGTTTATTCTGGCTCCCCATTTCTTGCTGCTATGTCTTCCGTAAGGAGGATTTATTTTAAAAAGAACAGGGAAAATGATCAGGGCGAGTAGAATCCACCCCCAGGTGATGTACTTGAATGTTTCGGGTGAAATGACCATAAAATCAGGTGTAAAGAATATATTTGGTTTTCCTTTGAGCCGTTAAAGATAGCCGTTTTGTTTAAACCAGTCAAAAGTATCTTTCAAAGTTGTTTCCAGGGGTCTGGGTTTGTATCCCAATGCTTTCCTTGCTTTTTTATTTTGAATATTCCGGTTTCCGCTTTGCAGAATTTGTAAAGACTCTTTTGTGTAAAGAGGATGTTCCCTTTTGATTTTCGCCCATCCCTGAATAAATGGCAGCCCGACCAGTCCCAAAAAATAAGGGATAACCGGAACATGAAGGTTCTTGCCACAGGCCTGTGCTGCAAGTTCCGTAAGCTCTTTCAGGCTCAGCCAGTTGCCGGAAAGAATATATTTTTCACCACTTTTCCCATACAGGGCAGCTCCTATGGTCCCATCTGCTATATCACGTGCATCCACCCAGTCGTACCCGCCCGGTATAAGAGCGGGAATTCTTCTGTTGTAAAGCCTGATTAAAAACTGGCCCAGATAGGAGGGCCCGAAATCCCAGGGACCAATTACTGCCGTTGGATTTACAATTACAATTTCAAGTCCGTCTTCCCCTGCCTTTTTCTGAACCAGTTCCTCTGCCAGAGCCTTGGTCCTTTCATAAACCAGTTCGCTTTCCAGGTTTAAGGGGTTTGATTCATTTAACGGGGCATTTAACGGGTTGTGTTTATAGGCGTGAATGGAGCTGAAATGTACCAATCGCTTAACCCCCGTTTTCTTACAGGCATTTATCACATTTTCTGTTCCGGTAAAATTAATTTTCATCAATTGTTCCAGCGTAAAATTGCCGATGGAGATCTGAGCTGCCAGATGATAAACGGTTTCTGCTTCCTTACATAGTTCTTCCAGAGATTCAGGATTTCCCAGACCCCCTTTAACAGTTGAGATATCCAGACCCTTAAAAGCAGTATTGTTGTTATGGTACAGTACTTTTACTGTATCTCCCCTTTCAAGTAGCTTCCTGATCAGATTGGCACCTATGTGACCGTTTGCTCCTGTAACTGCAACATTCATTTTATCGTTTCTTTTTTATTTAAGATGAGCCATAATTAAAATATGGTTATCATTTTCTTCCAGCGTTTTATTAAGTTTTCTGAGCCGCTCTTTTTTATCCGGATATTTAGCCGGTTTGTTCCGGAACTTGTCTGAATCAAGGTATTCCTTGAAATCTATGGCAGGAATGAAAAAATATGCCAGGGAATCGTTCGAATATTCAGGTTTAAAATCAGGGCCTGCATCCAAATCATTTATAAAACCATATTCATCTCCATTATTAGCTAAAGCTATCCCTTTCCCGGTATTTTTATTTACAAACATATATCCCTGTTCTTCTTTTTTATCATTGCTTTTGGGTGACCAAACACTTCCGTAACGGATAAAAATATAGTCTGAAGATTCATTTACGCCGGTCCAGTAACAATTTCCGGGGATGGGTTTTACCGAATTTCGTTCGGGAATCTTGTCTTCCGGAATTTTATGGTTTTTCAGGTTGATAAAATACTCCGGAACTATCTTGTTTTCTTTGTTATAGGTGTAAACAGTGTCATTATACCAGCCTTTCATGTGAAGTTTATCGTTTGCCCGGTAAAAGGAGTTTCGCCCCCAATAGGAAATCATAAAATGCGAACTTTCGTTACTGTTCCAGAAAATATGGTTTTTTATACCTTGAATTGTATCGCCATGGGTGTTTGTTTCAATAAATACAAATGATTCATTCCCCATATGTGGTTCACCGAAACTGACAAATAAACTGTCCCGCGACCAGCTGATAATTCCCCTGCCACTCCCGTCAAATTTTATGGTTTTTACATATTCACCCTTAAATGAGTAAACCAGTATCCTTTGGGTCCAGTTGGAATGGATGTAAATTAACTCCCTTTTTTCATCAATACTGAATTTGCGCATCAGTCCGTATTCTTTCGGTCCCCTTCCTATGGAACCAATTTGCCTTACAAATTTCCCGTCACGTGAGAACTGTGTAAGCAAAGGAGACCCGTTGTGCCGGATAAAAATATAATCACTGGTAATAGAAGCATCCATAATACTGCCAATTAACGATTTTGGTGTTTTTTCTAAAAGTATATAATCAACTTTATTGGCAATCATGGAAACAGGTACTTCTCTTTTTTGTTTCAATATTCCAGAGAAGTCAATGGAAAGAAATGGCCGGGTTTGTTCCAATTGATTATCTGTTTGTTCATTCCCGGAATGACAGCCGGACAAGACAAAAATTAAAAGGATAGAAATATCTTTCAGGAATCTGGAGGCTTTATGGATTCGCATTTTAATCATATTTGATATTGGAGGAATAAACAATACAAAACTATATATTTAATTCCGGATTCATCTATGATTGTTAAAGGCAAATGGTGATTTTGGGTTAAATTATTATTGTTTCATATCGACCTGTAAATTTTTATTTTTTTCATTGGCAGAATAAATGTGTTAAAGATGATTTTCATTAGAACATTATGGGGAAAAATCCGTATATTTACTTTATAAAAAAATGATGAAATTTTTTTGATTTTTGTAAACCCTTAAAAACCAAATCTTGTTAATCTGATTCCTGATAAATTCAAATTTGTATTTTTTTTTTGCTATTGCTCTACAGTATAATTACCGAAGTGCGATTCTTATTCAGTTAATTCAAATCTTCAAGCTATGTCAATACCTTATTCTGCTCAGGTAAAAGTGCTTTTTTTAGCACTGATTTTGTCTTTTGTTTTAAATAGTTGTAATCAGTCAAAGAAACAGGCTCCTGCGATTGATGCCGGCTTTACCAGTTATATATCCGGTTTTACTTCCGGGGTGGTTTCGGTGAATTCCGGCATACAGGTTCGCCTGATGGAGGAGGTCCCCGGTGTAACAAAGGATAAGGCAGTAGAAGATGATCTTTTTTCTTTTAGCCCGAAGATTAATGGAAATGCCAGATGGATTGATAACCGGACCATTGAGTTCAGACCGGAGCCCAGACTGAAGGCAGGAATAGTGTATAATGCGAAATTTTATTTATCCGGGATAAGGGAAGTTCCCTCCAGGTATAAAACATTTGAGTTTCAGTTTCAGACCATGCAGCAGGCAATGTTTGTGAATTTTGAAGGACTGAAGGGTATAAATGAGGAAGATTTCAGATGGCAGCAGTTTACCGGAAACCTGAAAACAGCAGATTTTGCCGAGCCCGCGCTTGTAGAGAATGTCTTACATGCAAAGCAGAATAATAATGAGTTGAAAATAAAATGGCAGCATTCTGAAAACGGACTGGATCATCTATTTGTAATCGATAGTATTCTGCGGACTGAGGAGAAACAAAGCGTGGAAATAAAATGGGATGGTGCAGAAATCGGTGTGAAGGAAAAAGGAAGTGAAACGCTGGATATTCCCTCGCTGACTGATTTCAACCTGATGAATATTGAAACGAACCAGCAGCCGGAGCAATATGTCGCCTTGTATTTCTCCGATCCGGTAAAAACCAGTCAGGATTTGAATGGGCTGGTTTATCTGAAATCCGGGGAAAGAATAAAACTGGAAGTTTCAGGAAATATCATTAAGGTATTTCCGGAAAACAGGATGATGGGGACAAAAACCATTTATGTGGAAAAATCCCTGAGAAATTCATTAAATTACCCTCTGGCACAGCAATATCAGAAGACTGTCACATTTACAAGCATTCACCCGGAAGTTGCCTTTTTGGGTGACGGGGTGATCATGCCGGATGCAGATGGATGGTTTCTGCCATTCAAAGCTGTGAATTTAAGCGCGGTGAATCTGAAAGTGGTCAAAATTTATGAGAAAAATGTAGCACAGTTTTTTCAAAACAATCAATATAACGGAACCCGTGAACTAAACAGGGTGGGAAGGATCATTCTGAAAAAAGAGATTCCCTTAACTCCGGATAAACCCATTGATTTTGGGACATGGAATGTATTTTCACTGGACTTGGCAAAGCTGATCAAAACCGAACCGGGTGCTATTTACAGGGTTTACCTGGGCTTTGACAGATCAATGTCTCTTTATCCCTGTAAAGGAAGTAAGAAGGGTCAGAACGACCGGATAAAAACTTCAGAAGATAGGGAGCTGGATAAATTTGACGGACCCGGAGGTAATTACTACTATTATTACGGGGATGAAGAATACGATTATGAGGATGGCTTCAACTGGAGGGAAAAGGATGATCCCTGTAAAGATTCTTACTACATGAACAATACCCATGTAATTGCAAAAAATGTGTTGGCTTCAGATCTGGGTATTCTTGCAAAATCGGGTGAAAATAATCATCTGCAGGTGGTTGTTACCAATCTCATAAGTACTGATCCCATGCCGGGAGTGGAACTGGAGATCTATAATTATCAACATCAGCTGATGCAGTCAGAGACTACCGGTAATAATGGGATGGCTGAGATAAGTCTGGAAAGGAAACCCTTCCTGCTGGTGGCAAAAAAGGGGGAACAAAGAGGATACCTCCGGCTGGACGATGGCTCATCACTCTCGGTAAGTATGTTTGATGTGGGCGGTCAAAAGAATAAAAAAGGTGTGAAAGGTTTTATCTATGGTGACAGGGGTGTCTGGAGACCCGGAGATTCTGTATATCTGACCTTTGTGCTGGAGGATAAACTGCAAGCACTTCCGGCTGCTCATCCGGTGGTGCTGGAGCTGTTTACACCCGAAAGTCAGCTGTATCTGAGAAAGATAAAGACTTCTTCCGTAAATGGCTTTTATGATTTCCGGACAGCAACCGGGGGAGATGCCCCAACCGGAAACTGGCTGGCAAAAGTGAAAGTTGGAGGTTCTTCCTTTACAAAAACGGTAAGAATCGAAACGGTGAAACCAAACCGTTTGAAGATCAATATAGATTTTGGAACAAAAATTCTGAAAAGTACGGGTAATACGGAGGGGATACTGGATGTAAAATGGTTGCATGGTGCTCCTGCTTCAAATCTGAAAGCAGATATCGCACTGAGTCTGAATAAGGCAAAAACTAAATTTGACGATTATCCGGGTTATCAGTTTGATGATCCTTCGAAAAGTTTTACTTCGGAGGATAAGACCATTTTTGAAGGAAAGCTGAATGAAAAAGGCAGAGCGATTTTCTATCCGAAAATCAATGTAGGAAAGGAAGCTCCCGGTATGCTGAGTGCTTCTTTTAAGACCCGTGTTTTTGAAAAATCAGGAAATTTCAGCGTGGACAGATATAAGCTTCTGTATTCTCCTTTCAGGGGATATGTGGGAGTGAAGATCCCGGAAGGCCCCGGTTGGAACAATGCCTTGTATTCAGATGAAACAAACCTGATCCCTGTGGTTACGGTGGATGAAGATGGAAAACCGGTGAGCCGGAAGAACCTGCAAATAGAAATCTATAGAGTTTCATGGCGTTGGTGGTGGGAGAGAGATGAGTACGATAATCTTGGAAGATACGTGGCCAATAAAAGTAAGAATCTGATTCAGAAATCCACCATAAGCACGGTAAACGGAAAAGCCATGTTTGAAATGAAATTTGACAAAAACCGCTGGGGAAGGCACCTGATACGGATTACTGATCCTGCTACCGGACATAGTACCGGCGCGGTGGTTTATCTCGATTATAAAGGATGGTGGGATAATGCCGGGACAGATAGCCCTACCGGTGCGGAGATGCTTGCATTTTCTACGGATAAGGATAGCTATCAGGTAGGTGAAACTGTTAAAGTTACGCTTCCGGATATTAAAGAAGGCCGGGCCCTGGTGAGCATTGAGACCGGCTCAAAAATTGTTAAGACTTTCTGGAAAGAAGCAGGGGATAAGGACCCTGTCGTAGAGTTTGAAACGACCCCGGAAATGGCTCCGAATGCATATATCCATATTTCTCTAATCCAGCCATTCAAAAGAAGTGCCAATGATCTTCCTATCCGCCTTTATGGCATACAAATGATTAAGGTATTTGATCCTCATACCAAACTGGAGCCGGTCATCCGGATGCCGGATGAACTGGCACCGGAAAAAGAGTTCTCCATTACAGTTAGCGAGGCAAAAGGCCGGAAAATGACCTATACAATTGCCGTGGTGGACGAAGGCTTGCTGGATCTCACACGTTTCAGGACTCCTGATCCGTGGAATCGTTTTTATGCAAGAGAAGCTCTGGGAATAAAGACCTGGGATATGTATAAATATGTAGTGGGTGCTTTCACCGGAGAGATGGCCGGATTGCTTTCCATCGGGGGCGATGAGTACCTGGATCAAAAGGGAAAGAAAAATACAAATCGTTTTATGCCGGTGGTACATTTTATTGGTCCTTTTGAGTTACCGGAAGGCAAAAGCAGAACCCATTCCCTTGCCATGCCAAATTATATCGGATCTGTGAGGACAATGGTGGTGGCCGGATATGAAGGTGCTTATGGTTCAGCTGAAAAGGCCACACCTGTTAAGAAACCACTTATGGTACTTGCTACTCTTCCGAGGGTCGTCAGCCCGGCGGAGACCGTTACCTTACCGGTTACTGTTTTTGCCATGGATGAGAAGATAAAAAATGTAAAGGTTAAGGTAAAAACCAATGCAATGTTCAGAATAGACGGGCCGGATAGTAAAAAGATCAGTTTTGATGGGGTGGGCGATCAGGTTATCAATTTCACTCTGAAAGCCGCTGATCTTATTGGACAGGGTGTAGTGGAAGTATTTGTGGAAAGTGGGAGTGAAGAGGCGAGTGATAAAATTGAGATCAAACTTCGCCTTCCGAATCCACCGGTTACAAAGCTCCTTGAAGGAATATCGGAGAATGGTACAAAGTGGGAAACAGATTATCAGCCTGTTGGCTTAAAGGGAACAAATACAGGAGTACTGGAAGTTTCATCCATCCCAAGGCTGAACCTGGAAAAGCGCACAGAATACCTGATCTCCTATCCATACGGATGCATTGAACAGACAACTTCTTCTGTTTTTCCACAGCTTTTTATGGATCGATTTCTTGATCTGTCAGCCAAAGAAAAGGCAAAAATCCAGGAGAATGTAATAGCAGGGATCAACCGGATAAAGTCCTTTCAGTTGTCCGGAGGAGGTTTAACCTACTGGCCGGGGGAACGTAATTATATTTCAGACTGGGGTACCAGTTATGCCGGAAATTTCATGCTTGAGGCAAAAGAAAAGGGGTATCAGCTACCCATCGGTTTTCTGGATAGCTGGGTACGGTATCAGACCGTTCAGGCAAATTCGTGGTCGATGTCACATCAATATTCCGGCTCATTGAGAAGCCTTCAATTAACCCAGGCTTATCGTCTTTATACACTTGCACTTGCAAAAAAACCCGCATTGGGAGCCATGAACAGGATGAGGGAGATGAAAGGGGTGGTTCCTGTTGCTAAATGGCGTTTGGCAGCGGCTTACCTGCTGATTGGGAAAAAGGAAATAGCAAAAGAAATGGTTAGGGATTTGAGTACTACGGTCATTCGTTACAAAGAGCTTTCCTATACTTTTGGAAGTACCCTCAGGGATCAGGCAATGATACTGGAAGTGCTTGCTATGCTGGAGGATAAGATAAGGGCAAAGAAGATTTTTGATGATATTGCTGATCAGCTTGGATCATCCGGCTGGTACAGTACCCAGACTACTGCCTTTTCACTGGTAGCAATTGCGAAATTTATAGGTGATGAGAAAGCTTCGCAGGAGCTTGATTATCAGTACAGCATCAATGGAAAGGTTGAGAATGTCAAATCCGGCTCACCTGTATCACAGATCAGATTGCCGGTAAATGATGCGGAAATGAGACACCTGACAGTTGTAAACAAAGGCAAAGGAACACTTTTTATAAGTGTACAGCTGAAAGGGGTGCCAATGGAAGGTACACAGGCCAGTGAATCAAAGGACCTGGAAATGGGAGTCAGGTATTATGATATGGAAGGGAACCGGTTGGATATCTCATCCCTTGCTCAGGGAACCGATTTTATTGCAGAAGTTACGGTTCATCACCCCGGAATTCGTTCAGCTTATGATAATATGGCACTAACTCAGGTATTCCCGTCCGGTTGGGAAATCAGGAATATCCGGATGGATAATGCCGATAATCCATTGTTAAAAGATAAACCGCGTTATCAGGATATACGGGATGACCGGGTTTTTACCTACTTTGATCTCAGAAAAAATGAAACCAAAGTTTACCGTGTGATCCTGAATGCCTCCTACCTGGGTGATTTCTATTTGCCAATGGTTTACTGTGAAGCCATGTATGATAAGGATATCTATGCCATAAAAGCGGGCCGGCGTGTAATGGTGGTGGAGCACTAATGTCGGTTCAAAACTAATCTGTCATTTCCAGTGGAAACAGGCATAACTGAATGCAGAGAATAGAAAGATATAGATACTTCAAAAAGCACAAAGGGTTTATTATAAGCCTGTTGGTTGTATTTTTTTTCTTCTTGATTCTTCCTGTAACCAGATTTGATGACCCCACAAGTACCATACTTAATGATAACAAGGGGAATTTGCTGGCTGCAAAAATTGCCTCCGACGGTCAATGGCGTTTTCCTGAATGTGACAGTGTTCCGGAAAAGTTCAGCACTTCCATCCGGTTATTTGAGGATGAATATTTCAATTATCATCCGGGAATAAACCCTTTTTCCCTGTTCCGTGCTTTGAAACAAAACATAAGGGAAGGGGAAATTGTGAGTGGAGGAAGTACCATTACCATGCAGGTGGTACGTATTTCAAGAAAAGGAAAATCCCGTACCATTGGGGAAAAGCTGATTGAAATTCTTCTGTCTCTGAAACTGGAAATGGTCCGGTCAAAAGAGGAAATCATGAAACTGTATGTTTCTAATGCTCCTTTTGGCGGAAATGTGGTAGGGATGGATGCAGCATCCTGGAGATACTATGGAAGACCCGCAAGCAGTTTGTCATGGGGAGAAGCCGCCACCCTTGCCGTTCTGCCAAATGCTCCTTCACTGATCTATCCGGGTAAAAATCAGAGACGGTTGATTGAAAAACGAAATCGTTTACTGGATAAGTTAAAAGAAAAAGGATACATGGATCAAACTTCCTGCGAGCTGGCCAGTGCGGAAACTCTTCCTCTTCGTCCGGAACCGTTACCCCGCATTACACCGCATTTGCTTGACCGGGCTGTGAAAGATGGCTATGAAGGAAAGAAGCTTGTTACAAGCATCCGGAAGGATTTACAAAACCAGGTAAATCAACTGGCAGAGCAAAAAATTCAAATTCTCCGGCAGAATGAGATTCATAACCTGGCAATACTGGTAATTGATGTTCAGACCCGGAAAGTCATTACTTATTTGGGCAATACCCATAGCAAAAATGAAAATTCAGGGGAGCAGGTTGATGTAATTACTGCTCCGAGAAGTTCAGGAAGCATTTTGAAACCTTTTTTGTATGCTTCTATGCTGGAGGAGGGGGAAATTCTTCCTCACACTCTGATTCCGGATATTCCAACACACATTTCGAATTATGCACCCAAGAACTTTGACCGGACATACTCCGGAGCGGTTCCGGCAGGCCAGATGCTGGTCCGGTCCCTGAATGTTCCGGCTGTAAGGATGTTGCAGAATTATGGTGTGGAAAAGTTTTACTCCCGGCTTCAGAAACTGGGGTTCTCAACCGTGAACAGAGGCCCCGATAACTACGGGCTCACCCTTATTCTTGGAGGAGCTGAAGTTACCCTCTGGGATTTGGTAAAGGTTTATGCCGGAATGGCGGCTACACTGAATCATTTTGATGCTTATGATTATCTCTATGATCCACAGGAATACAGGGAACCTTCCTGGTTGGCGGATACGGATGATCGCGGGAAGAAGAATCCGGATAAGAATCATTTGAAAAAAAGCGGTATTTTCAGTTCGGCACCTATTTGGAATACATTTAATACACTTACTGACTTGAAAAGGCCGGTAGAGGAAGGTTTATGGGAGTTTTACTCCTCCTCCAGGAAAATTGCATGGAAAACGGGTACCAGTTTTGGATTCAGGGATGCCTGGGCTGTAGGAGTCACTCCACAATATGCAGTGGGTGTTTGGGTGGGAAATGCTGACGGAGAGGGTCGTCCGGGATTGACCGGACTGAATGCCGCAGCTCCGGTATTATTTGATGTATTTGGATTACTTCCGGCAGGAGAATGGTTTCAGGCGCCTTATGACGAAATGATCGACCTGGTGGTGTGTCATGAGAGTGGTTTCAGAGCAGGGCCTGATTGTGAAACGACAGATACACTGGAGGTTCCTCTTAAGGGGGTGAAGGTTCGGACTTGTCCGTATCATGTAAGGGTACATCTGAATAAGGAACAGACTTTCCAGGTCAACAGCAGCTGCTATCCCGTAGCTGATATGGTAGAGAAAAAGTGGTTTGTTTTACCTCCTGCCATGGCGTGGTATTTTAAGAAACAAAATCCTCAATACCGTGATCTTCCTCCTTTGGATCCTGCCTGTAGAACGGGTTCGGGAAAGTTAATGGAGCTCATCTACCCAAAGGAAACAAAGCAAATATTTATACCCCGGAACCTGGACGGAACACTGAGCAGCCTGGTTTTTGAAGTGGCCCATAGTGTGCCGGGCACTGCTGTCTACTGGCATCTGGACGATGCGTATCTGGGAGAAACTATCCGTTTTCACCAGATGGAACTCAGACCCGGTCCGGGATGGCATACACTGATACTTATCGATGCATCGGGCAATATTCTTGAGAAAAGATTTGAGGTGGTTGAAATCAGGAAATAAGTGATAATAATTCAATTGTCATTAATTGTCATTCAATGGTAATTCAATAGTAATTAATGTTTATTAATAGTAAATCGGTGGTCATTCAATGTTTATAAGACGATTTTTACTGGTTCCGGTTATGTTTAATCTGTTACCTCGAACCTGAGGTATGATGATGAGAAATCTGCTTCAACTGTAGAATTTCTCAGTCATACTTCCCTGCCTGCATCGCCTTCGCATAGCTATGGCAGAGCAATACCGGTAGGCAAGCTTTGAAATGGCAAATTGTAAAGTCATTATATATTTGATTTAATGTTGGTTATGACTGTAAATTATTCTAAGACTATTTTTTTATTAGTTGTCCTTGTTCCCTGGGGCTTGTCCCGAAAATCTGCAAATATCAGCATTTAAGCTTTTATGAGATTTCTTGAATCGTCAAGGTTTATTCTTAATTCTTACTTCTTACTTTTTACTTCTGCCTTCTGCCTTTCCTTTATCATTCGGTGTTCGAAATTCGAGATTCGATATTTTTTCTTTTGAATTTGACCATTCTACAGCGCTTAGTCACTTCAACCTTTATCGTTCATTCTCCTTACTTTCTACCTCTGCCTTTTCGGCTCTTATTTCTTTTTATATTCGTGAAACTGGCTTCGACAGGCTCAGTCAGCGGACCATATTCTTAAAAATTTTGAGGCACTGTGTTCAACATTCAACGTTCATCGTTCTTCCTCGCCTTACCGGTCATAGGTACAAAGCGGACCGGATACTGAACTTTCTTTTTTAATTTACCGTTATTATCTTTTTCAACTACTACCAGATTCTGGATCTGATTAACTTTCCCCAGGGGAATAACAATTCTTCCTCCGGGTTTGAGCTGTTGAATAAGTGGCTCAGGGATTTTCTCAGGAGCACAGGTAACAATAATTCCCTCAAAGGGAGCATATTCAGCCCAACCTTCATAACCATCACCAATTTTGACTTTTATGGTATTGTAACCCAATTCTTTTAGGATTTTAGCAGCCTTCAAACCCAGTTTTTCAATTATTTCAATACTGTACACATAAGGTGTCAGCTCAGAGAGTACCGCAGCCTGGTAACCACTTCCCGTACCAACCTCAAGGATTTTATATCCGGGTTTTATTTTTAGCAGCTCTGTCATATGGGCAACAATAATGGGTTGGGAAATAGTTTGACCCTGTCCAATGGATAAAGGAGTGTTTTCGTAAGCATACGTTTGGTATTGAGAAGGTATAAACAGGTGTCGCGGAATAGCTTTCATGGCATCCAAAACCTGTGGGTCAGTTACCGGATCATACACAGAATTCCGGATATAGGTTTCCACCATATATTTTCTCTCTTCAGATCTCTCAGAAAATCGTGGTTTACTCCAGCTTGTATCATTTTTATGTTTTTGTGCACCCGGAGAATATGGCCTGCTATCTGTTAACAAAATCCCTACGAGGAATAATACAGAAAAGAACTTCATAACATTTTATTAAACTATTAAGCAAAATATGTTAAAATATATTAAATTTTATGGAATTTTTTACTAACTTTTGGAATTATTTTCTAAAATCAGGGTATTAAATTTCAACTTATGAAAAAGAAAAATGTTTTTATAATTACATTAGTAGTTTTCCTGGTCTCTGTGACGGGCTGTTTGCCGGGACCCAATACTTTTGCAGATGTTCCATTACCTGATCAAACTGTTGCCGGATTCTTTACGGGTGTGTGGCATGGTATAATTGCTCCCGTTACCTTTTTCATTTCCCTTTTTACGGATAAGGTAAGTTTATATGAAGTACATAATTCAGGTGGATGGTATGATTTCGGATTTGTACTTGGTGCAGGTATCCTATTTGGCGGGGGTAACCGGGCAACCCGAAGAAAGAGAAAATAATCTACAAACTATCCTTACTATCTCATGAACCTTTGACGCTGGATCGGATATGAATTGTTCCAGGGTTTGAGTTTGTCCGGTCTAATAGATAATACAATGCAAAGCTTATTTCTTAAAGGCGGATGGGTAATACAAAAAAATAGATCGCAAAAAAATGAGAAATACTACCACCAAGTACCATTAAATGCCAAACCAGATGATGATACCGGAACCTTGCTTTTTTATAAAAAAGTATTCCCAGGGAATAAAAAGCCCCACCAATAAGAATCCAGATGATACCCATTGGTTGCATTGTTTTAATTAATGGGATTATTGCAAAAACAAACAGCCACCCCATTATTACATACAGGCTTATATAGAAGAGGTTTACACCAGCATTGTATTTTCCCGGTCGTAATATTCTGGTCAGGGAGCCAGCTAAAGCCAGTCCCCATTCAATACCAAATATTATCCAGCCGGATACGCCATGCAGGGCAACCAAAGCCATAGGAGTATAGGTGCCTGCTATCAAAAAGAAAATAGCAACCTGGTCAAGGGTGAAAAATGTTTCTTTTAAACGCCCGGGTTTTAACCAATGTGTAAATGTGGACGAAAGGTATAATGTAATGAGTGTACTGCCAAAAATGGCTGTGCTTACAACATGCCATGCTGTACCATTTATAGCTGAATACACTACCATAAGTACAAGTGCTGCCACGGAAAGAAATGCGCCAATAAAGTGTGAGATTGCATTTGCCTGTTCTTCTTTATATGAAAATCGTGATGTTTCTTCATTCATAGAAAATGATTTTTAACTTTGGGTCCGAAAATTAAACGTAGTAAAATGGATTTTATTCTAAAATGTGATATTATTTGTTGGATTTTTTAGTGAATTATAAATTTTACTTAAAAAAAGAATTTTAAAATTATGACTAATACTAATATAAACAAGTGGATTTCGGATAATGTTCCTGAAATGACTGGTAAACAAGTGCTTGTTACCGGAGCAAACAGCGGACTTGGATTTGAACTGAGCAAAATCTTTGCTTCCAAAGGTGCGGAACTGACCATGGCTTGCAGGAATATGACAAAATGTGAGGAGGCACTTCGGGAAATTAAGGATATTTATCCGGTTTCGGATGTAAAAACTGCTGCATTGGATTTGGCTGACTTGTCGTCTGTCCAGTCTTTTACGGATTCCTTTTCAAAAAAATATAAAAGTCTTGATATTTTATGTAATAATGCGGGTGTAATGGCAATCCCGGAAATGAGAACCAAAGATGGTTTTGAAATGCAGTTTGGCACGAATCATTTAGGACATTTTGCTTTGACACTGGGCCTGTTGCCTTTACTTAATGCAGCCAATTCGGCGCGGATAGTGAATACCAGTAGTATGGCAGCCCGGATGGGTGAGATTGATTTTGAGAATCTGAATGCAGAGAAGAAATATGATAAGTGGAAAGCTTATGGACAGAGCAAACTGGCAAATTTACTTTTTACCTTTGAGTTGCTGAGAAAACTTCAGAAATCCGATTCAGAAATTACTGTTTATTCGAGCCATCCGGGATACTCAGCTACTAATTTAACTAAAAGGGGACCAGAATTGGAAGGGGCTTCTTTAAAAGGAAAATTTATGCATATTGCTGATTCCCTCGTTGCAACTAAAGCCACTCTTGGAGCTTTACCTACCATCTATGCCGCTACCTCGGAAAAAGCAATTCCCGGTGAATTTTATGGTCCGCGTTTATTGGGTTTTTGGGGTTTGCCGGCAGAAAATAAAATTCCCGGTAAAGGAATAGATTCGGTTACAGCTACTAAACTCTGGGATATTTCAGAAACATTTACGGATATGCGTTTTTCTAAAAAATGATTTTATTTGTTTCTATAGTTCCTGTAGTTTCTATAGTTACTATTGTCCCGAAAACCTGCAAATCATAGCATTTCGCCTGTTTTAGGATTTCTGTAGTTTGTATTGATGTATGGAAATTGGTAGGATATTTTTTAGTTTTGCTGTCCTTTATCCGGAGAAATGAAAAAATTTACTTTTCTCATATGGCTTTTTTTTATCGGAATAATTTCCGGATTTTCTCAGACCGACACGCTTGAGATTGAAGAATTAACCATTATTGGCCAGAGGGTTCCTGTAGTTTACTCCGGGCTGGCCCGTTTGATCACCACTGTTCCTGATGATGAAATAGCTTCCGCTCCGGCATTGACATTTGCAGGTTTACTGGAGACTGTACATGGTGTAGATGTTCGCCAGCGGGGAGCTCCGGGGATTCAGGCTGATATCAATCTTTCCGGAGGAAGTTTTGACCAGGCACTGATATTACTCAATGGCATTCCCTTAAATGATCCACAGAGCGGACATCATTCTTTTAATTTGCCGGTTGCTTTTGATGCGGTGAATCGGGTGGAAATATTAAACGGATCAGGTGCCCGGGTTCTTGGACCGAATGCTTTTTCGGGTGCGGTAAATTTTATTACCGGTTCGGAAAAAAAGAGCTTTTTAAGAGCCCACATTACCGCCGGTCAATATGGCCTTCTTCAGTCCGGTTTTTCAGGTTCGGTTTATACCGGTAAAATTCAGAGTTTTGTGGCTGTTTCTACCGGTTTATCAAGTGGTTATATGGAGAATACCGATTACCGGAAATCAAATTATTATTATCATGGCGCAGCATATTTGAAAAATACAAGTATTGAGTTTCAGGCAGGATATCAGGACAAAGCCTTTGGTGCAAATAGCTTTTATACACCAAAATATCCCAATCAGTTTGAACAAATAAACAATTCTCTGGTAAGCTTGAAAATTCAGACCGGAAAAATGATAAAATTCAGATCCGGCATTTATTGGAAACGAAATAAAGACCGTTTTGAACTGTTCAGGAGTGATCCACCGGAATGGTATAAAAATCACAATTATCATCTGACAAATGTTTATGGTGTGGATGTTAATTCCTGGATTACCACATTTATGGGAAAGTCTTCCCTGGGATTTGATTTCAGGCAGGAAAATATTATGAGTAATGTATTGGGCAACCCCTTGCGTAATTCCATACCTGTACCGGGTGAAAATAATGTATTTTATAACATGGGTGATGCAAGAAGGATACTTTCTGCCTGGTTTGAACAGTCAGGTAAAATTCAGAATTTCACCTATAGTGCAGGGTTTATGCTGAATTGGTTTTCTGATTTCCGGCCCGGGTTTTATGGAGGATTTGATTTTTCTTACAGAATATCCGGAAATCACAAACTGTATTTATCCCTGAATCAATCCTATCGTTTGCCAACTTTTACAGATTTGTATTATAAGGGCCCGGTGAATGTCGGGAATCCTGTATTAAAGCCGGAAGAAGCAATAACGGTGGAAACTTCATACGCATACACCAGGGGAGCTTTTCGGTTGCAGGGTTCGTTTTTTTTCAGGAAAGGTACCGATATCATTGACTGGGTCAGACATCCTGATTCTCTTTTATGGGAAAGCATGAACATTACGGAACTTAAAACTATGGGTCTCAGAATGGCAGGATCTTACCATCCAAAACACTCTACGAGAAAAAGTTTTTATCTTGATTTTGTCCGGCTTAGTTATACCTATCAATCATCCAATAAGCAAAGTGGCGGATTTTATTCCCGTTATGCAATGGATTATCTGAGGCACAAGCTTGATTTCGTTTTCAATTATGTATTGTTCCGGGATGTATCATTTCATCTGACCGGATCATTTCAGGACAGGGCAGGAACTTACACATCTTATGAATCCGGTGAAGAAATGGAATATCCTCCAGTCTTCCTTTTTAATACAAGATTGAATTGGAAAGTTGGCTGGTTTCGCTTTTTTGGTGAGGCGACAAATCTCCTGAATCAAAAATATTATGATTATGGAAACGTACCGGTTCCCGGAAGATGGCTGAGTGCTGGATTGATCCTTAAATGGAAACCGGGAAATTAATAAAACAGTGAATAATTAGTAAATAAATATGAATAAAATTGTTAAATAAATGTACTTTTATTCCTTATTTGAAGATGTTTTTTAAATAAACCGGTAGTAAAACCAGGATATGGCGGTTAATTATTTGATAGATATTATTTTAGCCATGATCATGTTTTCCATTGGCACCTCGCTTGAATGGAAAGATTATCAATATCTGTTAAATCACCCTAATACAGTTGCTCTGGGATTGTTTTTTCAAATGTTGTTTTTACCCCTGCTGGCACTGATTGTTATTATTTTTTCTGATTTAAATCCTGTACTGAAGGTTGGATTGTTTATTGTTTCTCTTTGCCCGGGAGGAACAACTTCCGGTTTTGTGAGCTATCTGACGAAAGCGGATGTTCCTTTATCGATAGCTTTGACCAGCATAAATAGTTTCCTGATACTTCTTACAATCCCTTTATTAACAAATCTCGCTGTGGAAGGGTTTATGGGAGAAACATCACATATTCATTTACCCGCATTTAAAACGGCTATGGACATTGTTTTGGTGATTTTAATTCCGGTACTTCTGGGATCTGTATTTAACCACTTTTACCATGGGGTTGCAAATATGTTGCAAAGTTGGCTTAAATTTGTAAATGTAGGCCTTCTGGCGATCATGTTCAGTATTAAGTTTTTTGCTCCTGTACATGAGGGGGGAAGTGGTATTAACTGGGCCGATATAAAAATCATCTTTCCTTATGCATTTGGGATACATGTTGTTGCTATGCTTTCAAGCTATTTTTTGTCAGGGTTATTTATTAAAAAACATGAGAGTTGCATCACCATTGGTATTGAGGTGGGTTTGCAAAATACTACCCTTGCCCTGATGATAACATCCGTAATTATGCAAAATAATGAAATGTCCAAACCTGCATTGGTTTATGCCTTATTTTCGTTCTTTACGACTCTGGCATTTGCATTTTTTGCCCGTTATTTTAAGAACTATTAATGATTGATTTATTAGGGAATGGCAAAAATACTAAGCCATAATAAGATCATTATCAATAAGAAGTATAGGTTCAGATGAAAAAATGCCCGACCATATTGAAACTCTTTTTTACTTGTGAAAATATTTTTCCCGAATGACAGGATCAATAATGCTGAAAACAGTACAAGAAATCCAGCCAGTAAGTATGAAGAAATTATTCCTGTCTGAAGAAACAGGCCTGAAGAAACCGTGAGGGCAACAATCCATGTAAAGCTCAGTCGTTTAATCTGATGATTATTGAATATGTTTGTAATACTTGGATAACCGGCAGCTTCATATTCTTTTCCGTATTTTAGAAGAACAAGCCAGAAATGTGGGATCTGCCCCATAAAAAAGAAGAATGCAAGAATTAATATTTCGAATTTCAACGGGTTTCCACCTGCAGCCACCCATCCAATAACAGGTGGTATGGAGCCTACCAGAGCTCCCGGTACCACCGCCCATGCGGTTTTTCGCTTCAGGTTGGTATAAATCAGATTGTACCAGATGACGGCAAGAAATGCTAAGAACACTGAGTAAATATTACTGAACCCGAGCAAAACTGTTCCTATCACAAATAGAGTTGTAGTAAAAAACAGTACAGAAGGTGGTGAGATATTTTCTGAGGGAAGTGGCCTGTTCTGCGTTCGTTTCATCAGTGCATCCAGATCTCTTTCCTGAAAATGGTTTAAGGCTGATGAACCGGCAGCCATAAAGAAAACACCCAGCGTAGGAACGAGCATTTTAATAGAAAAAGCTTCAGATTCCAGAACATAACCTGTAAGGGCGGTTAATGAAACAGAAAAGGAAATTTTCAGCTTGCCCAGTTCGGCAAAAATCAGAAATCTAGCCGCGTGGTTTTTACTCATTGATCGATTTGATATAAAGAATGATTTCTTTTAACTCTTCTTCTGAAATCTGATCTTTATAGGATACCATCAGGCCGCTGGCAAAACCTTTCACAACATCAGCATTAGGTTCGTATATTGATTTTCTTATGTAGGCATCATCCATCATTACTTCCCGTTCCTTTCCATCTGTAATAACTGTTTTCATTTTACCGTAAGACCCGAGGTAAGAAGGTCCAATAAGTTTCGACCCATCACTTGAGTGGCAAGCATTACAAGCATTCTTTTTAATAATTTCCAGTCCTTTTGCACCGGGAATTACCCTGCCGTCTGCATCTGTTATTACAGCTTTTGGCTTTTCAGCATACCATTGATCAAACTCTTTTCTGGTCAATACCCTTACCGCGGTTGTCATATACGAATGATTAACTCCGCAGTATTCCGCACAAAATAAACTGTAGTCACCGGGCCTTTGTGGTATAAACCACATATATTTGTTTTTTCCAGGAACCATATCTTCTTTTACCCTGAATGCAGGAATATAGAGTGAATGAATCACATCCAGAGCCTCCAATTGAAGTTTTATCGCCTGATCCTGAGGAACATAAAGAGTGTCAGTAATTCTTCCGTCAGGATATTCAAAACGGAAACTCCACATCCGGGCAATGGCCTTAATACCCATTGAATTCTTTGGAGGTTTTGTCATCGGTTTCCAGCCGGCCCATCCATAATAAAACATAACCATAACAAGGATGGTCGGGATTACCGTCCAGAGAATTTCAAGCTTTGTACTGCCTTCAATTTGTGTGGCTTTCGGATTTCTTTTTCGGTTATACCGGATAATAAAGTAAATCATTGCCAGGGTTATTGAGATCAGGAAGAATATGGATATGCCCAGAATAATCTTAAAGGCAAGATCAACTCCGTGTACAAAATTCGATGCGTCTATTTGGTTGGTTGAATACATATTTATCTGTAATAATAATCCAGAAATGTAATTAAAATGACTATAATTATGATCAGAAGAATACCTGTAACCATAATTGCATAAATCTTTTGATCAAACCGGAGATGCATAAAATAACTCAGTACTAAAAAACTTTTTATCGAAGCAAGTACAAGTGCTACGGTTACCGTAAGAGTACCCAGTTCAATGCTGGTTACAGCGACTGAGATAAATGTTAAACACAATAAAACCAATAATACATATACATAGGTTTTATAAGGAATAATATGGGTTTTTTCCTGCGACATAAAAATAAGTTTAAGTAATCAGATAAAACAAAGGGAAAAGGAAAATCCAGATCAGGTCAACCAGGTGCCAGTATAATCCTCCGTTTTCCAGAAAAGCAAAATCAGTGGAATGTACTCTTCCGGTTGCTACCCTGTGATATACAAATCCAAGTAATATCATTCCAACAATGATATGAAATGCATGAAGTCCGGTCATGAAGAAATAAAGTCCGAAAAATAAAATGTCTCCATGCCCCAGTTCTTTCAGATAGGATGACCCGGGATAAAGTCCATGCTCAATTTTAGCTCCCCACTCAAAATATTTATTTACCAGAAAAAACAGGGCCAGAAAAATCGTGATGCCTAAAAGGATTAAAGTAAGTTTTTTATCTCCTTTTTGAATGGAAGTAATTGACATGGCCACCGTCATGCTGCTGATGAGCAATATAACAGTATTCAGTGTTCCAATAAAGGTGCTCAGTTCTTCAGCAGCCTGATGAAAAGCTTCAGGATTTCTGAAACGGTAAATCGAATAGACAAGGAACAGTCCTACAAAGAGGAACATTTCCGTAAATAAAAACAACCACATACCGATTTTTGAGGCGGTATCATCTCTGTGTGTATGTGTAACAGCATGCTCCATAAAGAATAATTTTAGGAATAGGTATAAGGCCCGGTTGTAACCTCCGGTATCTTTTCAAAATTTTCAAGTGGGGGCGGAGAAGGAACGGTCCATTCAAGTGTGCTTCCTCCCCATGGATTCGCTACTGCTTTTTCTCCTTTAAATCCGGCATATATCAGGTTGACGATAACGATGACCATTCCGGTAATCAAAATCATTGCACCCACTGATGAAATAACATTGAAATCCGTATATTCTTTTAAATAATCAAAATATCTGCGGGGCATTCCTTTAATGCCAAGGTAAAACATGGGTCCATACAATGTATTGAAACCCAGAAATACGATAATCCAGCCGATTTTCCCAATGGTCATGTTATACATACGGCCGTAGATTTTAGGAAACCAGTAATGAATGGCGGCAAAAAAAGCAAACCCGGTACCTCCGAAAACAATGTAGTGAAAGTGTGCAACTACAAAATGCGTATCGTGAACATGTACATCAGTGGCCAGTGAACCCAGAACAAGCCCGGAAAGACCACCGATCATAAATACAAAAATAAAAGAAATTGCCCAGAAGAAAGGTAAACTGGGATAGATTGAACCTTTGTGCAAAGTAGATACCCAGTTAAATACTTTTATGGCACTGGGAATGGCAACTAAAAAGGTAAGTATGGAAAAAGTAAACAGGGCGGTACCACTCATTCCGGAAGTGAACATATGGTGGCCCCAGACAAAATAACCAACAAAAGCAATGGCTAGCGTGGATAAAACTATGGCTTTATATCCGAATATGGTTTTCCTGGCAAACGTGGGAATGATTTCTGAAATTACGCCCATAGCGGGTAAAATCATAATATAAACAGCCGGATGGGAATAAATCCAGAATAGATGCTGATACAGTATGGGATCTCCACCCAGGGCAGGATCAAAAAAACCGATGTTGAATAGACGTTCTCCTACTACCATCAGCAGGGTAATTCCGATAACCGGTGTGGCAAGTAACTGGATCCAGCCGGTTCCGTACAACGTCCAGGGAAATAAAGGCATCCTGAACCAAGTCATACCCGGAGCCCGCATCCTGTGAATGGTGACAATAAAGTTCAGTCCGGTAAGAATGGAAGAAAAGCCCAGAATAAAGGCCCCCAAAACAGCAGGTAACATATTTGTGCTTGTCTTGAAACTGTAGGGAGCATAAAAGGTCCATCCGGTATCGGGGGCTCCTGTTCCTGTGAACAGAGAGAGAAGTACCAGTACTGCTCCTGCTACGTAAATCCACCAGGAAAATAAATTAAGTCTTGGAAAAGCCACATCCTCAGCTCCGATCTGCAGTGGTAACAAAAAATTACCAAAAACTGCAGGAATGCCTGGAATTACCACCAGAAATATCATGATCACCCCGTGAACAGTAAACAGACTGTTATAGGTCTGGGCTTTGACAATGGTTTCTCCTGGTGCGATAAGCTCAAGTTTCATCAGCAGCCCGAGGGTGGCTCCTGTTACAAAAAATGTAATGATCGAATAGAAATACAATAATCCTATCCTTTTATGATCGGTAGAAAAAATCCAGGCAAAAATTCCTTTTTTACCCCCTTTTTCTTCGAAAAAACTTTTATAAACTTTCCCAGTTGTTTCTATGGTCATTTCGGTTTATTTTGCTGTTCGTTTGCGAAATTTAGATTTTAATGCCAGTACAAGAAATAAGACCAGTGCCATAAAACCGATAAGGATGCCGGAGACCCTGGTGATATTGAAAACCCATTGCTGGCCTTCAGGGTTGTAACTGTAACAAAAGACAAGGACTTTATTAATGGTGGACCTGACTTTCCCTTCACTGGCGTCAAGTATTGACATTTTTACATCAAATGGCTGAAAATAGAAAGACTCATCAAACTGATTGACACCTGGTTTTATATAACGCGTTATTTTCCCATCCGGACTGAGTACGATTAAAGAAGCGGTGTGGTTAAAGTCTCTGCCAACTTTTTTGTACCTGAATCCTGTTAAATTGGTAAACATGGTAAGATTTGCCGAATCTCCTGTAAAAAATTGCCAGCCCTTTTTTGCTACTTCTTTTTTCTTTAACAGTTCGATGTAGCTTTTCTTTTTCTTAATTCCCAGGTCAATGGTCTCCGTAGGGTCAAAACTAATGGTAAAAGCCTGAAAATCTCTACCAATTTCAAGATCCAGAACATCAATTGTTTCTCCCAGTGCGCTCATCATCGGGCTACAAATTCCGGGGCATCTGAAATACACAAAGTTGATAATGGTAGGTTTATCCAGAATTTCTCCCAGTGTAACCGTATCGGATTGCTCGTTGATTAACCGGATATCCGCAGGAATAATATCGCCGAGATGCTCAACAATTCCTATTTCGGGATCATTTATGTTTAAGGCCGGTCGCTGAGCATACAAAAAGCTTGAGGTAAAGAATAATAAAAGAAAAAGATTTGAAATTCTGAAATATCCGGAAAGATTGTGAAATGAATTGATTAGTTTGCCTGGCATTTTTTTAGATGTATAAATTTTTCTGAGAAGTAACAAATATGGGAATAATTTTTTTATTTTAAAAAAATATGCAAGTTCTATATTTAGTATTCCCTGAGAGTAACATTATTTTTAGCGGACAGAATTCAGTTTAATTGATTGGATAATACTTAATCTAAAGCCCAATAAAGGTATTTGGTTGATAATTTACTTTTTTTTAGAAGTTTTCAGCATTTCAGTTCACCCGGTACCAAAAATGGTTTTATTAAAACATTATTCAATTACATACCAGTTATACCAATTGGGCTGAACTTTAACTTCTATTTCTATTTCGTACTCACGATTAAGTTTGAACAATTTGGCCGGGCTTTCCTGTTCTCTGATTGTTGCAGATTCAGTTAAACCAGTATAATACAAGGGAACAGTTATTTTTTTTCGAATCAACTTATCAGTTGGGTTAAATACCATTAAAAATCCTTTCTCTTTTAATTCCGGGTTAACATGCATCATATAATCAATATCACGCCCATCGGCACGATGCAGATGAATAATGTCACTTTCAAGAATATTGCGGTATTTTTTATACCAGCGAACCACTCGTTTAAGCATTGCCTTTGTAGTATCAGTATCGTACAAACGCGGACCGCGCAAAACCGACTGAAGTCCCATACCAAGATTACTCACTAACATCATTTCATAGTGGTCAAGGTGCTCATTTAATGGTTCAATTGTTGCATCTGCACCTCCACCATGGTATTGGGTAAGTGGAATAAAACTCCAACGCATGGAAGGCGTACTTTCCCATGTTCCGTCAAAAATATTCTGACGGGTATGGATTAACTGTTGACGACGCGGTAACGACCAGTTGTTTTCGCGATAGCCGACACCATTTTGGTTTGAGCCCGACAAGTAGTAATAATCAGGAACACGCAGGTAAACTCCCTGGCTTTTACACCACTTATAAAAGTCGGTAATCTTTTTCCATTGTTTGTATTGCGAATCACCCAAACCTTTGTGCCCGGGATGCTGGGTAGATGCGCAAACATCACCAGGGTAACTTCCATCGTGAGTGAAGGTTTTAAAGCCTGTTTCCGAGAACATTCGATACATTTTTCTAAAATAATCCTGACCCCATTCGCTTTCTAAACAAGGTGAATTTCCAAAAGTCGCAAAGCCTCCTGTTTTTCCTGTTTTAGGATTTACTACATCATCCTTATCACTGATTCTTCGTGAGGCTAAAAGTGAGTAAGTTCCAATTTTTATTCCTTTGCTATCAGCATATTTGGAATATTTCTTCATTTTATCATAGTTTTTCTTGCTTTCATCCTCAGGATTAAAACCACTGCCAAACGAGAAGTTTACCATCTCGTAACCTACTTCTGCAGCCTGGTCGATTCCATTCGTAAATTCGTCCCATTTCGAGTGGGTAAGGTGGAACATCATTGGATTTTCGGTAATCCATGGAGCTATGGTGCGGTACATTTTTCTCTGAGCCAAACCGTTTCGTTCTTTATCATACGAATCATAAGGAATTATAAATGTGCGAATAGATTCAAACGATTTTCCTGCATCTACATTTAAATGATATCCTTTATCAGGATAAATTCGCATGGTATTCAGAATGTCTTGAATCCATGAAATCTGGGTGACATAATCCTGGTCGGTTCCCCAGTGAACGCTTTGATTGGTTGCCACTTTCCCAGCCATGGCAGAGAAAGCATAATCGGTTTCAAAATAAATATTGGGTTTCACCTTTAAATCTTCACGCCCACGGTAACCTCCGTATGGATTGTGGTCTGCAATACCTAAATATTCAGAAATAATCTGGTCAACTTTTACCTTTTCTGCTGAATTGTTTTTTACAACAATCCATTTCGACATGACAGGAATATCATCGTATAACTCATAATTAACAGTAATTGCCAACTTTTGAAGGTCCCTTAACTTTGAGTTTATTTTCTGAATTTCTCTTTCATCAAGTTTCCCGTAAGCCGAAAATTCATTTATTTTTAAACGAACCAGTTCTCCTGGAAAATTATTGTCCTCACCACTGGCATTTTTCCCCAGCTTCCCGATACGAACCGAAATCGGGTCAGGAACATCTGCTTTAAAGTCGATGGTTTGATAGGTTTTCCATTTGCCCTCTTTGGGTTTTGCTTCACAGTAAACTTTTGAGCCATCAATACGAAGTCTTAAAAACCAGGTGTCATAAAAATCAACATTGTCTTTTCCGCCAGCGCGTGTGTTTTCTTTTTTTCCGTCGAAAACGGTAAAGCGCCAGGCACCGGTATTTTTCGCCCCCGATTCGTTTCCTGGGCGCATGTTAAATTTTATGGTACGGTCTTTCCAAATCAATGCAATTCCTGGTCCCCAGAATCCACTCCTGTCAGTTCCGGCATCAATCGATGTTTCAACTAAACCTGTCCCGGCCGGCAGTTTATATTCAGCATAAACAGCTGTATTGTTTGGAGTATATATTTCGCCTGGTTTTCCTTCGTTAAAAAACGAGCTTCTTTCGTGGGTTGGACTTGTACGAATTCGCCAGACGTCAGCCATAGTGGAGAAATCATCGTGGTAAATTTCCCGGCGACCAATGCTGCTTCCCTGCGAAAGAGTAATTAAGTCTTCGGGAGAAACATCTGACAATTGATAATTCATTTGAAGTTTTACACCTTTTGGTGGCCATTCTGCATCGGGTGCACAATGTCTTACCTTTTTCCATTCAAAACGTTTTTCGGGTATTCCAACTTCAAATCCTGTAAACTTAAATGAAAGTGGATCGGCTTGTAAGTCATCCAGCCAGTCAGGAAATAAAAATGCCAGATTGGGTTGTCCGGTCAGTCCTCCAACATTTATTGTAAAACCGTTTACCAAAATAATGGCTTCTGGTTTTACTGCACGAATATGTTCTTTCTGCTTGCTTAGTACCTTTAAACTGATGGTGGTTGCATTCGGACTAATCCTGAACGATCGCGAAATAATTCCGTTCGAAAGAATTATTTCGTTACCGGCTTCATTGCGAAAAACAGCTGCTTTTTCGGCAGGTTTTTTTACAAGCCAGTCGTTTTCAGAACCTGTTTCGTAGGTTCCTTTAATAACCGGAAGTTTCTGAATGTCTCCGTGCAAATCTTGTGATTCCACTACAAAACAATTTGCGAGCAGTATGTTAATTATTAGTATTCTGATTGGCTTAAACATATCCATATTTTTTATTAATTGAATTCCAAAATATTTACTTCTCCGGGTTTTATTGATTTCTTAGAATATTCATTTTTTTTATAAATGCCTTGATTCGTTTCGGATCCGGGTCATTTAACCAGAGTCCGCCTTTTTTAAACCATGAGCCAATAATAAAACCATCAGCCAGGTTGAAATATTCATGTATATTTTCCTCTGTAATCCCCGAACCGATCAGTACAGGTAACTCTGTAACTCTACTCACTTCATGCAGGTCTGTAAGTTCTGCAGGATTTCCAGTAGATTTTCCTGTAACAATCAAGCCGTCTGAAAGAAAAAATGCTGCTGCTTTGGCAGTATCAGAAAGGGATACATCGGAAGTCATTGCATGAGAACTGTGCTTCTTTTTTATATCTGTAAGAATCAGGATATTTTCTGCACCGATCTGCTTTCTGTACCGCAGGAGCTCTCCGGCATCAGCATCCATATAACCTTCATCGGCCAGATGCCCGAATACAAATCCTTCTGCCCTGATAAAATCAAGTCCTGCTGCGTTAGACGCTGCAAGCGCTTCTTTATTTGCTCCGGCAAGTATCTGAATGCCACATGGAAGTTGAGTGGACTTCTTTATTTCATTCCCGATTACAGTCATAAGTGCAACAATTTCCGGGCCGGCCTTTCTGTTTAGGTAGGGAATATCATGCATATTTTCTATCATGATTCCATCTAAACCAATCTCCTTTAAAAGATGAGCTTCTCCGGAACATTTTTCAATAATCCCCCTGACTGCCAGTTTGTGATTTGGGGTTCCCGGCAAAGCAGGTACATGTATCATTCCAATTATCGGTTTATTAATCGGGAATACATCATGGAGAGTTCTTTGTTGCATTGATAAATGGCTGGATTACTAATTTTAACAAAATAATGCAATATCGTTTCAAAGTTATGATATTTTGTAGTTAATTATGTATTTTTAACCTTGATATTTTTGAAATCTATCCAATCTTCATAATATTAATGTTGTTATAAAAGCATGTGTTTTACTGTAAATGTAAATATTGTCAGGGATGAGATGGAAAGAAGGTATGGTGCAGAGCTCATTGATCCTGATTTCCGGCCCAGCTATTATTATCATGCCTTTGAATTGCCAAAGATGCCTGTTTTATGTATGGACCACCGGGAGCAAATTTTGCTTTTCAAGTGGGGTTTGATTCCTTTCTGGTGTAATTCTACAGATCAGGCAAATAAGATTCGTTATCAGACCTTTAATGCAAGGGCTGAAACAATTGCAGAAAAACCATCATTTAGGCAAGCAATAAAGTCAGGGCGCTGCCTTATTCCTGCCTCGGGATTTTATGAATGGCAGCATCGTAAAAATGAAAAAATACCTTATTATATTTATCTTCCTGACAGTAGAATATTTTCATTTGCAGGGATTTATGATCACTGGACAAATAAGCCCACCGGAGAAATTATCTCTACTTTCAGTATCATTACTACTGCAGCAAATCCCAAACTGGCAAAAATACATAACTCAAAAAAGAGAATGCCGGTGATTCTAAAAAAAGAAGAGGAAGCACAATGGCTGAATCGGAACCAGTCATTAGATGATGTTTTAAAGTTGCTTGTCCCTTTCCCGGAAGATAAGATAGATGCTTATTCAGTATCCCCTTTGATTTCAAGAAAAAATATAAATAAAAACACGGAAGAGTTAATAAAACCATTTTCATGGGGACCTTCAGAATTATTTTGAATAAGATTATCTTTTTATTAGAAGTTGGGAAAAAATTAATATCTTTCGCAATGAATTAACCGCAAATAAATTATTCTATGAAAAAATTACTTGTAATAATAATAGTTGTTTCATCTCTTTCATTTACATCTGCCGGACAGCAGGTTTACACCTCCACCGGAGGGGAGATGATTTTCCAGATGAGTCAGGCTGACAGGGGAGGAAATTCTCTCTCAACAAATTTGCGATGGACGGTCTTTTTACATATTGGCCAATTCGTAAATGTTGATTTCGGTAATAATTTTGGTTTATATTCAGGACTGGCTCTCAGAAATGTGGGCTTTATTATGAATGAAAATCAATCATTTGGGGAACAGGAAAATGTGCTTGTAAAACATATTTTCAGAACATATAATCTTGGGATTCCACTGGCAATTAAACTGGGGTCTCTGAATAATCACTTTTACTTTTTCGGAGGTGCGGAGTACGAATGGCAATTTCAGTTTAAGCATAAATACTGGCCAAGTGGAAATGGGAGCCGTAGCAATGAAAAGGTGAAATATACAGCCTGGTTTACGGATGAAGTCAGGTATTTTGTTCCTTCTGTTTTTGCCGGGGTTCAGTTTCCCGGAGGTGTTAATATACAATTTAAATATTATTTGCAAAGTTTATTAAACCAGGACTTTAAGAATTCCAATGGGGATCAGATTTATAAGGATCTGAATGTGCAGTTGTTTTATATTTCGCTGTCTTACCGTATTAACAATCGTCATATTCAAAAAAAGTGGGAAGAGACTTTTGACGCAGGTTATGCAAAACGATAGCAGGAGGGTTTCTTTTGGGATTGTTTATTATTGCGAAGTAAAAATATAGGTAATTGTCCCTTCGTGTTTTTCAGGAAATTGTTTCCCGGGAGTGAAAGTGGATTTCTTCGCAGCATTTAGTGCAGCTTCCCTCAGGCAGGAAGCCGAATCATTGCTCTCTACTGCCATTATCCGGGCACTGATAACTTTCCCATATTGATTTACGATAATACCTACCGTTACACTTCCCCCGTCAGGGCAGGTATAAATCGGGATGGGAAGTTTTACTTTTAAACGGGGTTTATTAAGGTAAACAAGGGAATAAGAAATACGTGTAGGTCCACGATAATTCGATTCCATTTGTGCAGATGTTTTCTTCTCCTCATCTGCCTTGGTACTTTCCTTATTTTCAATAAACTCAATTTCACCTTCCGGGTTTTGTTTCTGTTTTGCCCGGTCGATGAAATTATCCTTACTTAAATCTCCCTTCTCAATCATTTCATTTTTTACCGCATCAATGTATTCATTTATATCAAATTTTACATCTTTCTGATTGGCTTCATTTACGGCAAAATCATGGAAATCATTAAGCGGATTATCACTTTTTTCCTTCGCCTGTTCTGCCTTTTTTTGCAGCTCGGTTACTTCATCCTGCAGGCTTGAAAGATCAATTAATATTCCACCGTCGGTATTTTTGAAATCCGCAGATAACTTAACAAGTAAAAATATAATGGCAACAATAAGATGAACAATTATTGTTCCTAAAATGCCATAAATATTTTTCTTTGCAAAGACCTCGTATTTCATGCTGCGAAAATACAAAATTATTAGTAGAATGTATTCATTCGGGGTTTATCCTTAAAAGCGAATATTATTCGATTTTATTATTGACAAAACACTTTCTTTTTCGATAGGGTACGGGAAAAATGAAGCCTTGTTCCTGATTTTATAAAAAATAAATTAGCTTTGAATTTTGTCTTATGGAACTGCAATTGCTTTTCAACCAACTTTTCGTACTTGGAGTGCTTGTAATCATTGGAATACTGGCGGGCCATTTTAAGATAATTACTGAAACAGGAAAGGATGTGCTTTCCAAAATCATCTTTCATATAACCCTTCCCTTACTGATTCTTACAGGTATTTCAAATATTGACATGGGTGAAGGCCTGCTGCAAAACAGCATATTTGTTCTGGTATTTTCTGTAATTATGATGTGTGTGATGTGGTTTGGCGGATATTTGTCCTCAAAAGTATTGCATTTATCAAAAGATGCTGCTTCTGTTCACGTGGTACATACCATGTTTGGCAATATTGTATATCTTGGTTTTCCACTTATCAATGTGTTGTTTCCGGGAGGGGAGGGGCTATATTATGCAATTTTGTTTCACCTGGTTTCCAGCCTGTTTATGTGGACAGCCGGGGTACTTATTTTAAAAGGGGGAGGAGGTGAAAATGGATTTTGGAGCAACCTGAAGCCTCTTCTGAACCTGAATACACTGGCTTTCGCATTTGGTTTTGTTTTCCTGATGTTGCAACTTAAGATTCCGGCCTTACTGAATCAGCCACTTGAAGGGCTGGGCAATACAACCATTTACTTATCTATGCTTTATATCGGGGCTATACTGGCAGGTATAAAATGGAAGGATGCCATTCGTTCGGGACAGGCATATGTTCTGGGATTAAATAAATTGATCCTGATACCTCTGGTTGGAATATTAATGGTTATAGGGTTGAACAGAATTTTTCTGTTTGAACCCGGAGTTATTGCCGTTTCTGTAATAATTATTGAAGTTTCTATGCCATGTATGGCTAATATTGTAGTGCTTGCAAGAATTTATGGTGCAGATGATAAAATGGCAACACAAAATGTTTTTATAACAACTATTCTGAGTATTTTTACCCTTCCTGCAATTTTTTATGCACTACATTTATTTGTGTAGCATAATTTTATGCCAGGATAAGATAAAAGCCCGGAGGTCTGGGTGAAAATTTAATTGACAATAAGGTTTTTTCATATTTATGATTTTGCATAATATAATTATATTCGGTATCTTGCAGCAAATCAAATATTTAATTATAAAACTATGAAAATATTAAAAGTATTGTTATGGATACTTGGTGTTTTGGCCATCCTTGTTCTGGCTCTTCCACTGGCTCTTCCAAAAATCTATACTGTTGAACGGTCAGCGGAGATTGATGCTCCACCGGAAACAGTATTTTATCTTGCTTCTGATTTTAACTACAGATCAAAGTGGGATCCCTGGCTGACACAGGATACCCTGGCTTATGTTACTGTGATTGGTGAGGGAAATAATATTGGTTCCGGCTATGAGTGGAAAGGTGAGATTATAGGTTCAGGCAAACTTACCATTAAAGAAATGGAAAAGAATAAAAAAATTATTTCCGATCTTGAATTTTTTAATCCACGGCCCGGAAAAGCGGATGTAATCTGGTCTTTTTCAGAGAAGGAGGGTAAAACCGTCGCAAACTGGAGTATTCAGGGAAGCCTTTCATACCCGGTAGAGAGATTAATGGGTCCGTTTATGGATAAGATACTTGGCCCGGCAGTTGGGCAGGGTATGGAGAGTTTTAAAAAACTCTGTGAGGAAACCAAATACATTCCCCAACCCAGGACAGGGGAAATTGGAATTAAGGAAATTCCGGGTCGCAAGGTTCTTACGATTACAATGGATGCAAATATGGCCCAAATTGGACAGGTATTGGGAGAAAGTTACCAAAAACTAATGGAATATGCGAATTCCGGCAAGGTTTCAATGGCTGGAGCTCCCTTTGCTGTTTATGAGACTTATAACAGAGAAACCGGAGATTTAAAATTAACCCCGGGGATTCCGGTAGCATCAAAATTAAAATCGAAAGGAGAAATAAAATATGCGGAAACAGGTCCTCAGAAAGTTGTGTTTGCCTCCCATTTTGGTCCGTATAATACGATAAATCTAACTTACGATAAAATTGGTGATTATTTGAAAAAAAATAATATAGTCTCTGTGGGCAAACCCTGGGAAGAGTATGTTACCGATCCGGGTTCTGTGGAAAGTGAATATTTGATTGAAACAATTGTGTATTTTCCCATAAAAAATGAATAGAGAAATTAATCTTCAAAAAGTCGGTAATACCGACTGGGATGTTATCATCATCGGGGGAGGAGCCACCGGTTTGGGTGCAGGAGTAGATTCCTGTACCAGAGGTTATAAAACCGTTCTGTTTGAGCAACATGATTTTGCAAAAGGAACATCCAGCCGTTCTACAAAACTGGTTCATGGAGGGGTTCGATATCTGGCCCAGGGAGACATTTCACTGGTACTTGAGGCATTGAAGGAGAGAGGAATGTTGCGACGAAATGCACCACACCTTGTTAAGAATCAGGCATTTGTAATACCAAATTATGAGTGGTGGGATGGACCGTTTTATACAGTGGGCCTAAAAGTGTATGACCTGATGGCCGGCAAACTTGGCCTTGGACCTTCTGAGCATATCAGTAAAGAGGAAGTGATGGAGGCCATTCCAAATTTGAAAACTGAGGGATTAAAAGGAGGAACCATTTATTATGATGGACAGTTTGATGATTCCAGGTTAGCAATCAATCTGGCACAAACCATGGATGAAAACGGAGGGGTACCGGTAAATTACATGAAGGTTTATTCCTTATTGAAATCATCGGATGGCCTGATCAGGGGAGTTAAGGTGAGGGATGAAGAATCGGGTAAGGAATATGAAGTAAAGGGAAAAGTTGTGGTCAATGCTACGGGTGTTTTTGCCGATTCGGTCCACCAAATGGATGATCCTAATGCGAGGAAATCGATTGTTCCATCTCAGGGAGTCCATATCATTCTTGATAAGAAATTTCTGAAAGGGGATTCAGCAATTATGATACCCAAAACTTCTGATGGAAGAGTTTTGTTCGCTGTCCCCTGGCACAATAAAGTAATTGTCGGAACAACTGACACACTGGTTGACCACATAGAACTTGAACCAAGAGCTCTGCAGGAGGAAATAGATTTTATCCTGGATACTGCTGGCGATTATCTGAGTGCAGTACCAGGAAAAGATGATGTTTTGAGTGTTTTTGCCGGATTAAGACCCCTGGCTGCACCTGAAGGACATAATGAAGAAACTAAGGAAGTATCAAGAAGTCATAAAATAATTGTTTCCCTGTCGGGATTGGTTACCATCATTGGTGGAAAATGGACGACCTACCGGAAAATGGGAGAAGATGTGATCGATAAAGCCCTTTTAATTGGTGGATTGCCGGATAAGAAATCTGTCACTGAAAGGATGCCCATTCATGGTTATCTGAAAAATTTTAATGAAAATGATCACCTCCATTATTACGGTGCTGACTCGGTGTATATTCGCGAATTGATTACTAAACATAAGGAACTGGGTAAGTCACTGACGGAAAATTTTACCTATGTAAAAGCAGAGGTTATCTGGGCTGTAAGAAATGAAATGGCCAGAACGGTTGAGGATTTCCTGGCCAGAAGAATCCGCTTACTTTTGCTGGATGCCAAGTCCAGCATAAAGGCAGCTCATATAGTAGCAGAGCTTATGGCTGTGGAACTGGGAAAAGATGAATCATGGATAGAAGAGCAGACCAAACAGTATCGTAAACTTGCGTTGGAATATGTCTTGTGATAAGTGTATTAAATTATTATCCATATAGAAATGGCCACTAAGAAATCCCGCAAACCGACCTTGTCCGAAAAAAGTCGTGAAGATGAACTGTTTCAGAGTCTGCAATATGCTTCCCTGATACAAGCAGCGCTTTTACCTCCTTCAAAGCAGATTTTCAGGATTTTACCAAGTCATTTTCTGATCTACCTTCCTAAAGATATTGTGAGTGGAGACTTTTACTGGATATTCAAAAAGCAGGAATGGATTTATTTTGCAGCTGCTGATTGTACGGGCCATGGAGTTCCCGGTGCTTTAATGAGTATCCTGGGAATAACTTTTTTAAATGAGATCCTTTCATCAAAAAGTTTTCTTTTACCTAACAGAATTCTCAATATGCTCAGAGAAAAGATCATGAAAGCATTGCATCAGACAGACGATCATGATCACTCAAAAGACGGGATGGATATAAGCTTGTGTGCATTCAACCCGCAAACAAGAGTGTTGCATTTTTCGGGAGCAAATAATCCTCTGTATTATTTTAGAAATCATGCTTTACATATTATTAAAGGTGACAGAATGCCAATTGGTATTAGTGGCAATGAGGAAAAGTCTTTTATAAATCATGAAATCCAGATGAGGGAGAATGATATTTTGTACATCTTTTCCGATGGCTATGCAGACCAGTTTGGAGGTCCGCACGGAAAAAAACTTAAAGTGAACCGTTTCAGGGATTTACTCATAAAGTATCATAGTAAACCATTGAATGAACAAAAGGAAGCTTTGTTAAATGAGTTAATTGACTGGATGAAAAATCATGAACAGGTGGACGATATTCTGGTAATGGGTTTCAAAGTTTGAAAAGTTGGGACTTTTTTGTATTTTACGGTATTTTTACGGGGAACCTATAAGCCTTAACCTGAAAAGTAACCTGTGTATTTTTACAATAGGAATAAAAATAAATTAGAGATTAATATTTCGTGGAACTGATCAGTTTTAGAATACATAATTACCGCTCTATTATAGATACCGGGTGGTGTGAGTTATCTTCCGATAATATTACAGGGATAATCGGGCAGAATGAGTCAGGTAAAACTTCCATTCTGGAGGCTCTTTATAGTTTTTACACAGGAACTATATCGGAAGATATAATGCGGAGTGATCTCTCCAATCCAAAGGTAAGCTGTACTTTTGAAATTCAGCCTGAAATTTTTGAAGAAGTATTAAAGCGTAAAAACTTACCCGAAGGAATCCTCAATTTTGTTCGCACTTCACATTCTTTTACCCTGACACGTCTGTGGGATGATAATATGGAAAATGTTTTATATCTGGATGGAGTGGAAATATCCGGATTTTACAGCAGGTATGAACAAAATCTCAGAGACGTTGAGGCTGAAATGCAAAAGCGTATTGATGAGTATCTTGCCAAAAGGGATCAGATTGTCGATGATGCAGAAAACGCCGAGAAAAAGTTAAGAGAAGAAGCAAAGAATCTTGAATCAGCGAATAATCTGTTATCAGAAGCTAAAAAGGAATTCAAATTATTGAAAAAAACACCCAATGGAAAATATGCTGAGGAGAAACTGGAGGAGGCAAATAAACTATTTGAGGAGACCCGCAGGGTATGTGAAATTGCAGATCAGGAATTTGATATAAAAAGAAGAAAAGCCGATGAGGCATTGTATCATGCGCGGATTGTAGATGAAAGTGTGAAAGCCACGAAACATTTTAATTACCTTCAGAATAAACTTGAAGAATCTTTCATGGCCCTGCATGAGATCCAGAAGGTTTTTGATAAAACAACAAAAGAAAAGGAAAAGCGTAGTTTGCAAAATGAAATGGAACATCTGAATAAAGAATATCTGAAGGTTTCCATGGAGTATAAAGAAGCGAAAAAAAATGCTGTTATTAAAAAACACATTGCTTATAAATTTATTTCGGGTAAAAGCCTGGCTCTGGCTGAGAAAGAAGTAATGAAAGAAAAGCCCGAGGTTGAAAAGTTTTTTACAAAAGAAGAGGCTGGTGAAATATTGTTCGATCTGATTCCGGAATTCATATTTTTTGAAGATTTCAGTAGTTTATTACCCAATCGAATTGATCTTGAGGATATTATGAGAGTGGATCTTCAGAAAGAGGGGCTCAGGGCTGCCAGGAATTATCTTTTGATATCGGGTCTTACTCCTGATTTTTTTACAGAAACAAGCAGCAGGATACTGAAGCAGAAAATTGAGAAATTAAATAAAGAAGTTACCCTTGATTTTCACGATTTCTGGAGACAAAATATTGGAAAAGCAAATAAGATCAGTATCAATTTTGAGTTGGAACATTACGATGATTCAGATCCGGAAAAGGTGGGTCATCCATATCTCGAATTCTGGATAAAGGACAGATTTGATCGCTTGTACCCAAAGCAAAGAAGCCGGGGAGTTCGTTGGTTTCTTTCGTTTTACCTGGAGTTAAAGGCATCTTCCCTTTCAAAAGATGAAAGAGGACGTGTTTTGCTGATTGATGAACCCGGATTGAGTCTGCATGCCAGGGCCCAGGAAGATGTTCTAAAGGTCTTTGAACATATCAAAGATAAAATGCAGATTATTTACTCCACACATTCTGCCCATTTGATTGATATAAGGAAGCTGCATCGTTTGCTTGCAGTGCAACGAGCAATTGAAAATGATGAATCCAGCGAAACTAAAGTTTACAATGCAAGATCATTGGCATTTGCTTCTGCCGATACCCTTACACCGGTTTATACATTAATAGGCTCAAGTCTGAACGAGCAACAATTTATTCATAAAAACAATAATGTAATTATTGAGGATATTGCTACTTATTATTATCTTACAGTTATCAGAACGCTGATTGGTTTTAATAAAGAAATTTATTTTTTACCGGCATCAAAGATTTCTAATATTTCAACCATGGTGAATATTTTGCTTGGATGGGGCCTTGATTTTATTGTACTTACAGGAAATAGCTCTGAGGGTATAAAAACCCATGAGGCACTGAAGAATACATTATACCTTAACGATGATAAAGCTTCACAGGAGCATCTTGTTCACCTGGAAAATTTCTATACCATTGAGGATCTGTTTTCTACACTCGATTTTAAAAAGTATATTCTTCATAAACGAATTGGTATTCCTGAATCCAATTCGGAATATCTTGAGGAAAACAATATTTTAAGACCGGTTCTTGCATCAGGCTTTATGGATTATGTTGAGGAAAATGATTTAAAATTTGAATCCTTCGATGAAGAGACCCGGGAAAATTTTGAGCATCTTTTTCAAATGCTTGACAGGGGATTACGTTAGGGTATTACCATAGATGCAAATAAAGCGGGAACCCATTACAGATTCCCGCTTTTCACCCAAACTTCTAACCCAAGAAAGGCATGCTTAACTATAAAAATGAAACTATAAAGCCTTTTCAATAGTTGCAATCATCTCATCTGCAGATTGCTTCCTCGTTAACTTGCCTTTTTCCTCTTTAGTTTTTGCATCCACCAATACAACATAACCTGTGCCTCTGTTGCTTTCAAGCACGGTACTTAAACCAAGGCTTTTAGCCAACTCTTTCGATTTCGCCTCAGATTCTTTATTTGTAAGATCAAACTTAACAAATTTCACATCTTTTCCATTCAGGTCTTCTTTTAAAGTACTGATGGTTGGAGAAATTGCTTTACAGGCTGAGCAATAATCTGCATGAAACATGACTGCATAAAGCCTGGGAGATTCTTTTTCCTGTGCGGAAACATTTAAAAAGCTAAATCCGGTAAAAAGTACCAGTAAAATAGCAATCTTCTTCATTGTTTTCATTGTAAATGTTTTTTTAATTAGTTAAAACCATTATTTTTAAAACTCCGGCTATCTAATTCAATGATCCGGTAATCGTTTTCGATACAATGATACTTCCATATCAGGAAACCAATAGTCAGGAAGCCGACATTTAATTGTTTTATTAAGAAATTGGTAATAAAGCAGTTCAAAACAGGATTGGTTTTTCAGTGAATATTTTACCGGTGATTTGTAACCCGTTTCTGTTTATTTTCGTAGATATGGTAAAAACATTCAGTTTGAGAATGAAGCTGAAAACCAATTTTAAGAAACCGGCGAAAGACAAATTGTTAAATTAAAAATTGAAGCAAAAAAAGTAGCTGCAAATTCCTGATAAACCCTTTAAACATCTGAAACTGACAAAAATGTTCCTGACGGAACCAGGGGAAGTATGTGAAATGAATATAAACCAAGAGACTAAAAATGACAAAAAAGGAATTGTACAGACTGGAACTACTTGCAGAGAGAAACAAACAGATTTTAGATGTATTAAGATTTAAAGTACCTCGTGAGGGTATGGGAATTTATCAAAGAATACATGCTGAAGTTTTTCTGGATAACGTAGAAGAAATCAAAGATATAATGATGACCATCGAAACATTAAACGATGTAATGTTTGCCAGAGAGTCAGTAAAAAAACTTAATACCAGTCCCGATCCTAATTGGAGAGAAATAATAGATTATGTGATGGAAATGTTGGAAGAAATGAGAAACGCACTGATATTTAATCGTTTTGATGAATTTGATTTTATAAAAGAAAGAGTTTTACACATGCTGGCCGTAGAAGTTGAGGAGGCAATGGCCGGATAGATTTCCCTTTTTTTAAATTTTTTAACCTAACTTAAAAATCCGGCTTTGTCAGTGCCGGATTTTTTTTATTTAAATATTTTAATCGATTTTCCTTATATTGCAGCTTCATTTTTTATGGACCTGTAATAGTGGAATTAATTTATCAGAAAAAAATTGAAATAAGCGCTGCTCATGTGAATGAAGACGGTAAGCTTTTACTGACTGGTTTGCTGAATTCTTTACAAAAAAATGCGGGAGAACATGCTGATAAACTGAAGTTTGGTGTGAGTGACTTGAATGAAGCAAACGATACCTGGATTTTATCAAGATTGAGAGTTGAGGTAGATCAGTGGCCTCGTATTGGAGAAACCGTTTTACTGAAAACATGGCCCAAAGGAATTGACCGTTTGTTTGCTGTCAGGGATTTTAAACTCTTTGACATAAAAGGGAATGCTCTTGTGCGGGCAGCATCCTACTGGCTGGTAATTGACAGGCAGTCAAAAAGACCCAGAATGATGGCAAATGTTTTTAGAGATCTCGATTATCCGGGACTTTCAGCCATCGATCAAAGGCTTGAAAAAATTCCGAAACCGGATCATACCGATTACCATTTACAGATAGAAACAAAGAAAAATGAAATTGATGTCAACGGACATGTGAACAATGTATGGTATGCTAAATGGGTCCTGGATACCTTACCCGATGCCATAATAAAGGAAAAAAGTATTAACTGTTTTGAAATAAATTATATGTCCGAAGTTTTTTCCGATGAACTTGTAGATGTTGAACTTGGGTGGAATGATGGCAATAAAAGCTTTTTGCTGGGAAGTTTGAAGAGGAATGAAAAAGAAGTTTGCAGGGTGAAGATGATATTTAAATAAATCTGATTACTAACTAAAAATTTAATAATGGAACCACGTGATGCTGTACTAAAAGCTTTAAAAGAAACAGAAAAGCCTTTAAAGGCCGGAGAAATTGCTGAAAAAACAGGACTGGATAAAAAACTGGTGGATAAGGCAATGAAAGTGTTGAAAACAGAGGAATTAATTGTTTCGCCGAAAAGGTGCTACTGGGAAGCCAAATAGTATTGGTGGAATAGTCAGCCAGCAAAGACCTTTGGTTACTTCCTGAGGGAGGTGATTAATCCTGGAATTCTTTCAGTTTTAATTCATTTTCCGGATTCAGAATGCGTACATAAAGACCCCAGTTTGCTCCAAGATTCTCCACTTTTACAAGAATTTTGTTCCATCCTTTTCTGAGGTTTACTTTGATGATATCCTGATCAGGGAAAGCGGCCCTTCCTGCATGGAGCTTATACACAACTTCACCGTTTATCCACATTTTTGCTCCATCATTGCTACCAATACTCATAGTAATTTTGCGATTATCAGGAGAGAGTACTTCTGAATAGGCATAAGCAATGCCTTCCAGCTCCGGGGTAACGTTCTGGTATCTGCTTCTGAATACTTTTATAAAGTTTAAATAACCTGACTCTCCTGTATTTCCGGTAATCCATTCTGTCTTAATTCCTCCCTGTCCGGTATAAGTTTTATTGAGCTGTATATTATTCTCCGGTGGGTACTTCTGATCCAGCCCTTTACCAAAATCAAACGGCCCGATGACCTTCCAGTTTTTGATAAAGCCTGTACCGGACTTATACATTTTCCACCAGTCATGTAATTCACCTGGTTTATTCAGTGCTTCAATCTTGTCCACCGTGTTTTTTTTATCCTTAAGATGGAATAATTGTAAAGCATTCTCGCGTAAAATCAATTTAGCAATATGAAGGGCTTCCTTTTCCGTCAGGTACTGTGTACGGACTTTTTCGGTTAATACATTTATGATTGTTTCCCTGGCCATTACTGAATGGGCATATACGGCTTCCACCAGGCTGTAATCTCCTCCGAAGGCCATGATTTTATTTGCGGGAACAGTCTCAATCCATTCATGAAGATAACGTTCACTGTAGGAAGGAGAAATAACATATGTCCAGCACATGTCAATAAAAACATTCGGAAAGTTTTTTGCCAATGCCGATAATTCTCCACCAAATGGATATCCGCCATGAAAAAGTACAAAATTTACATCCGGATATTCCATAAACAAATTTGCCAGATGGGTTGGTTTTGAATTGGTAAGTGTGTTTCCGTTTCCGGCCTGCAATCCGGTATGGTATTGAATGGGTAAATTGAATTCATCTGTCAGGTCCAGTACTCTGTGCATCATATAATCCTGTAATGCTTTAATTTTATCCCGGTTGAGAGCTTCCTTGTTCAGGAGTGAATTGAAAATAGTGCGTGCTTTTTCACCGGGAACGTTCTCATAATACAGGATTCGTTTATATGCCAGCGCTGATTTAACGCCAACCATTCCATAATTAACACCTTCTTCAAACGCTTTTCGAAGAACAGCAAGGTAATCACTCAGGCTTGTAACACTCATATCGTACCTGTCCCCAAGTGCTTTGACCTCTGATAAGGAGGATATCTGGATAAAGTCATCGAATCTTTCCACGTGACGGTAGAATTTGTTATCATACCTTGCATGGCCCATGTCCAGAACTGACAATTCGATTCGCGCCCGTTTTTTAAGTACATATTCGTACCAGCCCGGGTGACTTGCTTCCTTGATCTTTTTTGAAAGAATGGAGTAAGTGACAGCATTAATATCAGAAACCCCAAAAAGGTCACGGGCTACAATCAGGGGAACCCGTCCATACCCAGTACTTCTCATGGATGCATAAAATGGAGCTAGTACTTCCCACCGGTCCTCTTCCGAAAATTTATGTTGGTAGATAACATCGATCAACCCTGGTTCATTACTTGCCGAGATCAGGTCTTCTTTGGCATAATGGGTGAATAAATATGAAAAATCAATCTCATCTCCCATTTTTATTCTTGCTTTTTCCGGCATTAAATGTTCATGAGTATCAATGATCCATATGCTGTCAACCTCCAAACGAATTCTTTGTTCGAATCCATCTTCAGGCCGGTCTGTAATCCTGATCTGACAATAGAGGTTGATAGAAAAAAATAATAAAAGCAGGAATGTAAAATTCTTTTTCATTTCTTATTGATTTTTGATTTTTGGCAGATTGTATTAAAATTAATGTAATATTGGTGAAAATTTGGTTAAAATCATATTTTAAGTATTTGTATTTTTGAAAGATTAAAAAGCAAGACGGATAACAGAGTTATGAAATTTTTATAATATGATGAGAAAATTAATCTACTTTACACTAATTGCGGTATTCTTCTTTGGTTTTGGATCAGTTTACTGCCAGTATTCGGATTTCCTTCAAACTGAATTATTCCCGCTTACAAAGGATCATGCCCATGGGTCAACCATTGTAGAATTACCAAATGGCGCCTTGCTTGCTGCCTGGTTTCAGGGATCAGGTGAAAGATGGGCGGATGATGTACGAATTTTGGGATCACGTTTACTGAAAGGAGAGCATGCCTGGAGTAAAGTATTTGTAATGGCTGATGTACCGGACTTTCCGGATATTAATCCTGTTTTGTTTCTTGACAAGGAAAATCAACTCTGGCTGGTATGGTACACTGTAATTGCCAACCAATGGTCAACCTCACTTCCGGCTTTTCGTTTGAGTAATGATTATATGCAAAAAGAGGGACCTCCGGAATGGAACTGGCAACAAACCATTTTTGTAAAGCCCGGTAACAAAGCCGAAAGAGGCATATTGCCGGATGATAAGTTTGTGGAATCTGTTGAAAGACAGGTTGATGCTTATGGTTCTTATTTGAAAGAAACCCTGGGGGAGAGCGAGGAATTGCAAAAGCTATGGGAAAAATGGAAAGAAGATCTGATGGGAAAAGCAGAAGGCAAAGATATGCTTAGAGATGGCTATTACATGGATAGGAACGGGAACCGTGTAGAGGGGAAGCGTGGATATCCCTATTTTCGCAGGATGGGCTGGCAGACAAAGAATAAGGCCGTATTTGTTGGTGAGAAAAGAATGATTCTTCCGCTCTATTCAGATGGATTCAGTTTTTCCCTGATGGCTATTACCGATGATGGCGGCATTCACTGGAAGTTCTCTGAACCGCTGGTTGCACCCGGAAATATCCAGCCTTCCATAGCTGAAAAAAAAGATGGTACTCTTGTGGCGTATATGCGTGATAACGGACCTCCACCCAAACGTTTAATGGTGAGTGAATCAAATGATAAGGGAAATACCTGGAGTCTGGTTAAGGACTCGCAACTACCAAACGAGGGTTCAGGTGCAGATATTGTAACCCTTAAAAACGGACATTGGGTGTTGGCGTATAATGACACTGAAGATGGCAGAAACAGTCTGGCTGTTTCCGTTTCTGAAGATGAGGGAAAAACCTGGCCATATACCCGGCATCTGGAACTGGATAAACGTGATCTTAAAATCGCCACACAAAGCTCATATCCATCTGTTATTGAGGGGGAAGGTGGGGTCATTCATGTTATCTACAGTTTTCACAGGAGAGATAAGAAGCTCCAACCAAATGAAACCATTAAATATGCAAGGATAACCGAAGACTGGATCAGGGAAGGGGATACGGATTGATTTATGCTATTTGATTGCTGTTATTTCAATGAGGTTGTCCTTTGCAACATCCTGCGCATCATTTCATAGTTATATGGACCCATGTACGGACCAAACCATGACATGAGCCTGGATTCATACTCATCCAGATGATAATACTTACCCGGAATAATATAACCAACATACGTGCCGTTAAAACTTGTTACAAAAACATTGTATCCGTTTCTGCATCCGGCACCTTTCAGTTGAATGGCCAGTTCACCACTGAAATCACTCGGGCTTGTCATCCAAACCAGTCTGCCAATTCTCGCCGATTGAACATAGGCATCACCTACATCAGGAAAAAGTCTTGAACCCAAAACAGGTCTTAATCTCAAACCATCCGATACCCTGATATGAAAAGCCGGTAATGTCATTTTTAAACTCAGGTAGGATAAGGCGGTACTATCAGATAATTCAACTAAACTGCTGTATTTAATCACGCTGTCTGCAAGGGCTTCACCAATATATCCGGGTTTTTCAAATTTTTCTCCCTTGCTTCTTGGACTGTGGCTTCCTACACTCCCGGCAAAAAAGACAGCCATGTCAAACCCGTTATTTTCAAGTTTTCGCTGCCAGTAGCCCGGATAATCTGCACTGATTTGCATATTCCAACCACCCAGGGTGGTTGCATGTGCGTCAAAAGAACCGAGAATGATCTTTTTTCCTGAATTTTGAGTAGCAACAAGGAAAACAAATTCAGAGTCTTTCTCACCTTTTTCTCCAATAAGGCGGTTTGATATTAAATCGGCGGCATTAAAAGAACCTGTTCCGGTTTTACCCGGTTGAAGATCATTTACAGCAGTTTCAATAGCATTACTAAATTGTTGAATTAGCCATTTTATAACCTCCGGGTTATAAATTCCGGCAAATTCTTCCCCTACGTATCCTTCAGACCAGCCTCCAACACTTGAGTGTGTATGAGTTGCCGAAAAGAATAACTGATTCCTTTTCAGTCCCATTTTTTCATGTAACCGCCTGGTTACTCCCTCAGAAATAACAGGAGGAATGATGAGTATATCAGCCCCCACCAGAATTAATAACTTATTTTGAACTTTTAGTGCAACAGCTTTCACAAAAATACTGTCATGGATACCTTCTGCATAGCTTCCTTTACGACTTCCAAACCCGGCCATTGGAATTTTTACAAAGGAACCTTTTTCAGGATTGTCCTTTTGCGCACCCAACTCAGGAGTAATACTTCTTTTACCAAAACCAATATGGATATTCCCTTTTGCCAGAGAAATGGTTTTGGAAATACTGTCAAACCGGGAACGGGTGGATTCGTAATAATCACTTTCAAAATAAGGAGTATAATCCACTTTCTCCAGTGCCCAGAATAAAAAGAGCAACAGAATGATGATGATTGACCCCAGAATTTTAAAAAATATTTTCATCTTAATTTATAATTTGCTTAGAAAAATTATCGACAAATGTACCATTTTTTCATTTCTAAAGAATACAGAATTATTAAAATTACTTTATATCTACCTATGCCTTGTTTGATCTCCGTAACTTTTGCGGTGATTTGGAGTTCGTTCATCGTTCATCCTTCATCGTTCATCCTTCATCGTTCAT
>JANTGF010000023.1 GCA_024763075.1 Bacteroidales bacterium | reverse complement strand
TGAAACGAACATGAACTTTTTTAATCAAAAGTTCACCCACGAAAATGATTAAAACAAGTTCATGGGAGAACGGAGTGGTTACATCTGTTCTTAAATTTTTAGTTAATTTGTAACCAAGTAATTAAAAAGTTTAAACAGATGAAAAAGCAAAATTAAAACTATTGTTTAATATTAATCAATAAAAAACTGTATTCCGGATTTTCATGAAAGGCTTGATGTATCATTCCTGTTTATGGTTAAAGCCAGATTTATAATTTTTTATTTCTGTTATCTATTTGGTTTATTCTTAGATTTTGTAGCTTTGAAAACTTATAATAAAATTCAAAAATGGAATTACCAGGCATTCGTTCCATTTCATCTAAAAACAAAACATCATGAACAGCAGAATGATTGATCAGTTCCTGGAAATGGTTCAGATCGACAGTGAATCCGGGAATGAGGCCAACATGATCTCCTACCTTGAAAAAGAACTCACTTCACTTGGTGCGGAAACCCACATTGATGATTACGGGAACCTTCTTGCACGTTTTCCGGCACTCAATGCAGATAATGAAGAACCTATACTGCTCTCATGCCACGCGGATACGGTAAAGCCGGGTGTGGGAATTGAACCCTATATTGAAAACGGCATCATCCGGTCAAAAGGGGATACCATACTTGGAGCCGACGATAAAGCCGGTATCGCTGAAATGCTTGAATCTCTGCGTATAGCTGAAAAAAGACCGGTTGTGGAAATCGCCATTACCCGGCAGGAAGAAGTAGGTTTACTTGGAGTAGATAAGCTGGAATTTGGCTGGCTGACAGCAAAGAAAGGTTATTTACTGGACAATGACACCCTTGATACCATTGTAATCGGGGGGCCCTCCTATTATACGCTGGATGTGGAAGTAAAAGGAAGATCTGCACATGCCGGAATGGAGCCTGAGAAAGGGATCAATGCTGTGCTGGCAGCTTCCAAAGCAATTTCCGCTCTTTCTCTGGGCCGGCTGGATGAAGAAACCACTGCAAATGTGGGAGTGATAAAAGGGGGAATTATTAGGAACGGCGTACCGGATGAAACCTCGTTCCTGGCAGAATGCCGCAGCCTCACCCATGAGAAAGCAGCAAAGCTGGCTGAAGAAATGGAAAATACAATCCGTAAAGAAGTCACCTCCATGGGTGCCAGTGTGAAGATAAAAGTAGATAATCCATTTAAGGCAGTTGAAATTGCACCGGATGCAGAAACGGTTCAGGTTTCTCAGAAAGCATTGAAAAAAGCAGGCATAGAAGCTACTACCACCTTTATTACCGGTTTCACAGATGCTTCTGTGTACAACAACCGGGGCATTGAAGTAGCTGTTGTAGGTATCGGTGCAAAACTGGAGCACTCCCCGGAAGAGCACATCTATATTTCAGATATGGAAAAGGCGTTAACAATGATCGTTGAAATTTTAAAAATATCTGCTGAAAATTAACCTCTTTATATGACTGAAAAAGACAAAAAAAAAATAAGCACCTTCCGGGATTTCCAACTGGACAAAAGCATTCTGGAGTCGCTGGATGCAATGGGTTTTAACGAACCGACTCCCATTCAGGAAAAAGGAATCCCCATCATTCTTCAGAATAAAGACCTGATAGGGTGTGCCCAGACAGGAACTGGAAAAACAGCTGCCTTTTTGCTACCCATCACGCAAAACATTTTAAAAGATAAAGACAATGGCAAAGGCGGAAAGATCAATACACTGATCATTGTACCCACCAGGGAACTGGCCGTACAGATTGACCAGCAGCTGCAGGGACTCTCATATTTTACTGGCATCAGCTCACTCGCTGTGTATGGGGGTGGCGACGGGATGAGCTGGGATCAGCAGAGAAATGCCTTTGAACGGGGAGCAGATATTATAGTGGCAACACCTGGCAGGTTAATTGCTCATTTACAAATGGGATACCTGGACTTCAGCGAATTAAAACACCTGGTACTGGACGAAGCCGACCGTATGCTGGATATGGGTTTTTATGGTGATATTCTCAAAATTGTAAAAGAACTTCCTGAAAAAAGACAAACACTGTTGTTTTCAGCTACCATGCCTCGCGAAATACGAAAACTGGCAACCAAACTGTTAAACAATCCGGATGAAATCAACCTGGCTGTTGCCAAACCTGCAGAAGGCATACTTCAGGCTATTTACAAAGTAGAAGACGGGCTTAAAACCAAACTTATCAAAGAATTACTAAAAGAGAAAGACCTTCAGCGGGTATTGATTTTTGCTTCCACAAAGAGCGCCGTTAAAAGTCTGGCCAGGGAATTAAAAAGTGAAGAACTCTCCGTGGCAGCAATTCATTCAGACCTGAAGCAAAAAGAAAGGGAACAGGTTCTGCTGAACTTTAAAAGTGCCAGTACCAGTATTCTGGTTGCCACGGATATTGTCTCAAGAGGCATTGATATTGACAATATTGATCTGGTTATCAATTATCATGTTCCCATGGATGCCGAAGATTATGTTCACCGGGTGGGAAGAACAGCCAGGGCTAAATCTACAGGAGTAGCCATTACTTTTGTGAATAGAAAGGACAGTCGTAACCTGATGAAAATTGAACGGCTGATTGGCAGTAAAATATTTGAGATCAAGGTGCCGGAAGGGATTTGAGGAGATTGAAATCCACCTAGGTTAACTCCTTGGCAACAGCTATGGAGATCAAAGAAAGCTATGGTGGATGATAGATGAGGGTTAATAGTGAAAAGGCAAAAGTAAAAAGGAAGAAGGCAAAAGAAAGTAAACAAAAATCAGGATTATGAAAAGTATCTCGTCCTGAATAAGTTGACAGCTTTTACTCCATTTTCATTTTAAGTATTTTAAATTTTAGGCACTTTAGGCATTTGTGGAAATTTAGGTAATAAAGGCGGCTGGGGTGATGAAGGATGAGCGATAAACGATGAACGATTGAGCGAGTCAGTGAAAACCTCACGAAGCATTTTTTAGAGGTGGGCTTATGGGTGCAAGTAACCAGTGAGATGAAGGTTCAATGATGAATGATGGACGCTGAAATCAGCTTACAGTAAAGTAGATGGAGGCACGTATATATTTTTCTTAATTACTATGTTCTAAAAGATTCTGCGGATATCAAATATTTTTCCACCTATAACTTAAAGATATGCAGCTACTCCCTTTTGAAATCAATCACATCCCTGTCAAAGCCATAACCACCATTGGTAAAATCAATCTCCAGATTATCCCCACTCAGGAAATAAGAATGGGTGGAGGGTTCTACTAAAATCAGGTAAGGTCCTTTGTACTGTAAAGTTATACTATCATTTGTATAATTGTAAATATAGGTATGTTTTATCCCGTCTGCAGCAGGACGCATCAATATATCATCCGAAATAAAAATCAATGAGTCCCTTTTGTCCACTGACACCCAGGTTCCGATAAACCGGCCATCCGGAAATTTTTTCTCCTTCTCACAGGAAACTGAAACAATCAGAAAAACAATAATAATGGTAAAAATGACTTGATTTATCCTAATTTTCATATCTGTTTACAAAAAAGTGTATTATAAAAATCCCTGATCTACTTCAGAGGTTTTTTCAGGATTTAATTTTTTGAGCTATCCACAGAAATTGAACTCAATAAATAAATATTATCCGGACCACTGTAATCATACTGAAAAAACCCATCTTCCCCAATCATAAAGAGCAAACCATTAACAGGAATTACATCCCATGCATGTATTCCGGGAAATTCCGCTGACTTTTTCAGGTTAAGGGGATCTTCCGCATTAAAAACTTTTAACCCATCTGAACCATCACAAACAAACAGTGTTTTACCATCGATTCCAAGACCATGAGGATTTTTCAAAACGTAGGATCTAAGTCGCTTTGGATGGGTTATATCTTTCAAATCGACTACATCCATACGATTCACGACTCTTCCACAATTGTTGCCATCACGAAGGGTTACATAAGCCAGATTATCCTGAACCACCACAGGATCACAACTTTGAATATGATTAAATTCTGAAATATAAGCAGGGCTCACAGGATTTGAAAGCTCATAAATCAACATTCCGGTCTGCGTCCCAAAAAACAGTTTTTCATCATATTGGAAAATAGTTTCAAGACCTCCTCTGAGTTGAATAGAATTCTCCTTCTGCATTTGAGCAGGGTCTGCAATATTAAGTATCTTTAAATCATTGTTACCAACTGCATACAAATAATCTGAGAACAGGGTAAACCTGGCCATTGAACCTCCAATTCCAAATGTAGTACCTCCTGCACTCTGGGTACTTCCCGAAAAAGTTGCATAGTTTTTTTCTGCCCCATCAAAGAAAATTGGGTACGGATAAGGCCATTGCTTTTTATTCGGTTCAATCTCCTTAATTACAGTTTTTACATCCCATCCGATAATTACCCCTTTGCTTTCGTCTATTTCATCATGGTTAATTCCATAGTTATCATCAACAGGGGGGATAACAGGTGGAAATATATTTTCTAAGCGCCCCTTAATTATTACACTACGCGGGTTGGAAATATCCAATGCAACTAAATCAACATAGCTATCGGCATATAATATATTATCACGAACGGCAATATCCACATTCCCGGGTATCTCAATAAAACTAAGGAACTCGGGATTACCCGGATTATCATTATCTATAACATGAATCCCCTTTAATTCTTCATTGATAAAAATTAAGTTGCCTTTAAAGTAAATTTTGCCCGGTTTTTGCAGGGATTGTGGAGGAGAAACTTTAACGGAAGATCGCAAATCTTCATATGACATATATTTGGGTGTGTTTAATATATGTTCCTCATACATTCTATCATTGCACCCGGTAATGCCAATTATGAAAAGAAAAAAGATTCCAATAGAAAGGCTTTTTCGTTTAAACATAATTTAAGGTTTTTATAAATTTGTTAAGGCTGAAAAATATATATTTTAATACAAACAAAATTATCCAGGCAGAAGCTCAATAATAATTTAAAGCAAAAATTACACCAAACTATCATGAAACCAAGAAATTCGTTTAAAAAACAAGTAGCTGGATTTTTCTTAACATTTACTTTGATTTTCTTTGCAGGATTTTATGGCTTAGATGCACAATCAAATTACACTTACTTTGCATATCACCAGGGAAGCAGCAAAATAATTCAGTCAGATACAACTCTGTTAAATACCCAGGTCATTGAAAAACATGTTTCAAAAGAAAATGAAATTCTAAAGCAAAAAGTACATTATATGAGCTTTATGTCACTTGGCCTGTTACCCGGAAGCCAGGATGTAATAACTACAACCCCTGTCAGCCTTGCTATGAGCCATGGCTTTTTTGATCCGTCAGGATTGTATATTGGCGGTGGATTAGCGGTTGAAACATTTGATCCTTCGCTCATGCCCCTGTTTTTTGATGTTAAAGGATTTTTCACAGGAGGAAGTATTAAGCCCTGGATCGGGGCTAAGATTGGATATGCAATACCACTTTCAAACCGTCAGGATTACCACGAAAAAGGTGGTATCTATGCCGGAGCAGGTGGAGGGATGGTTTTTTCGATTAGCAGCCGGGCTGGCTTTTATTTTTATTTTGGTTACCGCTACCAGAAACTGGAAAGTACTTTAATTGATTACTTTGGCGAAGAAACAAAAATATATACCGAATTCAACCGGATGGAATTCAGACTGGGATTAAGCTTCCATTGATTCTGTTTTGTCCGGATACGCATGGATTAGGATCTGGTCAATTATCGGTTTTCATCATTGGAGACTCTTTCAAAAGTAGAACACCAACAATAATTAGAAAAGACAAAACACTAAAAAGGATCATAAACTGATTCAGATAAGCATTCCGGTCTATACTCATTCCGGCCACAAATACTAATCCACTCACCTGGCCAACCAGTAAAAGCAGCCCCTGCGAGGTAGATTCGGGAGCAGGAGCACTTACTTCAGCTGCATACTGAAAACCAATGGGACCGGCACTCATTATAAAGAATCCAAGTATAAAAGATGAAACCAAAGCGATCATATAACCCGTTTGAGGATCTTCAGAAATAAATCCGGCAAAAGTTAGACCCAGGATACCCGGAACCGCTCCGATCATACACATTACAAGGAATTTTTTCCGCTTTTGTTGTTTGTCTGACAAAACGGGGATTATCAATGCGCCAATCACCCCGCCAATAAGCATCAGTCCACCAATTAGCCCATCCGAATCTTTTACACCAATATTGGCCGCAATGGCATCGGTCATGGAACTAATAGCATTAAATATTCCCAGTCCAACCGTGAACAATGCAAGGGTTATAAGCATATCCCGTTGACGGAAAATATAGCGGATTCCCTCAAAAAAGTTATGCCTGACATACTCCTCTTCTGATGGAGCACTCGGAGGATATTCTTTTATAAAAATCAACGACACAAGTGCTGCAACCAGAGAAAGAACCCCATATATCATCAACATTCTCTCGAACCCCTGGCCATAACCTGCCAGATCCGGTTCTGTGCCTATCATCAGGGGTGTAACAAGCATGGCGACAATGATCCCCAGGTATTGAGCCAGTACCGACAAGCCTGCCGCCAGGCCTCTTTCTTTCAAAGGAAACCACCTGACAGAAACTGCCGTAACAGCGTTTAGAATAAAGGGCTGGGCAACTGCCAGACCTATCTGGGCAACCAGGACAATTTGAAAATCAGTGGCAAAAATCCCTTTTACCAGACCCGATATCCCCAAAAGTACTGCCCCTATTCCAAGTCCGGGTTTTATTCCATAAGTATCAATCACATAGGAAGCCGGAATGCTCATGATCAGGTAAACCAGCATATACACCATGGCCAGAAAATCAATATTAAAGAAGGAACCGGCAGCAAATTGCCCTTCATAAAATATTCCTGCAGGACGGGCAACAGCAGCATGTGCCAGCCACTGGATTTCAATAACAAATGTTATGAACATAAAGGCTGCCAGTACAACCCAGCGATAGGGATAGATTTTAAAATTTTCTTTCAAAATGAATAAATTATTATTGTTGGATTTTCATAATTTTTAAAAATACTTATTATTTTCCAATACATTAGCTATCTCAGCCCTTCAGGCTTTTATTAATATTCTTACTAATCACCTGGGACGCTGTTCCAGGTTCTGATCTCACAGCCTTACAGGCTGTTCCTAACTTTTCAACAAACCAATAAACTGAAAGACCATGAACAAAATACCAAGCAAAATCTTCCTATATAGTGCTCGTCCATAATGTCCGATTTCTTTGTTATACTCATCATTAAAACAGCCATTTACTATAGTAAACTCCTTGGTTCTAAATACTTCGCAGGCACTTCAGCTCACTCAGTATAGCACCTCGAACCCGAACATTGTAACACCTCGATATTGAACTTTCTGAATCAAACACCGAGTTTATAGATGAGCTCTATATAGTCGATTAAACGATTTGCTATAACTACATATTTTTCCATTATATATCTGCCAAGTGACTCATAATCTAAAATAAATATTCCCCAGACAATCAAAAATATTCAAGCTTGATATAAAACAACTTTTAAAGGCTGAAAGCCTGTCCCATCAAAACCTGGGGCAAAGCCCCGGGTAAATAACACATAATGCACAAAAAGCCTGAAGGGCTTAAACACATCAGTTCCAAAAACCATGTAATCCGCCATCATTAAAGCTTTATCTTTACAGAATCCCCCTCCTTGATTTTTTCAGAGAAAAAGACTTTGCCATTTTGAAGGACTTTAACCTGAAGGTTTTTTCCAGATCGTTTCACTTCGATATCAAAATCCCGCTTAAATGCACGAATATGCCGCAAGGCCATCTCATCCCATTCTGAGAATAGCTGAGGAGTTAGCGTGAAAGTGGATAAACCGGCCGGCCGGATACCAAAAATCCCTTCTGTCACCACCCGGCAATACAGAGCGCTTTCCGCTGATAAATGTTGCTGTCCACCTTCGGGGTAAGCCTCAACCGGGTAAGGAACATGTTCGCCGAGTAATCGCCTGGCAGAATAATAATTGAAAAACTTCATTGTCCTTTCCGTTTCTCCGGCAGCAAAAGCACCACGTAAACCGTACAGTGTAGCCCTGTCCCAGAAAGTGACATCGCCCTCTTCCGTGGCCAACCCATCTTTTGTCCATAAGCGAGGTGAAAATAAAGCATCAATCGTCCCTTCGGCCCTTTCATATATACCTACTGTAAGTGGTGTACATATCCAGGCCCTCAAAGTGGTATTCTTCCTGTAATAACGATAGGTATTAAAACCATCCATCTTTGCACCGAAATAATTTTCAATAGCCTGCTTCATCTCAGTTGCTTGCTTTTTATATGCCTGCAACAGAGACTCATCTTTTTTCAGTTCCTTTCCAAGTAAAACAGCAGTATTGAGTGCATCATAATAAAGGGAGGAAGTATTCAGATTTGCTTTTCCTGCAGGGAAACGGCCTTCAAGCTCATCACTGTCGCTTGTTACAACCCCATCCTTATTAATTTTCCTTCGGCAATATTCAAGTGACCACTCAACCAAAGGCCATAAGTTTTTAGCAGTTTGTCTGTACCCATACGCCAGGGCAAATCTTCCGGCACCATAGGCAATCATAGCCATGTCACCGCGGTCTCCGGCACCATTCCAAAAATCAACTCCCTCGGCAATGATAGAACTCGGTATCCTCTTATACTCCGGATTCATATACCTGGCAAAATGGAGAAAGGAATTAATGGCCGATTCATTTCCGGCAAGATTCCCGAGAAAGGGGAAAAAAGGATTCGCATATTCTGCCTGATCATTTGCCCAGATGGCTGCATAATAACTTCCACCTCCAGGTCCGTGCATTAAACCTCCTTTGGTATCATAAATACTTTCCGTTGCACGGATTTTCGCAAAGTTAAATACCCTGTTCAGTGTATCGTTCGGACTTTCAAAAACCAGGTCACGATGAATGCCATCAACAAACATTTTTCTTTTCAGAAGTTCATAATCAGCAGAAACGTAAAAAGCAGGTTCACAGGCTTTTCTTGCAGAATAAATGATCGAATACTCAATGGTCTCATCAGGCTTTAAAGTAAAATCTCCATTCTTATCTGACCTGGCTGTTATTACATAAATACCATATACACCTTTTTTTTCAGGAGTTTTATGAATCTTATTTATCTCAGGTAGGTGGACAGATATGTTGTTGCCGGAAATATTTTTATATATCCTTTTTTCAATCACCGCAGCTTTATCCACAGAAGGATAAATCTCATGCAGGACATTGACCTCATTTGCTTTGGAATTAACAGAAAGCAAACCATTCAGGCTGAACTTTTCAGGATTCTCCTTCACAGGAGATGAATTAATCACAACATCCTGTAAATCACTGCTATTAAAATCATAAGCCAGGCTGGCATGTGTATTATTTGGGATGGTCCGGAGCATTGGAAAAACCAGATGATACTTTAGCACCAGTCCCCCGTTTTCCACTCCATAGGTCAGGATCACCGAAACATGGAAACCACTCATCTCTATGTGGTCAGTGTGGTTCTGTGATTCCCTTACTGCCCAGTAAATACCACCGTTTTCATCAAAGTTCCATAGGAATTTGTTTTGCGTTTGGGAATAACCTGAATACACCAACCCAAACAATAAAAGTAAAAAGGTAAAATTTCGATTCTTTAATAACATGACAAAAAAAAATTTGTGCCTGAAAATTAATAATTTTATTTATTCTTCCTTTCTCTTTTTGAATACTTCCTTAAATAATATTGATGCATTAAATGGGCTTCAAACTTATTGATGGACTTTGCACCTCCCAGAAACTCTGCCTCAATATATGCCTTACAGGCTTTTTCCAGGACTTCACAAACCACAAAAGCCTCTTCCATATCCTTGCCGACACAAACCGCGCCATGGTTTGCCATTAAAGCTGCATTCCTGCCCTGCAGCGCTTTCACTGTTTTTCTGACTATTTTTTTTGTGCCGGGTAAAGCATAATCCGCCACCCTGACTGAAGGTCCAATAATCTGAGCCATATCATCCAAAATGGGGGGTACTTCCCTGTGTGCAGCAGCAAGCGTAGAGGCATTCATTTGATGGGTATGAATGACCGCATTTACATTCTTACGCTTTTTATAAACTTCAGCATGCAAAACAAATTCAGATGATGGTTTTATACTTCCCTCATATTTCAGGCTTTCAATGTAAACCTGTACTACCTCTTCCGGCTTTAAATCTTCGTAAGTTCTTCCACTCGGAGTGATCAGCATAATATTTTCATCCATACGGATGCTAATGTTCCCCCAGGTTCTGGAAACCAGTCCCTTTTCCACAAGTCTCCTTCCTGATTCACAAATCAGATTGCGGGCTTCTTTTTCAGTCATTCTATTTTGTTCTAAAGCGTTTCAAATTTATTCTTTTGTACTCCCCTTTTAACTTTTTATAAATTTGCTTATATGAGGCGAATAACTCGTTATAAATTTGTTCATTTTCCTTATCCGGAATAAAAGTTTTCTCTGTCTGAACAAATTTTTTCACCTCATCAAAGCCCTGGAAAATTCCTGCACCAACAAAAGCACATACGGAAGCTCCAATGGCCCCTGCCATTTTAGGTTGACTGGTAGTATAAACCGGATGTCTAATGATATCCGCAAAGCTTTGCATCCACTGATTATTTTGTGAACCACCGCCGGTAATTCTCAATGAGGATATCTTAAAACCAAAATCCTTTTCGAAATTTTCAATAATCCATCGCAAATTATAAGCAATTCCCTCCCCCAGTGCACGTACAAAATGTCCGCGGGTGTGCTCCAGTCCCAGGTTAAAAACCGTTCCTCTGGTGGTGGTAGTACTTACCGGACACCTTTCGCCCAGCAACCATGGCGTAATTATCAAATAATCCGATCCGGGAGGAATCTGACTTGCTTCTTTTTCAATCTGCTTGTAAATATATTCATCTCCGAATTTCTCTTTCTCCTTTTTATAGAAGTTGTCCATTAACCACTCCAGATTGTTTCCTGCCGATTCAGTAATTCCGACCACCAGATTTTTTTCAGGATCAGCACTTTGAAGACAAACTGCCCCATGCCTAAACTTATAAACTTTACTTGTGGTTACACCCACCCAGGCCGAAGTTCCCAGGTAAATATGAGCTTCACCCTCCCCGGTTGATCCGGTACCCACTGCTGCACTTTGCGTATCATCACAACCACCAAATACCAGAGTTCCCTGCTTCAAACCAAGTTGTTGTGCAGCTTCAGCTGTTAATCCTCCCACCTTATCCGTGGATTTCACCAATGAAGGAAGCTTTTCGAGATCAATTCCTGCAATTTTGAAAAAGATCCGCTCCCAGTCCTTTCTTTTCAGGTTAAAGGCATAAGAACATGCTCCCGACCATTCAGCCACGCATTTTCCAGTGGCCATGAATTTCAAATAACCGTTAACATCAAGAAATGTGTCTGTTTCCCTGTAAACCCTGGGTCTGTTTTTTTTCAGCCAAATCAGTTTAGGAATAACATCTTTTCCTGTAAGAGTAATTCCCACAATGGATTTAAAAACCTCTTTCCCCATAAATCTCCTCATCAGCCAGCGGGCTTCATCCTCTGCCCTTCCATCCACCCAGGTAATATTCGGATGCAACACCTCCCCGGTCTTATCCACCGGGATAATTCCCATGGCTTGGGTTGAAAAGGACAAACCGATAATGTTAGAAACATCTGTTCCTGTACTGTGAATCAATGCTTTTGTGGTTTCTACGATTGCTTTCCAGTAATCTCCAGGAAGTTGCTCCACCCAGCCGGGCTGAGGATATTGAAAAGGGTATGAAGCCTCTGCTGATGCCAGAATTTGTCCATCTGCACTGATCAAGGCAGCCTTGTTGCTACCGGTACCCACATCATGGGCAACCAAATATTTCTTTTTCAAATCCATTTCCATCCTTTTTGATAGCTTTCAAAAAGCTTATCTACCTGGAAAACTCTTTTACAATTTTCTGATATTGTTTTGCACCCTTTTTAAGTTTTCTTTCCTGTGTTTGTGGGTCAACACTATATAAACCAAATTGTTTATCATACCCAAAGGACCACTCAAAATTATCAAGAAGCGACCAGTAAAAATATCCTTTTACATCATATCCGTCCTTAATTGCTTTTGAGATTGCATATAAATATCTGCTTATGAATATAGCCCGGCGATCATCTTTCGAATCGGCAATTCCATTCTCTGTGACATATATTGGCACATCAAACTTCGACAAGGCTTGCACTGCACGATAAATGCCTTCAGGATAAAATGCATAATCCATATCTGTCATGATATCCCCGGTTTTGTAATGAGGCTCAAATATCTTTTCCTGATCAAATGTGAATCTGTAATAATAATGGGAATAATAATTAAGGCCTATAAAATCCAGGGTATTTACTGCCCTGGGATTGTGATCAATCATATTTACTTCAAATGGCAGCCTGAATTTATACTCTCCGGTTCTCAGGAATCCCAGAATGGATTCATTAAATATCTTATAAACCGTAGTTGCCACAAACCAGTCAGCAGGGTTCCATTTATCATAAGGGTCAAATTGTGTCATGTTTTTTACGATACCAATTTTTGCCTTTTCACCACCAGGCAAACTTTTTATTTTATGATATGCCTGAACATGTGCTTCCAGAAGATTCCTGAGAACAACAGCTGCCAAAGCGGGATCCGATTTACCCGGAGGAGACATGGTTGTAAAGTAACCATCCACGGTATAAACGGCAGGTTCATTTATGGTGCACCACATATTAACACGATTCTGCAAAGCAGGAAATATTCTCTCAACAAATTCGACAAAATATTTTACATTTTCTTTCTTCTCAAAAGCTCCCATTTCTTCAAACCAAATGGGATTGGTAAAATGATGGAGGGTAACTACCGGTTCTATATCGTTTTCAATCAGGGAATCACAAACATCCTGGTAATGCCTGATCGCTGTTGAGTCAAAAACGCCCATTAGTGGTTCAATCCGGCTCCATTCCACAGAAAAACGATATGCTTTTACACCCAATTGTTTCATTAATTGAATGTCTTCGGGATAGCGATTCCAATGATCACATGCCAGTCCGGATTTCTGACCACCTTCCACTCTGGGCTTCCCGTTTTCATCAACGGAATTTTCCCAGTCATACCACTGATTATTTGTATTATTCCCTTCCACCTGATGAGCTGCAGTGGACACTCCCCAGAGGAAATCTTTTGGGAAATTCAGGTTTTCCGTGTCAATCTTATTCCAGTCCCATTTCAACTGAGGATATTTGGACTGATATAAAAAAACGATGATAAAATAAACTATCATCATTGTTGATATAAATACAACTATTAACTTATTTCTCATCTGCAATAAATCTATTTCGTTCAGGTTTCCAGACTTTTAAATATGGATTCAAACCTATTCAATGCCTCATCTATGATTTCATCGGTATCTGCCATACTGGTGTACATTCTGCTTCCGGCAACTGTAACAATACCCTTTGACATGAGAAGAGCACCCATTTCTTCCATCAAATGCTTTCTTTGCTTAATCTCTTTGAGAACTTTACGAATTTTCAGGTAGTTTATTTTCACAAACATTACACCTGAAGTTTCGAGGTGACAAACCGATTTTTGATTATACGTAACAAACGGAAGTTTATACTGATCAATAAGTAATTGCAGCCCTTTCACAAGCCGGTTGCCTGCTTCAGCGGCCTTGTCGCAAGCCTGTGTTTTTTCAATTTCCAGGATGGTATAATAACCTGCTGCAGAACTCAGAGGATTTGCGGCCAGGGTTCCTCCTACCATTGCCCGCTTTTTGCCACTTTGCAATCCGGCAGCCAGATATTCCATCAAATCTTTTCTGCCTCCAAGGCCTCCTGCACTGGGGTATCCTCCCGCCACAACTTTCCCAAAAACCGTCAAATCCGGGTTTACCCCATAATAACCCTGGGCACCACTCACACCAATACGAAAAGCACTGACCACTTCGTCAAAGATGAGTAAAGCTCCATACTTATCACATAATTCCCTTACCTGCCGGTTGTATTCCCAATCAACGGGACGTGTGCCACTTTCTGGTCCAATCGGCTCCAGAATAACTGCTGCTGTTCCTCCCCGGATGCTGTTCCATTTCAGCTTTTTCTCCAGTGAAGATATGCTGTTGGGCCAAACCTCCTGGGTATGCTTTGAACAGGAAGCGGGTATACCGTGTGCTTCAAACCTACCTGTTCCGGGTATGCGCATCCCATAGACCATCTGGTCACTCCATCCATGATAGGCCCCTCCTAATTTAATGATCTTTTTCTTTCCTGTTGCCAGTCTTGCCACCCTGATGGCTGCCATAACTGCTTCCGTACCACTCCCAAGCATCCGGAATAAATCCACCGAGGGAAAAAGCCGGCAGATCAGCTCTGCAATTTTCATTTCATATTCATGAAAAAGTCCGGTAACCGGACCACAGGTATTGATCAGATCAACTACCTTCTCTCTAACAGGCAAATAATTACTCCCCAGTACCGTGGGGCCACCTGCCTGCAGAAAGTCAATGTATTTATTCCCGTCCAGATCATGTAACCAGGCACCCTCAGCTTTGTTAAAAACCAGAGGGAAAGGGTAATTAAAAGCCAGATTGTGCTGAACACCGCCCGGAATAGACTCCTTCGATCTTTTAGACATTTCCCTTGACTGTATACAACTCCGGTCAAAATGTGTCAACATTTGATCCAGTGTATCTTTATTAAAATGACAAACAGGCCGGGAAAGAAGATTCTCCATTTTTGAATAAACCATTTTTACATCCGGGTAGTTTTTATCAGGAGTTGTCATAGGATAATTTTTAAATGCTTTATACTGATGTAGATCATCAGGAAAATAATTTCCAGGGATAAAATACAAAGAAACCGGAAAATATATTCCGGTTTCCTGAAAAACTAATTAAGCTTACTTCTTTTTTCTGGTGGCTGAAAAGTCAACGGTACCTTCAGAGAAAGAAACTTTACCTTCAATCTTGTCTTTTCCTGTAAAAGTTCCTTTACAATAAACAACTTCTCCTTCAACATAAGCCTTGAAAGATATCTTGTCTTCTTCAATTTTAAAATCACTGGTTTTTAACTTATAATATTCACTGAAAACAATTTCGCCTTTGTGCTCTTTTCCATCCTTTGTGATAACGATATCACCTGTACTGTACTCATAGGGTACATCTTCGGCAACAAATGTCCAGGTCCCAACCGGTTTAACATCTTTTTTCCCCTCTGCAAACATTACAGCAGTTGAAAGCATAAAAACACTTACAAACAATAATACTTTTAAATTTTTCATGTTTTAAAATTTTAATAAATAATTAATAATTGATTTTTAATTTACGAACGCCGGGTTCACCGGATACAGGAACAATCAGTAAAGCATGTTCAGAATCCGGTAAAGCCTTTAATTCATATTCTTTTTTATCTAATGATATATTTACAGTTTCTTTTCCTTCTTTAAAGGCTGAGGAAATAAAAAACACAGAGTTTCCTTTTTCAATCCCACTCTCTTCCCATACACATGAAAATACCTCCCCGGGTTGATTGGAATAACTCAACAGCGTGCCAAGAGTTGCTCTGGGGTATGATCTTACCAGCATTTTAAAATAAGGATATGACTCAATGCCCTCAGAATAAGCCCAATACATGTTTAAACATTTGTATTTTTCAAATAATCTGAGAATTTCATCTGACTGATTAGCAAAACCCGGATTTTTGCCACCAAATGCACCCCATTCCCCTACCAGCATTGGTATATTCAGGCGTTTGGAAGTAGCTTCCGCCTGATCGAAAAGGAATTTAACCCGTGAAGAGCTGGCATTGGTATATGCTTCTGTATCCACAACCAGATCATAGCCATGTGGAGCATATGCAATCTTTTTATCCACTTTGCCGTTTTTATCTTTCACCGGAATCAGGGAACTTGGAACACCTGGGTTTGAAAAATAACTATGCTCAAGAAATACGATGTGGTTGGTATCAACTTCGCGGATTGCCTGAGTGACCTTCTGATACATAGCAGATAAATCATCTTGTTCAAACTTCCTGTTCATCTCTTGTGTGGAGAAGATTACCTGCTTATACAAGTTGGTATCCTGCAAGGTCAACAGGATCTCTGCTCTGTTTTCAGGTACACTCCAGGATTGCATCAATTCGTCCGGCCCGGGGATTTTTTTGCCTGAGGCAGCAAGAATCTTAGCATAAGCCTCAATCATTGCAGGCATGTAGTTGTTTGCCGCTGAGCCGGGAAATGGTTCATTCATCAGGTCATATCCAATAATCAAAGTATCATATGCATATCTTTTTGCAATATATCTCCAAAGATTTGCATAATGATCCTGGATGCCCACACCATCAGAAGCAGGAGTATTCTTCCAGAAGTTATCAAAAGCAGTCTGAACTGCCGGGCTTATCAGATATGAATCGCTCCATACATGACCTGTGTAATGAGGTTTTCCTTCAGTTAAAGTTGCCCATTCAGGAGCCCCGTCAGAAAACTTAACGCTGTATAGGTCCTGATGCATATCCAGCAGCACATATAAACCGTTATCCCTTGCCCACTGAATCCGTTCATCCAGGCAGTCAAACATTTTTTCATCATAAATCCCCGGTTCAGGCTCCAGCCCGTCCCATATAATCCCTAAGCGGACCACATTAAACCCGGAATTACGTAGATTTTCAAAAACTTTTGGTGTCAGGGCACAAAAATAATCTCCATCAGGGGATTTATTGACCAGATTTACACCACTTAAGATCACCTCCCTACCCATCGGGTCAATGAATGACCTGTCTTTTACAGAAATGAAATGACCTCCTTCCTGGGATTCCTTATCAGGATGACTGTAAAAGCAAGCTGACAATACTGATATTATTAAAACAATAAATAAATAACTATATTTTTTCATTATATTCATTTTGCTTTTCTTAATATGAATCTGCAATACATTCCCAATACATCAGGGTTTTCCTTATGTTAAAATAAGTACAAAATGAAGTAAAGAGGAAAACAAACCACCCCGTAACCGGGGAGGTTCATTTTAATTGATTCCTATTTTTTATCAAACGACAAAGTCATAATAAAAGAGGGTCTCAGGTATAAGTCACCATCATTCCCCGGGCTCCCTTTGTAAGAGTGAAAGAACATTGTCATAACCATTCTATCAGGGGCAATTTCCCTTATAATGGCTGTAGATGTATAATCTTTCATCCCAATAAAGCCACCACCAGTAAAAGTAATATAGTCCACATTTTCAAAAGTAACCGTTTCCGGAACACCGTCCTCCTGATCATCATTTGCATCATAAACCGATTCGATTGTTAGATCCTGATTTTCATGTAAAGACCATGTTGCATCAGTTGGGTTAGGATAAGCAATCTGAAAGATTCCATAAGCTGTCGTTTTTATAATGTCACCAGGATCAACATCCATATCACTATAAACCCAGCCTGCCAGCACATTTCCATTTTTATTGTCAATGGAATAGCTGCCGTCAAATTTGAAAGTAAACTCATTGTCATATTCTTCAGGTAAATCGAGTACATCAAGCATATTATTCACAGCGGGAAAATAATCAGGTGCCAGGGCCTCTTTCACAAAACCAACTCCATCATAACCACCTGCAGTTCTTGAGATAAGCCATGTTTTACCATTTGTTGCACTTGCACCTCCGGTAAGGAGGTCTTTTATTGTTGCAATTGTTACAGCTTCTGTTTTTGTTATCTCTCCTCCCTCGCCTGTAACTGTACACTTAATTGTAAAATTTCCTCCGGTTGCGTAAGTATGCGTATGACTACCCACAGAATCAGAAACCGTACCATCACCATAATCCCAGCTCCAGGAGGTTACATTCGTTGCTTCTGCTGCGATATCCACGGTAAACCCGTCAATTGTAATAAACAGGTCAAGGGTTGGTGCCGGTTTATCTTTTTCACATGCTGTAAAGTAAACCCCTAAAAACAGGACCAAACCTAATCCTAAAACATTCTTTAATAATCTTTTGCGTTTCATAATTATAATAATTTAAAATAAAAAATACTTATCTTAATAAATCTATTGTTCCTGGGCTCCATGAATATCACGGGCATCCCACCAGACTCTGGCATCAATTCTGTCCTGGCCTCCGGGAATGCGACCAATTGCTTCGTCCACATTTTCTCCGTTAATTGTTCTTTCCTTTGTGACCGGATAAGATACCCTGGTAGGCATATAGCCATTTGTAACTCCCTGTGAAAATAAGGGGTCTGTTCTTTGAGGAATCTCCGGATATCCGGTACGGCGAATGGTACACCATGATTCAAAGGCATTCGGAACACTGGCAATCCACATTTGTGTAGAGATCTGTCTGAACATATTTTCCCGGTCACCGTAAAGACTTGCTTCTTCTTCCACCGAAATATAGGTGTCAATTGAATCAGGATTGATATTCCATTGTTCCATTGCCAGTCTGATAGCCGTTTGGTACATTAAATTTGCATCACCTCCTGAACTACCAATATTAAATAAAGCTAGTTCGGCTTTATATAACCAAATCTGAGCTGCGGTGATCATATAAATTGGTTGAGTTTTTGCAAAAAATTCACCAGAGGGTATCGATGCGGTTTTCTTATTAAAGGAAGAAAACGCTTTATCGGTTAAACCATTTGGCATTCCTTTATACTCCCCATCCACATTCCTGGATGCATAAAAGAATAAACGCGGATCATTCGTCTCTATCAAAGTATTAATGAACTTTTCAGACCAAACAAGATTATACACACCTTCCTGACTTGCATTCCAGGTCCAATACCAGGGATTATACAGATCGCTTTTGCTATCTGAGGTTTCCAGTGTTGGGTTCTGATCATTATTTTCAATTAATGGTAATGAAAGACACTCAGCAATAATTGGTTCATATTTCCCAGGATCTGCAAATCTTGCCCTCATAGCCAGATGCAAACGGTAAGAATTGGCAAAACGAATCCATTTATTAAGGTCTCCCTTATAAATTGGGTCAATATCAGAAGGATAGATTTGCTTCTCTGCTTCCGGTTCTTCCAAAACATCAATGCAGTTTTTCAATCTTTCAACCATATCTGCGTAAATATCTTCCTGGCGATCATACTTTGGTTGCTCAATGCCATATTTTGCCATTCCTCCCTGGCTGTATGGAATATCCCCAAACATATCTGTAAGTTTAGAGAAACTAATAATTGCGATCAGCTGAGCCTGAACATTATGCCATTTATTCTCATATTCTTCCCCCTCAGAAGTTAATTTAAGTACTTCAACAGCATTACGTATTGAAGAATTATACACTCCACTAAAAACCATTTCAGGATAATCCTGGGTTCCGTATCCATTATACTTATCAACTTCACGTACCCAGTTGCTGGCAATATAAACATGACCGTACTGGCCCCCGAAATTCATATGAAAATCTCCCATCCCATCATTAAATGCACCTCTTACTGCACTTGTAAAAAGATAGGCATCCGGGATGTTTGTCAGCCTGTTAGGATCAGTGTTCATTTCTTCCCAACGTTCTGTACAATTTGTAAGGCCGGCTATTATAATAGTAAAAGCCAAAATAGCTTTTACCGGTTTTATTTTCTTTATTTTCCTTTTCATTTTTCAGAAAATTTGCGGTTAAAAATTCAGATTCAGGCTAAAACCATAGCTTCTTGAGCTTGGCATTGGATTTAAAGTGAATGCATTTCCGATACTTCCGGAGTTAAAGCCCGATTCAGGGTCGTAATCACCCGAGGCATTATAGAAAAAGAACAGGTTTCTTGCTATAAAGGAAACATTTACACGTTTTATAAATGAATCATTTAACCATTGCCGGGGAAAATTATACCCCAGTGACAACTCCCGCAAACGTATATTGGTTGCATCAATTATATAGTCTGAAATAATTTTATCAAAATAGATTACATTAACATTTCGTAACATGGGTTGAACCACCACATCATTTGGTTCACCGGTGTTCTCATTTACTCCATCTTCAAGATACCCTCTGGGAACAACGCCCGGGATGGGGGTTCCATACAGAAGGCCGGTATGAGTAGAGTACCACTCATCTCTTCCTCTCAATGATCCTGGAGAAGTACCGAACAAGTCGTGATAAAGTTTTGTTTGCGAATAATACTCTCCACCCAACTGACAGTCGATTAGGAAGCTCAGATTAAAATTCTTATAACTAAATCGATTGGATAGGCCTCCAATCAAATCAGGGTTAATATCTCCCAGTTTTTTATACTCACTTTTTACAGGATAACCGTAATCATCCACAAGTCTCTGGCCTTTTTCATTGTAGGCATAGTCATATCCGTATATCGAACCAAAAGGCTCTCCCGGCCTTAGCTCAACAAAGGCAAAGGCTGTAACGGCGGAGAGCAAAACCCGTCTGTCGACACCCTGATACAATGAAACAACTTCACTGATATTTTTTGAAAAGTTAAGTGACAAATCCCAGTTAAAATCAGCCTGCGAAACAGCCGTACCGCTAAATAATATTTCAACACCATGATTCCGTACTTCGCCTGCATTCACCATAATTGACCCAAAGCCGGAAGAAGGTGCCAGCTCCACAGGCATGATCTGGTTTTTAGAGATGCCATCGTAATAGGTAAAGTCAAATTCCAGCCGGTTATTAAAAAAACTTAAATTCGTACCAAGTTCCCATGAATCAGTAATTTCAGGTTTAAAGTTCTGAAATGCCAGCCGGCTGCTCATACCACCCAAAGGATAAGGAAATGACGACTGGCCTACACTGTAGTAATTTGTTGTTTGATAGGGTCCGGCATCATTACCCACTCTTGCTACAGAAGCTCTTACTTTTCCTTTAGATAAAACAGAGGATTCAATATTAAATGCTTCCGTAAACAGGAAGCTGAGGTTACCTGAATAGAAACTGTAAGAATTATTATCAGCAGGTAATGTTGATGACCAGTCATTCCTGTAGGTAAAATCAAAATACAGATAATTTTTAAAAGAAAATGTTCCCATGCCATACATGGATAATACCTCTTTCTGTCCAAAACTTTCCCATGTATAATAATTCTGGAGATTACTCATGTGGTAGAACTCAGGCACTTTCCAGTCATTTCCACCCTGACCGATGCTTTTCCACTCGTTGTAACGATAATTACCACCTAAACTCAGGTTTATATTTATGTTTTCGCTTATTTTCTGATTGTAAGTAAGTAAAAAGTCATTGTTCCATTCATAACCACTATTGAAATTCTGATTCATAGAACCCCGATATGAACTGCCATTGTAACTCCCTGCCGCAACATACTCTTTTGCATTCCTATTGGTAAGATCCAGTCCGGAACGAATCAAAAGGTCAAACCTTTTTGAAAGGTCAAATTTAACGGATACTAATCCCTGAAGACGGTTTTTTTCATCCTTATTCTTTTTATTTTGCATGGTCCAGTACGGGTTGGATACGGTGCGATCCCATGCCCATTGCTCAGAACCATCAGGAGCCATCGCATTGTCTTTTACTGTTTGCAGGACTACATTTCTTGGCAAAGCTCCGAGTGACCATCCGGCATTTGCAGGATCCTCGGCCAGGTAAGGACGGTTATTAACTTTGCTGTGAATGTAGGTTATCTTTGCATTCATCTCAATGCTATTCCCAAATTTTGATGATCCGTGCAGGTTGAAAGTTTGTTTGTTCATATCATTGGTGGGATACATCCCGGAGCTGTTCTGATTGGTAATAGAAGCCCTGAAAGTAGTACTCTCATTACCTCCGTCAAAAGCCAGTGTGTTGATGAAAGTATTCCCGGTACGATAAAATTCTTTGAATGGATTAGGCTGAGGTTCATAAACAACCTCATTCCCCAACCAATCTTCTTTTGATGAACCATCCATTTTACTGCCCCAGCTCCAAATCCAGGGTTCTTCACCTACAATATCACTCATGTTTCCATAAACTTCTGTTGGATATCTTCCATAAGCTCCCTGTCCGTATTCATTCTGAAGCTCGGGAAGTTTCATTGGATTTTCAGCCATATAACTTGAATTAAAAGAGATTCCGAGACCCTTCCGCTTTTTCCCTTTCTTTGTAGTAATAAGGATAACACCATTTGCCCCTCTGGAACCATAAACGGCTGCTGCACCCGCACCTTTCAACACACTCATAGATTCCACATCGTCAGGGTTAATATCCGCAAGTGCATCTCCTTTATCAGTACCACCCCATTCGCTTGCACCACCATAAGACCCTCCGCTCACCGGAATTCCATCAATAACAATTAATGGCCGGTTTCCACTTGACAGGGAGGATATCCCTCTTAAGACTACTCTTGAAGAACCATCCACACCTGAAGGAGTGCTGGAAATTTGTAACCCGGCAACTTTGCCAGCCAAAGAATTGATGGGATTACTTTGTTTCACCTGGGTTATCTCTTCACTCCCTACCTGAGTAATTGAATACCCCAACGAACTTTTATCCCTTGCAATGTTCAATGCCGTTACGACCACCTCCTGTATTTTTTTTGAAGATTCCTCCAGACGAACCCTGATATTTGTTACTCCACCTGCAGGAATTTCAACCGGTTCGTAGCCAACAAATGAAAAAACCAGAATAGTTTCGCCTCCAGGAACAATAATATTGAATTTGCCGTCAATATCTGTTATTGTACCGGTAGTTGAACCTTTTATAAAAACATTCGCCCCAGGGATGGACTCCCCCTTCTCTGAAGAAACTACCTGACCTGAAACTTCATGTTGTTCAAATCCTTCCTTTGAGGCTATAACCACAAAATTATTTTCCAACACTTTATAAATCAAGTCTGTCCCGTCCAGAATTGAATCAAGGACTTCCATAACACCTTCATTTTTTACTTTTACAGAAACTGTATTATTCAATTCGGGTAGTTCAGCATTATAAAAAAAACGGAAATCACTTCCATTCTGAATTTCTTTTAATACGTCCTTCAGTGCAATATTTTCCTTCCGGATAGTTACGGTAGTATCCTTCTGGGCAAACAGAACAAAAGGTGCAATTATTAGAAATAATACTAATATGATTTTTATTTTCATCTCTTTGGTTAGTTAATTAAGGGATTCAAGGTAAACGTTTTTTTTATCAATTTTGTACTTTATGTGTGATGATAATTCCATTGCATACAGCACTTGCTCCAATGTTTCATTTTCAAGGATACCTGTAAATTTATAATTCCGGATTTTATCATTTTCAAAAATAATCTTTACATCAAATTTCCTTTCCAGTTTCACAGTCAGTTCTTCCAGGGGTTCATCTTCAATAATCAGCCGGCCATCTTTCCATGCAGTATAAATTTCAGTTTTTACACTATCTGCAATAAAAATATTTCCCGGAACTACTACCGGTCTGCCAATGGAAGCATTCATTTTCTTAATTTCAGACAGAACAACCCTGCCTTCATCTTTAATATACATTACCCGTTGTTCGGGTTCCATAGTAATCACCTTCCCTTTTTTGCCGGCCCTGGTCCGCTGCAACTCAATTTTCCCCTCAACAAGAGTGGTCTCAACGGTTCCTTCCTCAGGATATGATTTTAAATTAAACGTAGTTCCCAGCACCTTAACTTTAATATCAGAAGTACTAACAATAAATTGTCTCATACTGTCTTTTTTTACTTTAAAATACCCCTCTCCTTTTAATTCCACCTCTCTGGATTTATCGGAAAAAACCGAAGGAAATTTCAGATAGCTGTCTGCATTTAACCACACATCCGAGCCATCCGGCAAAAAAATATGCGTTCTTGACCCCATTGGGGTAATAACTTCATTGTAACTTATCTCTGCCTTTTGGGGATTTCCCAGATAACTATAAGCCAGCCAGGAAAGTCCTGCACTTATAATTACCACGGCTGCATACCTGAGAACAGATTTAAAAATCCTCAAATTACCGGATTTTAGATTATCCTTATGTTTGGATTTTAAGTTTAAATTGGATTTTAGCTTTTCATCTTTTAAATTCAGGGAACCGGAAGGTCCCTTATCGATCAGCTCTGATGTACTCCATATTATTTGGAATGATTCAAAGATCTCCCTGTTTTTTGCTTCCGCATGAATCCATGTATCCAAAAGTTGTATTTCCTTTTCAGATGCCAAATTCTGTAAATATTTTACAATAATATTTTCGTCAAAACTGATCTTTTCCATCCTATGAATTTATGGCATGATTATATAAAAGACAATTCAAAAATAAAAACTACTTACAAATCCACCGGGAAAAATAAAATTATTATTTTTCATAGTTAAAAAATTGATTTTCCTGAAGCTAATATTCTTTTCCGCCAAGTAGCCACTTAAGATTAAGAACTGCAATATTGGTTTCATCATACAATTGATTTTCACCACCTTCATAAAGTAAATAGATGGTACCATCTTTATCGACAGCCAGGGATGAATAAGCACTAAAACCCTGATCAATAAGCCGTTTTATTGGCCATGTGGCAGCACCATTAAAAGAAGCCCATACAGTCATTTGAAAACGCCATCCACCTTTCCAGTCCGGTGAACTATAAAGTAAAACATCTTTTCCTTTAGTAATTCCATCGGGAATACGAATCAAGCCTGCCCTGCATCCGTAACTTGGTTTGCTCCCATATTTAAAGTAGAATGGTTCACCAACCTCAAAAAGATCATCAGATACGTACCAGTCAACAAACCTGTCCCCTCCATCCAGGCTCCATGCAATACGCCTTCGGTGGTCAATCGACATGTGTGATCTGGAGTTGTAATAAATTTTGCCATCCAATAATTCTTCGAGGGCAGCTTCACCTGTTCCCGTCATAATTCCATCACTTACCTGCCAGGTTTTCCCCCGATCGTCACTATACATTGCTGTATTGTAATTATACATCCAGTATTCCTGAGCATTATCTCCATCGGGTGGCTGTATTCGCCCGGCAATAAGCAAACGCCCTTTATGCTTTCCATATTTAAGTGTAATACCTGTTTCCATTGCATCTACATCAATGGGCACTCTCCCTAAACCATGGCCCATAGCGTTTGGTTTAATAACAATATTTTCCTTTTTCCATGTATATCCGTTATCCCTGCTTCTGTATAAGCATGGATTTTCTTGATTTGGAGCAATGATTAAAATATCTCCTAATGCATCATCTATCAAAACATTACCCCCTTTAAAACCAAGACTCTCTTCCGGTGACCATGTTTTACCTTTATCTTTACTTCTCCGGATGGAACTACACCAACGGCCAAATGCCAGAACAGTTCCGTCGGGAGCCACAATTATATGTGGGCCCCTTGCTGAATTTGCTTTTTCAGATTTAAAAAGTGTCTGAATATGAAAAAGAGGTGCTTCATTCCCTGTTTTACTATTTTCAATTAAATATTTTGCATTCTTTGCATCTGTTTCCTGTATCCTGAATCGTGTACTAACAACAGAGTGTTTATTATTGTCATCCTTGTATTTAATGTATGTTGTTGCAACGATAGTTCCGTCAGGTAACAATTCCATTCCGGGATATCCACAATCAGTACCAGCATAACTATTCAATAATTTTACCCTATATTCTCCGGGCTGATTCTTCTTTATATCTTCATAGGTTCCTACCCATGCTACAAAATGCCCATAAGTCGGACTATTTAGTGCCCTGTCACGAAATGCAATTACCAACCGGCCATCTGGTGTGTATAATCCCTTGTGCCTATCTCCTGTTAAGCCCCACGGGGTATCAAAAATATCGCTCCATGTTTTCCCTTCATCCCTGCTGAACATCATAATACTACGTCCTTTATGTGTATTTTCCCTCATAATACAACACAACTCCTTATGGTTTGGTGAACGAAATACGAAAGGTTCGCATGGATCTTTTCCTTTTACATCTGCAATAACCTGAGGCTCAGACCAGGATATACCCCCATCTTGTGTTTTGGATTGTAATACTTCTAAGGTTGAACCTTTTCTTCGGTGATAGAATCCCATATAGTTACCGTCTGATAACCGTACAATGCTACTGAAGGTCATGACACATTCAAAACCCAGGGGAGGCATTTCAGCCCATGTTTTTCCACCATCTTTGCTCATAATGCGGGGCATATTGGGTTGGGCCGAAAAAACCCAAAGATTGATTTTCCCACTTTGCATATCCATCATCCGGTAAATACTCGGACAATTTATATGTTTTTTAAATCCTTTAGGTAACTGCTCATCCATTCTTTCCCAGCTATAACCACCATTGTGGCTTACAGCCATTGGGCCGGCAGGTCCACCATGACCTATGCTCCAGACACAAAACATGGTCTTGCCATCCGGTAATAAAAGGGTAGTCGGGTGCCCCTGATAAATGTCTTTGGTTCCCTCTGCAATAACAACTTGACGATTGGTTTCCTGAGAAATATCAATCAGGGGCAATTCCTGATAATCCTGTGCAAAGCTGGCCATACTTATCAATACAGTCAGAATCAATATATTAATTTTTATCATAATTTATATATTTATCAACCAGATACTATTACTTCGCAACAATTAATTTCAGAAAACAAGCTTCTCTTTTACAAGTTTTTTTCTCAGGAGTTTTAATGCACGGTAAATCTGGGTTTCCACCGTACGTACTGAAATATTCAAATCGTTTGCAATTTCCTTATTTTTCATAGCTGAAAAACGACTCATTTTAAATATCCTCTGGCAACTATCCGGCAATTCGTCAATGGCCAGTTTTAAGTCATTGATGATTCCTTCATTGTTCATTTCTTCAGAAATTACTTCTTCCTGTATTCTCCGGTTATCCTCCTCAATCATTCTAATTTTAAAATCACGGGCAAATTCGTTTTTAACTTCCTTGTGTTTCAGTACATTCAGGCAGGAATTACTAACCATTCTATACAAATAAGATTTAAACGAAGAATGTATCGATAAGCTTTCTCTTTTCTCCCATAACCCGATAAACACATTCTGAACAATATCTTCTGCTTCATCAGGATCAGAAATGTATTTCCTTGACCAGGCATATAAAGAGGCATAGAATTCTGAATAAACCTCGCTAAAGGCATTTATATCCCCTCCTTTCAGTATCTTCTCTATTCTTGATTCAATTCTGACCATTTTAAATCATATCCTTTATGAATACAAAGATATAAAGCTCTTTAACATACATGCAAAAGTACTATTTAAGATGTAAACATAAGGGAAATATTATTTTTTTCATGGAAATATTAGAATTCTTCGTATCTTCAATTTCTGATTTTTTAATTAAAAAGAAGTAAAAAGTCTGTAAACCCTATTGTTGTTATCATGAAATTAAAAGCCTTTTTCACCGTTATTTTTATAACGTTGTTTTTCTATCTGGGTCAGGGTCAAACCTTATGGATAAACTGGCCTGAAGTAACGAATCCTGCTGATCTTGTTGATACCCGGTCGCGTCCGATAGACTTCCAGCTTAAGAAAGATTATGCCTTTTCTTCCATTGGAGTAAGCATTGGAAATAAGTTTGACGGAGCCCGGTTAAGTCATGTCAGTTTACTGAATGACAGTACTATCTCTGTGTTGATCCGACCTGAAAATCATCCGATTAACATGAGTCCCTGGTACGCATTTAAAATTTGGGGAACCGGTGAAAAAGTTTTGTATATCCAATTACATTATGAGCATGGCCGGCACAGGTATCCACCAAAACTCAGCCATGACGGAAAAAAATGGACACTCATTGAATCAGGGGATTTACTTTCCCAACCTAAAGATTCTGTTGCTTTTTTCAGAGTTCATATCGGGGAAGACACCACATGGGTCTCGGCACAGGAATTAATGACCTCTGCCTCCATGCAAAAGTGGACGGATGAGCTTGCGAAAAAACCCTATATTGAAAAACTTGTTATTGGCCATACTGTTCAGGAAAGGCCCCTTGTTGCACTCCGTATTTCAGAATCCGACAGGAAGAACCTGCTTGTTGTTTTATCCCGTCAGCATCCACCTGAAATTACCGGGTATAAAGAAATGATCGCTTTTGTGGAAACCCTTGCAGGCGACAGCCGGAAAGCAAAGAGGTTCAGGAAGAAATTTGAAATTATTGTTGTTCCAATGATAAATCCTGACGGGGTGGACAATGGTCATTGGCGGCATAATGCAGGAGGGGTTGATCTGAATCGTGACTGGCGTTTTTTCAACCAGCCTGAAACATCCGGATTAAGAAAGCTTTTACTTACGGTTATAAATGAGCAAAATGCCAAAGTCCGGTTTTCTGTTGATTTTCATTCTACGCAAAAAGATTTATTTTATTTGTTTGATAAAAATAATCTTCCGGGGAAATCAGGGATTGCTATGGATTGGCTCAATGCCATTAATAAAAAGTTTCCTGATCATCCTTTTACTGCTGAACTAACCGGTTTTACAGCCCAAATCTCAAAGAACTGGTTCTTTAATGAGCTCAGATCTGAATCTATTACTTATGAGGTAGGGGATAATACTGACCGCAATGTAATAAGCAAAAGAGGAGAAACTGCAGCTTATGAACTCATAGCAATCCTGCTTAAAAAAAGTAAGAAATACTGATCAAAGTGAAGAAAATATTTGATTCGGCTATATTCAATGCAGGTTTCTTTACCGGAGGAGAATATTTCGATTGCAGAAAAATGAGATCGTAAGCGTTTAACCTGGTTGGATAATTTTTTTCAGATTTGTCAGAATTTTAATGTTCAGCCGGATAGTAAGCATTGAAGAAGCGCCCAAAGCATTAGCAGAATGGGCAAAAGACCCTTCTTCTGTATTTAAAATACTATTAGAGTTCGAAGATAAATGACGAAGTCTTATGAAAATCATGAAGCAAGCCTGATGATATATGTATTACCATTGAACCATTGGCTCTTGATGCCTTTTCACCATATTTAGACATTGCTGGTCATATTCGTACTCAGGTGTTATAAAACCGTACACCTCTGAGAACTCTTAAAACTGAACTATATATTTAATTATCACTTATATAATTGATTACATTCTTTGGCATGATAAATGATAAAATCGAATTAGTTAACAATAACGAAAGGATCTGGTGTGATTTGTTTCTAATGTAACAAATTTATCAACCTGTCTGTATTTTTTACAATTAGAATCACCCATGTTTGGCCAGCTATACAGATTGTACAAAAGACTGTTTCTGAAAGGTCCGTTACAGGGAGCCATAAGCCTGTTCAGTCTTGCCTTTGGAATTTCCATTGCTATCATCATGTTACTGTTTATCCGTTATGAACTGAGTTTTGATAAATTCCATAAAAACAAAGATCAGATTTACAGGGTGTCTTTGAAGGAAACCACAAAAGAAGGAGAAAGTACGGGAAGTGCCATTACTGCTGCTGTAGGACCGTCTTTTTATGATGAGTTCCCCGCAGTTATTGATTTTGCGCGTGTCAGGACTCCCGCTCCAGGGTATCTTGCCATAAAAGACAAAAGTATTCATTGCGATAAATTGAGTTATGTTGATTCATCCTTCCTCCGGATTTTTTCCTTCCCCTTAATTGAAGGAGACAAAAACACAGCCCTTTCCGCCCCTTTTTCCATCGTCCTGAGCGAATCTACGGCATACAGGTTATTTCCGGATGGAGCTGCCATTGGAAAAACCATCCGTTTAAATAGTGATAAGCTCTTAAATGTTACCGGTATCATTAAAGATCCTCCACCAAATTCGACGATACAGTTTGACGGACTTATCTCTTTTAGTTCACTTAATCACGAATCTGCAATGTTCCTGGGATGGGACGGAGGCTGGCAATTTGTAACCTACCTTGTTTTTACGACCGACTACCCAATTGAGTCATTCAAAGGAAAAACAAAGGATTTCATGTTCCGGCATATCAATCAGAAATACGAGCAATACGGAGCACATCTGGAACCTGTTTTTGAGCCTTTAAGTCGTATTTACATGCACTCAGCAGCTGAAGACAGTTACGGTCCGAAGGGTTCTCCGGGGTACATCCTTATCTTCATCATCGTTACTTTATTCATCCTTTCACTGTCCATCATAAATTTCGTCAATCTCAAAACGGCCTATAGTAGTACGCGGGCAAAAGAAGTGGGCGTACGAAAAGTCTTCGGTGCAAAAAAAAGGAATCTGATCTCCCAGTTTATGGGAGAATCTGTGGGTATGAGCTTGTTTGCTCTTGTTATTGCCCTGGTTCTGGTTGAAATAAGTTTACCCGGACTCAATACCTTTCTAAATAAAGATTTGCAATTATTTGGTTCAGGACATCAGTTTCTCATTATTTTACTTCCCCTGCTTGCCATCTTTATCGGACTCATAGCCGGATACTACCCTGCTTTTCATTTATCCTCTTTCAGCCCGATTGAGGTAATACACGGAAAGCGTTTCACCGGAATGAGTAAGAAAAGATTTTTTAATATACTGCTTCTTTTCCAGTTCATAATTTCCATTATACTGGTTATCAGTACCGCTTCATTTAACAAGCAGTTTAACTATATACTAAACAAAAAAACCGGATTTGAAAAAGATCACATATTAATTGTTCCGCTGATCAGTGGTGATGCCAGAAAGAACTACAATCTTCTGAAGGAAAAACTAAAATCCCTGCCTGAGATCAAGGCAATAAGTGCTTCGTCGGCTCCATTAGGTTCTGGATTAACTATGAATGGCTATTTTCCTGAAGGAAAAGAAAAACCTGTAATGATCAATGTGGTGGATGTGGACAAAGATTTCATCAAGACCTATAAACTGGAAGTTGTTTCAGGCCGGAACTTTTCACTGAACCCGGGTGATAAATCAAAATATATGGTGAATCAGTCCTTTGTAAAAATGATGAACTGGGAGGATCCCATTGGTAAAATAATTTCCAGAAGCGGCAAACACGAGATCATTGGGGTGGTTAAAGATTTCCATTTTGCTCCCATGCACCAAAAGATTATGCCTCTGATATTTACGAATAAGCCATACGCTGGTTTTGATGTTTTGAATATTCAGTTTCAAACCGGGAACATTAAAAGTTTTCTGGCAAGTACAAAAACAGTCTGGAAGGAAGTTGAAAGGGATGAACCATTTATTTTCAGTTTTTTAAAAAATGATCTGGCACAATCCTACTTACAGGAAAAAAAGATGAAAACAGTCCTGTACGTTCTGACCATCCTGGCTATTTTAATTACACTTCTGGGTTTGTTTGGTCTTTCTGTTTTTACCACGGTTCAGCGCACAAAAGAAATCGGGATAAGGAAAGTAATGGGTGCAAATTCGAATGAAATCCTGAAAATGATCATTCGGGAATTCTCCATCTGGATACTCCTTGCAACTTTGTTTGCCTGGCCGGTTTCATGGTATATTATTCAAAAATTTCTGGATAATTATGCCTACAAAATAGATATGCCGTATCTGTATTTTATTGCCGCCAGTGTGATAACCATTCTTTTATCCTGGATTACAATTGGATACCAGAGTTACAGGGCATCTGTCACCAATCCTGCAGAAACGCTGAAATATGAATAAATATTAGCCTAGAATTGTTATTTTTCAGTTTTTATTCCAATTTAGCAAATTGTTATTGTATAAGTAATAATTCAAATCCTGCTGAATTATGAATAAGTCCGTTTCATACCTTATTTTCCTGATAATTGTGCTGAGCCAGAATGGTTACAGCCAGCATTCGCCAAAGACAGCAGCTTTTTCTTTTATTGCCAAAAGCCTGGAATGGAAAGGAGTTGCTGTGCAGGATGATAATTATACCATTTGGGGTTGTGCCCCCATTCAGGGTGATAACGGGAAAATACATTTATTTGTAGCCCGCTGGCCGGAGAAAAATGTGGATCCTGCATGGAGGAAATCCAGTGAGATCGCTCATTATGTTTCCGACAGCCCGGAAGGTCCATTTAAATTTTCAGATATAACCATTCAGGGTACCCGAAAAAATACATGGGACAAATACGCCCCTCATAATCCAGAAATTAAAAAGGTGGGTAAAAAATATGTGTTACTTTACATTGGAAATACAGATTTTCACCAGCCACCTCATCCGGCGAATCAAAGCATTGGTATGGCCATTGCTGATTCTCCCTTTGGACCCTGGAAGAAAGTGGGTAAAGATGGCCAGATCCTCAATGCAAACGACCCTGCAAAGTGGTGTTATAAATCGTCAAATGGAGTGGTAAACCCGGCATTTTTGACGGTAAATGGTAAGTTTTACCTGTATTTTAAAGCCAGAGGAAAAAACGGACTCAGATACGGACTGGCAATTTCCGATAAGCTGGAAGGTCCCTATATCATCCGTAATGAACCGGTAACAGATAATAATGCCACCCTGGAAGATGCCACAGCTTTTTATTACAACCATACTTTTTACCTATTGACAACCGATAATCACGGTAAAAATACAGGAATTGTGGGCGGCGGAACACTTTGGAAATCTAAAGACGGATTGACTTATAAACTCAAGGATGCTGAGGTCGCTTACGAACGGCTGGCTGCATACTACCCGGATTTAGATCTTAAAAAAACCACTAAAATTTATGGACCCGATCCCAAACTGGAAAGGCCAAAAATCTTAATGATTAATCATAAACCGGCCTATTTATATGCTCCGGGTGGCTGGAATATCTTTGGCGGGGACAGAACTGTTGGGTATGTCTTAAAAATAAATATGAATAAATAATTAAATTGTTAATGAATTAAAATTATGAAATATTCAATTCTAATTTTTTTTATTCCCGTCGTCTTAATTTCCTGTAAAGAACAGGAAACATATACCGGTCATAAAGAAGGAGAGCCCTGGGAGCTGATCTGGGAAGATCATTTTGAAAAAAACAGCTTAGATACTACTAAATGGAATGTAATTGAAAGAAATAAGGCTGACTGGGGCAACTATATGTCAAACCATGTAGATTGTATATGGATAAAAGACGGCTTGCTTTTCCTGAGGGGAATTGTAAATCCGGACAGGACCACCGATACCGTCCCATACCTGACCGGTGGAGTCAATACCAAAGGGAAATTTTCTTATCAGTACGGAAAGGTAGAGATCAGGGCCAAACTGGAAAATGCTACAGGTGCCTGGCCTGCCATGTGGATGTTGGCTGACCAGCCAAAATACGGAAAATATCCCCGTAATGGAGAAATTGACCTGATGGAGCACCTGAATTATGAAAACAAAATTTATCAAACGGTTCATTCCTACTATACCCTGGTTTTAAAAAAGAAAGATAACCCGCCACACTATGGTACAACTCAGGTGAATAATGAGGAATTTAATATTTATGGTATGGAATGGTACCCTGACAAACTTGTTTTTACCCTGAATGGAAAAGAAACTTTTATTTATCCGCGGCTTGAAGATGCAGATCCATCGCAATGGCCGTTTGATCAGCCTTTTTATGTTATGATCGATATGCAGCTGGGAGGCTCCTGGGTGGGTAAGGTTGACCCCACCGATTTGCCAGTTCAGATGATTGTGGACTGGGTAAAGGTCTATAAATAAATACCTGCTCACTAAGTTAAGCCTCCTCTGAGTCAGGAGTTAATTTTCATTCAGGTTGATTTGGAATCATTACGGAAAATACACTGCCTTTTCCGGGTTTGCTTTTTAAGTGAATTTCTCCTCCACATTTGTTTATTAGCTCTTTACACAAGATCAAACCAAAGCCACTCCCTGTTTCACCATTCGTACCCTTCGTATTATGAATCCCTCCAATCTCAAAAAGACGGGCTGCTTTCTCCTGATCAAATCCAACACCTGTATCTGATACATTTATCAGGGTATATTTTTCTCCCGAAACAGCATCCATGGTAATTTTTCCTCCCTCAGGGGTAAATTTCATCGCATTGCTGATTAAATTCCTGAAAACGATATTCATAATACGCTTGTCAGCATAAAACATAAAATCCTTTTCTATCCGCATCCTTATTTTAAGTTTCTTCCGTGAGGCAGCATCATCAAAACCTTCAAACACTTTGCTCATAAAATCATAAAGTTTCAAAGGTATTTTCTGAATGGGGATTTCATCGTGCTGAACATTTGCCCAATGCAGGAGGTTTTCAAATAATTCATAATTGTTCTTTGTATGCTTTGATAAAACATCCATTCCCAATTCTATATCTTCCGTTGAAAGCTTTTTATAATCTTCTCCAAAAGTTTCAACAATTGATACCATTGTTGAAAATGAGTTCTTTAAATCATGACTAATGAATGACAGCAATTTATCCTTAATTTGCATTAATTCATTCAATTGTAAATTCTGATCTTCAATTTTCTGATTTTTTTCCTTTAACTCTTGATTCAGCCGGCTTACCTCGTCCAGGCTCTCTTTCAGGATATCCTTTTCCCTTTTTTCAATAGCCAGTGTAATTTCGGCTGCATTCTTCTTTTGCAACATCTTTTTCTGCCTTCCGATATATCTTCTGACCATATCCGGTACCTGAAGGAAGAAAATACCCAGCAACAGTAAATAAGCCGATTTAAAAAAATGCCCCATCGGATTGGCAGAAATAACCTGTTCCATTAAATTCTTATCAATGCTGTGGATCCTTAAATAATAATTTAGGTTGAAACATAAGATGGTCAAAAGGGTGGCATAGATAATCAGTCTTTTATCATACCTCAACACAGATAAAAACATGAGAATCGGATAAACAAGAATGGTGGCGGTAGTACTTACTGCAATGGATGAGAAGAATACTGAGTTAATATAAATATGTATTGAGAGTGCCAGAATATCTATAGTAACTGACAAATACCGAAGGACATAATAGTTTTTATCCTTTTTGATCATATAACCCAGGACCAGGTTATAAACAAGGAAGATTGAAGCAGGGATCAAAGAGAACATTGCCTCCTTTACATCTCCTTTCAAAAGGGTTACGACAATAAAAGCGAGAATAACAAAAATTAGTATCCAACGAAACTTTAGCGCTGCTTTTTCTCCCCTTACAGCCTCTTCTTTAAACAGGTATTGCTCAATATCCATTTCTTCAATAGTTAGAATTCAAACAAACAGGAAGACATGATAGGGGTTAATACATTTCCACAAAGAAAGTGCCAGAAATTATAAATTTAATAATTTATTTTAGATCTAAACAGTGACTTTAAACAATCAGGATTCAAACAAAAACCCGGTGTTTTTGCAACATACTGATCATAAGCTTCACCAAACTTTCTTTTGGCTTCCGGTTCTTCCACCAGTTTTACCATGATCAGCATAAAAATAAGTTCAGCCGGTGCGATAAAAAAAACAAAAGCCGGCGAACCCAGGATCAGGGCAATTGAAAGTGGGAAAAAGAAGAGACCCAAATGCATCGGATGCCGCATATATTTATACGGGCCTTCTTTTACCAATACATTGGTTTCCATCCGGGGGAGGTCACCTTCTCTTCCGTACTTTGCCAGAATCCTCCCTGTATTACGGCTGATTATTAGAACCAGGGATAAGAGGAACCCACCCAACAGCAAAGTTATAAGATGAAACCAAATGCTCCTTACCATTAGGGGGAAAAAAATTGAATCAAGATAAAATCCGAGAATCGCCCCTCCGATTATCAGCAATAACCATATGATGATCCGCACCATAACTGATTCTTAAGATTTGACAGTACTATGCCACATTTTCTTTTAGCCTCTCAGCATTCTCAGCCATCTGAAGTTTATCGATCAGTTCCTGTATATCTCCGTTTAATACCGCCTGCAAATTGTACATGGTCAGGTTTATCCGGTGATCTGTCACTCTTCCCTGCGGGTAATTGTAGGTACGTATTTTCGCGGACCGGTCTCCGGTGGAGACCATTGTCTTTCTTTTTGAGGATATCTCAGCAAGGTACTTCTGATGTTCCAGGTCATAAAGCCGGGTTCTCAGTTCAGCCATGGCTTTATCAAGGTTCTTTAACTGCGACTTCTGATCCTGGCAGGTAACCACAATACCGGAGGGAATATGGGTTAAACGAATCGCCGAATAAGTTGTATTCACCGATTGGCCTCCCGGTCCCGAAGAACAATATGTATCTTTCCGGACTTCGTCTGGTTTGATTTCCACATCAAACTCTTCAGCTTCAGGGAGCACTGCCACCGAGGCAGCAGAAGTATGCACTCTTCCCTGAGTTTCCGTCTGTGGTACCCTTTGCACCCGGTGAACACCGGATTCATATTTCAAAGTTCCGTAAACTCCATTTCCTGCCACCTTCAATACGATCTCTTTAAAACCACCTGCGGTTCCCTCCGTAAACCTTTCAATTTCCACTTTCCAGCCACGGGATTCTGCATATTTCATATACATTCGTTGCAGGTCTCCGGCAAAAATACTGGCTTCATCCCCACCCGTACCGGCACGGATCTCCATCAGGGCATTTTTGTCATCTTCCGGGTCCTTTGGAATCAACAGCAATTGTATCCTTTCTTCCATCGGGGTTACCTTTTCCAGTAATTCATCCAGTTCCTCCTTTGCCATTTCCCTCATTTCCGGATCTTTCTCCTCACCCAGGATATCTTTTGCTGATTGAATATTACTCAACACATTTGTGTATTCATCATAAGCCTGAATAATGGGTTCCAGATCCTTATACTCCTTATTCAGCTTTACATAGCGCTTCATATCAGAAATTGTTTCCGGATCGGTTATTAATCTTCCAACTTCCTGAAATCGCTCCTTTACTCCTTCCAGTTTATCCAGAATCAAATTTTTACCCATAATAATACCTCCTGTTTTTCAGAATGCAAAGATAATAAATAAAAAGCAGGGATCAATTTTAAGAAACGATGAACGATGAACGATGATTGTTGAAGATTTCAGAAAAGTCAGATTATTCATTGGAAAAACAAAGACAGATGATATAGCTGAAAGACTCCGAAAAATACGAATGGCCTGAATGATTATCAATTCGGTTTTTGATATTCTGCGAGGTCACCATTTACGGAGCCAATAATCAGGTCCAATCTGAGCCTGACCGGAATATGATTTGAATCTAAAATCAAAAATACCTGAAAAGTACCTGATGGAAAATGAAGGTTGGTTGAAAAAACTACTATTTAGCAGAGTTTCAATACTGAAATACCCCGAATTCAGATTGAATGGTCAGGGTCTTTCCTGATTTTCTGTCACAATGACCAATGATCCGTGCATCCACTTCAAACTCCCTGGAAATAGAAATAATTTCACCGGCCAAACCTTTCGGAACATATAATTCAAAACGGTGCCCCATGTTATAAACCTTATACATTTCCTGCCAGGAAGTACCGGATTGTTGCTGAATTATCCTGAACAAAGGAGGCACCGGAAACATATTATCTTTAATAACATGCAAATTATTTACGAAATTCAACACTTTGGTTTGGGCACCACCGGAACAATGTATCATTCCATGAATATCATAGCGAAAAAGACTTAATACCTTCTGTACAACAGGTGCATAGGTACGTGTTGGAGATAAAACCAGCTTCCCGGCAGAAATACCTATATCCTTTATCTCTTCTGCCAGCTTATATTTTCCCGAATAAACCAGTTCTTCCGGAACAAGCGGATCGAAACTCTCGGGATATTTATCTGCCAGATAATGATGGAAAACATCATGGCGCGCAGAAGTAAGCCCGTTACTGCCCATCCCTCCGTTATACTCTTTTTCATAACTGGATATACCAGAAGAAGACAAGCCAACGATCACATCTCCGGGCTGAATATCAGTGTTGTCAATCACTTCAGAACGCTTCATTCTTGTAGTTACCGTAGAGTCCACAATAATGGTCCGTACCAGGTCTCCCACATCGGCGGTTTCACCACCTGTGGAATAAATGGAAACCCCCATATCCCGTAATTCTTCCAGCACTTCCTCTGTCCCTTGAATAATTGCAGAAATCACTTCTCCCGGAATCAGATTTTTATTCCGTCCAATAGTTGATGACAAGAGAATATTCTTTGTGGCACCCACACACAGAAGATCATCCAGATTCATTACGATGGCATCCTGTGCAATTCCTTTCCATACATTCAGGTCACCCGTTTCTTTCCAGTAGAGATATGCCAAAGACGATTTTGTTCCGGCACCATCGGCATGCATTATATTACAGTAATCAGAATCGCCCCCCAGGATATCCGGAACAATTTTGCAAAAAGCATTCGGGAAAATACCCTTATCTACTCCGGCAATCGCATTATGTACATCCTCTTTTGATGCTGAAACTCCCCGGCGGGCATATCTGTTATCCATAATAGTTCAAATTTTAAAGACGAGCATAACAAAGAAATCGGACATTATGGATAAACTTTAATTAATTCGAATTTGAATCCTTTGCATAATCCGTTCTCAGCACTTTCATTTCTGTCCGCCTGTTCATCTGATGGCAAATTTCCTGATCATCCTGATTTGATAAGGCATTGATGAATTTATCATTCAGCACATCCCCTTCTTTCAGGAATGTATAGAGCTTGGCTGTTTTTGCATCCACCACTTTAGGTTGCGATTCGCCATAACCTTTTGCGGTCAGACGGTCTGCGGCAATTCCTTTGCTGATCAGATAGTCAATAACCGATTGGGCTCTCTTTTGGGAAAGTTGCTGGTTAAAGGCTTCTGTATCCCTGCTGTCGGTGTGCGACCCCAGCTCAATGGTAATGTTCGGGTTATCATTCAGTACTTCCACAAGTTTATCCAGGGCAACCATGGATTCCGGCCTCAGGTCCCACTTACCGAAATCATAGAAAATATTGGGTAATTCAATCGGTTTATCAATGGAAGCCATTTCAAGTGTAATCCTGTAATCCTTGCTTTCCTCCTGGCCTTTAGTAGTTTCACGTCCTTTTGAGTTCAGATAGCCCTCTTTTGATGCAAGAAAAATATAATCTGTATTCGGTTTTAGATTGTATCTGAAAGTACCATCAGAACCGGTTTTATTCTCCAGGGTAGTACCATCACTTCCAATCAGTTTAACTTTGGCATCCGGTATTACGGCTTCTGTTTTGTGATCAATTACAATCCCTTTAATGTTAAATTTTAATGGAGGCAAAGAAAAGGCAAAAATATCATCGTTTCCTTTTCCTTTTCGTGTAGAACTAAAGTAGCCCCTTTCAGTTTCATCTTCAAAAATGATTCCAAAATCATCAGCATTTGAATTGATCGGAGACCGCATATTTTCCACGTTCCATCTTCCTCCAGGTTCTTCCACAGCTCTAAAAATATCCAGGCCACCCATTCCCATATGTCCGTTAGAAGCAAAATATATACTTCCGTCTTTATGGATATAAGGGAACATTTCATCCTCCTCCGTATTGATATCATCTCCCATATTTTCAGGTGGGCTCCATTCTCCGGACATGCTTTTACGGGTTACTTTCCAGATATCATGTGCCCCATAACCACCTCCCATATCCGAGACAAATAGCAGGGTTAAACCATCTTTGGAAATTGCAGGGTGAGCAACCACAAGGCTGTCAGGTAACAAACCAAGAGACTCGGGTCTTGACCAGCCTTCACTGGTTCTGGAAGTAACCATAATCTGACAACCAAGGCGTTCCCTTTTGCTTACCTCGCATCTTGTAAAATACATTGTATTGTAATCAGAAGTAAATGAAGGCGTTCCTTCTTCAAATTCCGTATTTATTTTTGAATCCAGTGGAACAGGCACACTCCATTTCCCTTTTCTGTCAACCTTAGTCATGAAAATATCACTAAAGTCCTGACCGGTTGCACCATGGGTCTTATTTCCATCTGCGTCATCACGTGAAGATGTAAAATATACCACTTCATAGTCATCCCTGGCATAAGCCGGACTGTAATCACGGCTTCTTGAATTGAAGTACTTCATATCCTGGATTATATACCCCATTTGATTTTCTTCCCATTGCATTGCCAGTTCACAGGATTTTACTCCCAGGTTTGCACGGGGATCATCGGGAACCAGTTCTTTGTATTTTTGAAATTCAACGATGGCATCCTCATATTTCCCGTTCTTTTTCATGCTTTCGGCATATCTGAGTACTGCAATAGGATCCGGATAATTTCCTCCAACTGCTTTTTTATACCACAATTCTGCCAGTTCCGGGGAATTCGTTTTCCGGTAGCATTCTGCAATTTTAAAAACAGCATCCGTCTTTAATTCTTTGTTTTGCAAAGCTGCATAAGCTTCTTTGTAAAGGTCAATGGCATCATAATATTCACCTGCTTCAAAAGCATCCACTGCTTTTTGCAATTTCTTTTTTTGCCCGATCGCTTCCGGAGCAATAAGTAATAAAACAAGGAATGTAAAAATAAGTGTTTTAAAGAGTTTCATCATTCATCAATTTTTCTTTTCATGGTCAAATAACCGGGCCTGACAACCGGCTGGATATGTATGGGATATTCCTTTTTCACGGCTGTTCTGATAACTTGTAATATTGTTATATAACGAAAGGTAAAAGTAAATATTTTTATTTGATATAAAAAGACTTCATAAATTCTTCGTTGCTCAGAAAAAAACAATCCCCCGGAAGTCTGCTTTCCGGAGGATTCAATCATAACAATTAACTAAAACCCAGTTACCTGGTAAACAAAAGTTCCCTGTATTTTGGCAATGGCCAGATTTCATTATCCACAGTTAGTTCAAGCTTGTCGATCTCATACCTGATCTTATCAAAGAACGGCCGTACTTTTTGTTCATACTGAAAGGCTTTTTCTTTTTCAGAGACAACTTTATTTGCAATCTTCCTTTCATCAATCATTCCATTAACCAGTTGTTTGATGGTAGAAATACGATTTGAAACCTCCTTTATCAGCTCTATCCTTGCTCCTGCCATTTCGTAGAAATCCTTTTCATCGAAAAGGTCTTTTAAACCCTGAACATTTTCCAACAGAGTATTCTGGTAGGAAATTGCTGTGGGAACAACATGATTAATCGCGAGATCACCCAGTACCCTGGCTTCAATCTGAATTTTTTTTGTAAATTTTTCATATTCCACTTCAACTCTTCCTTCAAGTTCCTGTTCAATAAAGATCCCATTACCAATCAATACCTTTTTTGATTGTTCCGACAAATAAGTTGAAATTGACTGAGGTACACTTACAATATTTGACAATCCTCTTTTCTTTGCTTCTTTTGTCCATTCCTCGCTGTAACCATCGCCTTCAAACCTGATGTTTTCTGATTCCAGTATATATTTTTTCAGCACCTGGAAAATGGCTTCATCTTTCTTAATCCCCTTTTCAATGATTTCATCCACATCCACCTTAAATTGTTTCAACTGGTTTGCCAGTGAAGCATTTAATGCAATCATTGCAGAAGAACAATTTGCAGCGGAACCCACAGCTCTGAATTCAAAACGGTTTCCTGTGAAAGCAAAAGGAGAAGTCCGGTTTCTGTCCGTATTGTCAAGTAAAATTTCCGGAATTTTCCCGATACCGAGCTTTAGTTCTGTTTTTTCATCCGGGGTCATTTTTCGATCTGTTACTTTCTCAACCAGATCATCCAGCGTTTCGGTAAGCTTGGAACCCAAAAACACAGAGAGAATTGCCGGGGGTGCTTCATTGGCACCCAACCTGTGCGAATTACCGGCTGTCAGGATACTGGCTCTAAGCAAATCCTGATTATCATGAACGGCTTTGACCACATTAATCAGAAATGTAAGAAACTGAAGGTTCCCTTTCGGATTTTTACCAGGTGACAAAAGGTTTATTCCGGTATCTGTTGCAATTGACCAGTTGTTGTGCTTCCCCGAGCCGTTGATACCGGCAAAAGGCTTTTCATGGAACAATGCTCTGAAGTTATGCCTCCGCGCAACCCTTTTTATCACATCCATTACCAGCTGGTTATGATCATTCGCCAGATTCACCTCTTCAAAAATAGGAGCGCACTCAAACTGATTCGGAGCTACTTCATTGTGTCTGGTCTTAATAGGAATTCCCAGTTTATAGGCTTCTATTTCGAAGTCTTTCATGAAGGCTCCCACCCTTTCAGGGATGGAGCCAAAATAATGGTCATCCAGTTGCTGATCTTTTGATGACTGATGCCCCATCAGGGTCCTGCCGGTAAGAATAAGGTCCGGTCGTGAATTATACAAAGCATCATCAATCAGAAAATATTCCTGTTCCCAGCCCAGATTTGCAAATACTTTAGAAACATTTTTATCAAAATACTGACAAACTTCCACAGCAGCTTTGTCCAGGGCATACATTGTTTTAAGCAATGGCACTTTGTAGTCCAGAGCTACTCCTGTATATGAGACAAAAACTGTTGGAATACACAAGGTGGTGTCCACAATAAAAGCGGGAGATGAGACATCCCAGGCTGTGTATCCCCGTGCTTCAAAAGTATTTCTGAGTCCACCACTCGGAAAGCTTGAAGCATCAGGTTCCTGCTGAGCAAGCAGCTTTCCTGAAAAATTTTCAATAAGATCACCGGAAACACCAAATTCAACAAAGGCATCATGCTTTTCAGCTGTGCCATCGGTAAGCGGATGGAACCAGTGTGTATAGTGTGTAGCACCCATTTCAGATGCCCAGGCTTTCATTCCGGTTGCAACCTGATCAGCCATTTTTCGGTCAATCGCTCGTCCTTCATCTATTGCCGTGATAACACTTTTGTAGGCTTCCCGGTTTAAAAATTTTTCCATTTTGGGCTTATCAAAAACGTTGGTCCCAAAAAATTCAGAAACCTCATTGGAAGGAAATTCCACTTTACGAGGTTGTCTTGAAAATACTTCTTCTAATGCTTTAAATCTTAATTCTGCCATGAAATAAATATTTGTGTTATTATAAAGAAGGCAAATTTAATACTTTTTACATACAACCCCCATATAAATAAGGGGTATTTTAAATATTTTTATGTTTTTTTATTCAATACCCCCTAATTTATAATGGATAAATATAATTTTATTGTTAAATCTATAATAATTAGTCGTTAAATTTATTACGGTGCTACATGGGGTTTGCTGAAAAAAGCATGTCAGGAAAAGAGTCAAATCATATTTAAGCTGTCATTTCGAACCAGAGGTACGATGGTGAGAAATCTGCTTCAACTGAAAGATTTCTCAGTCATACTTCCTTCGAATCAAATAGTAACGCCATAATATATCTGACCTAACACCAGGAAATTTAAATATTTGTTTATCATTTGGTTCACTACTTGGTTATGATTTATACACTTTCAGTGTTTTGTATATAATATGGAAGACTTTTTATCGGTAGCACTCAAAATGATAGCCGCACCCTGAGCATGTAGAAGGGTGCTACAGGTTGGTTAAGCAAATTCCAGGTGAGAGTATCTCTCCTATTTTTGATTCCGGAACATATCCCTGAGTCCGTTGCCCATATTCAGGACCTGATAATCGGAAATTTTTACGTCTTTCTTTTCTTTTTTTATTTCGGTTACTTCAATGCTTACTTCCTTTTGCTCCGGATCATCAGGCGATTTGCTTTTAATGTGCATTTCCATCAAGAATCCACTTGTGCCATCGGGTAGTTTAAATTCATCTGAGTCCTCTCCAAATGCACTGCCAAAATCCCTAAAAGTATTATTCTGCAAATCTACCTCATCGGTGAGCCAGAATGTTGCGTCGCCATCCGGCGAACTTGAAACATACTCATTGCAGGAATACCCGAGAATCTTTTTTGTCCTTCCCGTCTTCTTTATGTCCACCTGATCAGATTCCCCTTTGGCAGCATCTTCTTTCATTTTAGCTTCAGCTGCATCAATTGCTCCATCCATTGGAATGACCTGTACCATTTTCTGCTCTTCCATGATCATTACCATAGCCTGATTTTTATTATCCATAATCGTAAACATCTTCATGGTTTCGCCTTTTTGTTGCTTTCCACTCTCATCCTTTACAGATATTTCTCCCATTTGCGTAGCCATATACTTTCCATCTGTTGGAAACCATAAAATGTACTCAAGTGAAGAAGGCCCTTCCTTTTCATCTTCTGAACTCATCTTATAAACCACCTTTTGAGAGAAATGATAGCTACTTTCAATATTTGGCGGCGGTGCAGATGAACTCACAGTAGTCTTATCTTCAGTAACCTGACCCTCTGATCCTGAAGTTGCTTTCCCGGTACTATCAACCGAATCAGTTTTTTTAGATTTATCATCAATTTTCTTATCCAGTTTATTGAATAACTTATCGATGGCCTTTTCTGTTGCCTTTTCGGTCTCATCTGCTACTTTTTCTTCCGCTTTTCTGGTGGCTGTTTTTTTCGCAGATTTTTTAGCAGCATTTCCCAGTTTGTTTAAAAGCTGTGCATTCCCGTTAAATGAAATGAAGCTAAAAACCAGTATAAGTGACAAAAATGTTTTAATTGTTCTCATTTGATTATAAGATTATAAAGTAAAATACAAGCCGATTGCAGTCTTATAACAAAAATACGGAATTATGAGATACAAGATTCAAATGACAATGAAAATAATAGCAGAATTATTCTATTTTTTTAATTCAGCAAAATTATTGAAAAATAATGGGATGGTTTCAATGCCTTTATAAAAATTAAACAAAGGATAATTTTCATTCGGAGAATGAATGGCATCTGAATCCAGGCCAAAACCCAAAAGAATAGATTTTATTCCAAGTACTTCTTCAAAATCAGATACAATGGGAATGCTCCCCCCGCTTCGTACCGGAATGGGTTTCTTTCCAAAGGATTCTTCACAGGCAAGACTTGCAGCTTTATAGGCTACGCTGTCGATCGGGCTGACATAACCCTCGCCACCATGCAGGCTTTTAACATTTACCGTAATTCCTTCCGGAGCAATTGATTTAAAATGTTCCTCAAAAAGGCGGTCAATCTTTTTTGACTTTTGATTGGGAACCAGCCGCATGGAAATTTTTGCCCAGGCTTTTGAAGGGAGCACTGTTTTTGCACCTTCCTCCGTATAGCCGCTCCAAATTCCGTTCACATCCAGAGAAGGACGAATCCCGGTTCGCTCACGGGTAGAAAATCCTTTTTCCCCGACTACCTCATTTACTCCAATGGATTCTTTATATTCTTCCAGGTTAAAAGGAGCTTTTGCCATTTCATTTCTTTCTGCCTCATTTACTTCCTGCACATCATCATAAAAACCTTTAATGGTAATATGATTGTTCTCATCTGTGAGAGAAGCGATCATTTTTGCCAGGGCATTGGCCGGATTCATCACAGCACCTCCATATAACCCGGAATGCAGGTCACGATTGGGACCTGTTACCTCAACCTCCATATAGCTTAACCCCCTTAGACCAACTGTAATGGAAGCGATGTCCTGTGCGATCATGGTAGTATCCGAAATCAGAATTACATCAGCACTTAATTTCTCCTTATGATCTACACAAAATTGTTTAAGGCTGGGTGAACCGATCTCTTCCTCTCCTTCAATCATAAATTTTACATTACAAGGAAGGGTGCCGGTTTTCACCATCAGTTCAAAAGCCTTGACCTGCATAAACATCTGGCCTTTATCATCGTCAGCGCCACGGGCATAGATCTTCCCGTCCCGTACTTCCGGCTCAAAAGGGGGCGAATCCCACAATTCCAGCGGATCTGCCGGTTGTACATCATAATGCCCGTAAACCAATACGGTAGGTTTTGCAGGATCAACAATCCTTTCACCATAAACTACGGGATGGCCACTTGTGCTAATCACTTCGGCATGGTCTGCACCGGCATTAAGTAAACTTTCTTTAATGTATTCGGTTGCCCTGGCCATATCTAGCTGGTTCTCAGGCTTTGCACTTATGGAAGGTATTCTGATCAGGTCAAACAACTCATCCAAAAAACGATCTTTATTATTTTCGATATAATTTTTTATGATTTCCATTTGTAGTTATTTTTTGAAATATTGATTCTTTTTAATTTCTTTCGATGCAATGATAAGTTTTTTATACCACTTCTTTCCAAATTTACGAATTAATGCTTGTTTTAAAAAATCCACTACTGAAATATCCTCTTCATTTCCCAGTTTCACAGCATCTTTACAAATCTTCCATTTTTCATAGTTCACTGCAGTAAATTCTGGATAATCCTTAGTCCGTACAGGAAAGAGGTGACAGGAAATGGGTTTCTGAAATTTAATTTTCTTTTTCAGATAAGCAGATTCTATTGCACAAAAATAAATTCCGTTCTCAATAATGGTGTAAGCACATTCTTTATTATTGATCAGGGGGGTTACATCATCACCGTCTGAATCGACCATTGAAGTTCCCTGCTCCTCAATTGCACGGACTCCTTGCGGGCGAAGAAAAGGTTTTATTTCCTGATAGACCTCTTCCAGCAATTTCACCTCATTTTTCTCAAGAGGAGCACCGGAGTCACCGTAAACACAGCATTTCCCCTTGCATTTTGAAAGGTCACATTTGAACTTTTTCTCTAAAACATCCAGGCTTATGATGGTATTATCTATTTGCAGCACGGCATTTATCGTTAAATTTAAAAGTTAGTCTTTATCTGTTCACCCTGGGAGGTAATTTTCTGAATTCCGGTAATTCTTTAAAATGTATTTTCCTTCTTTTCTTCCACTCAATGACATTCTTCCCACTAAACTTTTCAGGTAACTCAGGTAACAAAGCTTCTTTTTCCTGTACACTCATTTGATGCTCAGAATTCGGTTGCCATACCGTAAATGTCAATAATAAAGTATCTCCTTTTGAAAAACCTGTTGAACCTTTGCCCTTGATTTTTAGTTCATATATCCTGCCGTTCAACCATATTTTTTTAAACTGTATCAGGGAAGACTTTTTATTTGTCACTATTTTTATCCTGTAATTTATACCGGATCCTGACTCTTCCCTGCCACTGTCAAATGCCTGCATTTCAGCATTAATCACTTTAAAATCATCCGACTGAAACCAGGGAATCAGCAGGAATAAGAGCAAACCATATAATGACTTAAAGTTCATTTGAATAAAACTTTGATACCGGTAAAAACAAAATAAGGAACCAGTTGCAAAGTTATTCATTTGAAAAGGAATAAAAACAGAATTATGATTTTATAAAATATTCCATATATTTAACCCTATGTTTGATTACGGCGACCAGGTAAGCAAAACCATTCACCGGAGAAGGGAAGTGGTATTCCTGATTCTTTCCGGATTATTTTTTGGCACGCTTGCCATTTTGAATGTATTGGGGATCTCCCGGCAAATTGATCTTTCTTTTGATCTTTTTGGATGGAGGGTACCGTTTATCGTTTTTATTGGTGTTTTACCATATCCTCTTACTTTCCTTTGTACCGATTTTATCAGTGAACTTTACGGAAGAAAAAGAGCCAACACCGTTGTGTGGATCGGACTATTATTAAATGTATGGGTTATCTTCATTTTATGGCTGGGAGGAGTTTTACCTCCTCATCCGGTTCTTACCGAAACCGGACTCCCGGCACCCACCGACCCGAATCACACCTTTTTCCAGATACGAAAATGGACTTTCGGGGCTACACTGGCTTCTATGATCGCTTACCTCACAGCTCAGTTCATTGATGTTCACTTATTTCATTATATACGAAAGCGCACCCGGGGAAAGAAACTCTGGCTGAGAAACAACGGATCTACCCTAACCAGCCAGATGGTGGACTCTTTATCGGTAATCTTAATCACCTACTTTTTTGCCAGAGATGCCATTCACATCACACCGGGAGAAACCATTCTTTTCGGATTGGTTGTTTTGATTCTCTCCAACTATTTTTATAAAATGGTTACAGCTTTACTGGATACCATTCCTTTTTATATTGGAGTGAAATACCTGAGTCGCTATCTACATCTGGATCCGACAAAGGAGTTTTTGGAGAAAGAAAAGGCAGGAAGAAAATGAATCCAGGGTAAGAGATTGCAAATCAATGACAGTGGCGTATTTCATTTATGCTTTTTATCATTTTTTGCTTGTCCAAAAAACGAAACAAAAAAGGACACCGGAAACACCATATTCTGTATGGTCGCCTTTCCCCGCAGGCCTCCTGTACACACAGGCATTCCTTTGGGCCTGACCAAACAGAATTTCGCAC
>JANTGF010000022.1 GCA_024763075.1 Bacteroidales bacterium | reverse complement strand
TGATTAGAAAACTATTTTTCCGCTATTAAAAATAGAGAAAATTCTCTGTTTTATCCCAATTTTATTATGTGTTATACAATATGTTTTTAATGTTTTTTTCAGCGCAAAGACTCTATACATCTACATATCAATAACTTATATGATTTTAGAATTATCAATATTTGCTCATTAATTAAAAAAAATTGCATAAAAAAAGGCAAAACCTGTGCTTTGCCTTTTTAATATTATTAAAAAAAACTATTCTTCCTTCTTTTCTTCCTTCTTTTCCTCTGATTTTTCTTCCTTTTTCTCCTCTTTTGCTTCAGCTACCGGTTTTTCAGAGTCAGCTTCAGCTTTCTTCTTCACTTCCGGAGTTTCCTCAGGAACGGCTTCCTTTACTTCTTCCTTTATTTCTTCCTTTGGTGTGGCAGATACTTTTTCTTCCTTAGGCATTTCCTGAGTAGCATCTTCAGTTACCTCATCCTTCACATCAGCAGCAGAAGCAGGTTGTCCGTCAGCTTTTTTCTTACCTCCTCTTCTTCGTCTGGTAGATTTAGGTTTGGCAGCTTTTGCCTCCAGCATATTTTCATTGTAATCAACCAGTTCAATTAAGCACATCTCGGCATTATCCCCGAGTCGGTTTCCGATTTTAAGGATCCGTGTATAACCACCCGGCCTTTCCGCTATTTTTGGAGAAACCTCCCTGAAAAGTTCACTGACTGCATTTTTATCCTGCAAATAACTAAAAACCACCCTGCGGGAATGAGTAGAGTCATCCTTTGACTTTGTAATTAAAGGTTCTACATACATTCTCAGAGCTTTAGCTTTTGCTGTGGTTGTTTTAATTCTCTTATGTAATATCAGGGAACTGGCCATGTTTGCAAGCATCGCCTTTCTGTGAGAGCTTGTTCTCCCTAAATGATTAAATCCTTTTCTATGTCGCATTACTTCTTATCTATTTGCAGTTTTACTCAATTATTCCTTATCCAACTTAAATCTGGTGGTATCCATTCCAAAGGTCAGGCCCATAGATGTTAGTAAATCTTCAAGTTCTGTTAAAGATTTTTTACCAAAATTTCTAAATTTCAACAAATCGTTTTTGTTAAACTTCACCAACTCACCAAGAGAATCAACTTCAGCAGCCTTCAAACAATTCAATGCCCTTACTGATAGGTCAAGATCCATTAAGTTTGTTTTCAAAAGTTGTCTCATATGTAAAACTTCCTCATCAAACTCCTCATTCTCAAACTTATCTTCAGTATCGAGGGTTATTTTCTCATCTGAGAATAACATGAAATGATAGATCAGAATTTTAGCTGCTTCCTGTAAAGCATCCTTTGGATGAATAGAACCATCCGTTTCGATCTCCAACACCAGTTTTTCATAGTCGGTTTTTTGTTCAACCCGAAAATTTTCAACGGCATATTTTACATTCTTAATCGGAGTAAAAATTGCATCGGTCGAAATCAATCCAAACGGAGCATCCTCTGTAAGATTTTCTTCGGCAGGTACATATCCACGTCCTTTAACAATGTTAACCTCTATCTGAAGTTTTACGTCAGGTTCCATTGTACAAATCGTCAAATCTGTATTCAGGACTTCAAAACCACTCAGGAACTTATTCAGGTCCCCGGCTTTAAATTCTGTCTGACCTGTAAGGCTGACAATGATTTTCTCATTATCTGCATCCTCCATCAGTTTTTTAAATCTCACCTGTTTCAGGTTCAGGATAATCTCGGTAACGTCTTCGATCACTCCTTTAATGGTAGAGAACTCATGATCCACACCTTCAATCTTAATCGAATTTATTGCATATCCTTCAAGAGAACTCAATAATATCCTTCTGAGTGCATTTCCTACTGTAATACCATAACCAGGTTCCAGTGGTCTGAACTCGAATTTACCATGATTATCATCAGACTGAATCATGATAACCTTATCAGGTTTTTGAAATGTTAAAATCGCCATAAAGCAATATATATTATTATTTAGAATATAATTCAACTATCAATTGTTCCTGGATATTTTCAGGAATATCTTCCCTTTCGGGAACATTTAAAAACTTACCTGTCATCGTATCACCATCCCACTCCAGCCAGGATGAGCTTGAATATCTGGCAGTACTTAGTGAATCGGATATAACCTCAAGTGATTTTGATTTTTCACGTACCCCTACCAGATCTCCCGGACGAAGTGTAAATGAAGGAACATTTACTACCGTGCCATTGACCGTAATGTGACGGTGAGAAACCAACTGGCGTGCGGCATCCCGTGTAGGAGCAATTCCTAAACGATAGACCACATTATCCAGTCTGGCTTCCAGCAATTGCAGGAGTACTTCTCCGGTAACACCTTTACTTCTCGATGCCTTCTTGAAAAGATTGGAAAATTGCTTTTCCAGCACACCATAGGTATATTTTGCTTTTTGCTTCGCCATCAGCTGAATTCCATATTCAGACTGCTTCCTTCTTCTTTTACTGGCACCATGCTGACCCGGAAGGTAGTTTTTCTTCTCAAAACTTTTATCCGGCCCATAGATAGGGTCACCGAATTTTCTGGAAATTTTTGATTTTGCTCCTCTGTATCTAGCCATTTATTTACAATTAGTATCTTCTTAACAAATAAATTAAATTTCAATCAGACCCTTCTTCTTTTTGGAGGTCTGCAACCATTATGCGGCATAGGGGTAACATCAATAATTTCTTTTACCTCTATCCCACTGGCGTGAATATTCCTGATGGCAGATTCTCTTCCTGCACCAGGTCCTTTCACATAGGCTGTTACTTTTCTTAAACCCAGGTCGTACGCTACCTTAGCACAATCCAGTGCAGCCTGCTGAGCAGCATATGGGGTATTCTTTTTTGAACCTCTAAATCCCATTTTACCAGCTGAAGACCAACTAACTACCTGGCCTGCATTATTGGTAAGAGTAATAATAATATTATTAAAAGAGGCATGTATATGAGCCTGGCCGGTAGGTTCTACCTTAACAACTCTTTTCTTTGATCCTGTTTTTTTCGCCATAATTAACCAAATTTATTTCGTTGCTTTTTTCTTATTTGCAACCGTTTTTCTTCTTCCTTTCCTGGTGCGGGCATTATTTTTGGTACTTTGTCCCCGTACAGGCATTCCGATTCTGTGACGAATCCCCCTGTAGGCACCAATGTCCATCAGTCTTTTTATATTCAACTGAACTTCGGATCTGAGTTCTCCCTCGAGTTTATAATTCTCATTAAGGATTTTCCTGATCTTTGCAATATGATCATCATTCCAGTCTTTCACCTTAATATTGACATCAATACCGGCTTCTTCAAGAATTTTTTTTGCAGCACTTCGGCCAATTCCGTAAATATAGGTGAGACCTATTTCACCCCGCTTATTTTTTGGTAAATCAACACCAACAATTCTAGCCATAAATTGAACTATTTAAAATATAAATTATATTATCCCTGACGTTGTTTAAACCTGGGATTTTTCTTATTAATCACATACAGACGTCCTTTTCTTCGGACAATCTTACAATCTGCTGATCTTTTCTTAACTGAAGTTCTAACCTTCATATCTGTATTTTTTATTTGTACCTAAATGTAATTCTACCTTTTGATAAATCGTAAGGAGACATCTCAACTTTTACTTTGTCTCCCGGTAATATTTTAATATAATGCATTCTCATCTTTCCGGAAATATGAGCAGTAATTACATGCCCGTTTTCCAATTCAACTCTGAACATGGCATTGGATAAAGCTTCAATAATTGTGCCGTCCTGTTCTATAGATGGTTGTTTAGCCATATTAATTACTCTTATTTTTTAAAACTTCATCAATATAATCAAAAGTTGATAACACATCTGCTTCTCCCTTTCTGACCGCCACTGCAAACTCAAAATGTGCAGATGGCATTTTATCTTTTGTCCGGATGGTCCATCCATCCGATTCCTGAACGATTTCCTTTACCCCCATATTGATCATTGGTTCTATGCAAATAACCAATCCCTCAGGTAATTTTGGGCCTCTTCCCCTTCTTCCATAATTCGGCACTTCAGGAGGTTCATGCAACTCAGAGCCAAGACCATGTCCTACCATTTCCCTGACTACTGAATACCCATGCTGTTCTGAATGAAACTGAACAGCATGTCCAATATCTCCAAGTCTGTGACCTGCAACAGCTTGATCAACACCTTTCCAAAGGGACTCTCTGGTCACTTTTAAAAGTTTTCTCACTTTCTCATCCACTTCACCAACTTCAAAGGTAAAAGCCGAATCACCAAAGTAACCATTCTTAATCACCCCACAGTCAACAGAGATTATATCTCCATCTTTCAGCTGATAATCAGAAGGAATGCCATGTACAACCTGACTATTAACCGAGGTACAAAGAGTATTCGGAAAACCATGATACCCCTTAAATCCTGGAATTGCTTTGTGATCACGAATAAACTCTTCGGCTCTTTTATCAAGTTCAAGAGTTGTAACTCCCGGCCTGATCAGTTTTCCGATTTCAGCAAGCGTTTTCGAAACCAACAGATTATTCTGTCTTAAGATTTCAATCTCTGCTTCTGTTTTTATTTTTAACATCAAAGAACTATAAACTAATCTATATAGAGGACCCTGCTCCTGAGCGTCCTTTAATCCTTCCTGATTTCATCAAACCATCATAATGTCTCATCAGCAAATGGCTTTCAATTTGTTGCAAAGTATCCAGTACAACACCTACAAGGATCAACAAACTGGTTCCCCCGTAAAATTGAGCAAACTGCTGTGATATTCCAATATTAACAGCAAGTGTTGGAAGTGCAGCAACCAGTGCCAGGAAAATTGATCCGGGCAATGTAATCCTTGACATCACCGCATCTAAAAATTCGGCTGTCTTCCTTCCGGGTTTGATCCCAGGTATAAAACCTCCGTTCTTTTTAAGGTCTTCTGCCATTTGTGTGGGATTAATGGTAATTGCGGTATAAAAATAGGTGAAAATGATAATCATTAAAGCCATTACCAGGTTATACCAAAACCCATACATATTTGAAAAAGCAACTGCAAATCCGGAAGTTTTATCCGAAGCAAAACCTACAAGCATAATGGGTAACATCATAATTGCCTGTGCAAAAATGATGGGCATTACCCCTGCAGCATTTACTTTTAATGGAATATACTGACGTACACCTCCATATTGTTTATTACCTATAATTCGCTTTGCATATTGCACCGGCACCCTCCGGGTTCCCTGAACCAATAAAATCGTACCAAGAACAACAATGAAAAGGAATATAATTTCAGCCAAAAATGCAACCAGTCCGCCTGCTCCGTTCAACCTGCTGCCGAACTCCGCAACCAGTGCAAAAGGCAATCTTGCAATAATACCGATCATAATGATCAGTGAAATTCCGTTCCCGATCCCTTTATCAGTAATCTTTTCACCCAGCCACATCACAAACATAGTACCAGCCGTAAGGATGATCACCGAAGTAACCTGAAAAAACGGCCCGCTTGCGAGAAATGCCGAAGCCGGCAGCCGTGCTGAAAGGTTTACCATATAACTCGGACCCTGCAACAATAGAATACCCACAGTTAGATATCTTGTTATCTGATTGATCTTTCTTCTTCCGCTTTCCCCTTCCTTTTGCAGTCTTTGGAAATAAGGAATAGCTATTCCCAACAGCTGAACCACAATAGAAGCCGAAATATAGGGCATTATTCCCAGGGCAAAAACTGAAGCACTGGAAAAAGCTCCTCCCGAAAACATATCAAGTAATCCCATTATCCCTTCCGAAGTCTGAGCCTTAAGCTGGCTTAACTGTGCAGGGTCTATACCAGGCAGGGTAATATATTTCCCAAACCTGTATATCATGATCATACCTAAAGTGAAGAGTATCCTGTTTCTGAGGTCTTCAATTTTAAAGATATTCTTTATAGTTTCAATCAGAGCTCTCATTCAATTAGATTTTTTCAGCGGTTCCGTTTACAGCTTCAATAGCTTTTTTAGCAGTTTCTGAGAAAGCATGGGCCTTAACGGTCAATTGTGCTTTTAATTCTCCTTTACCAAGAATTTTAATCAGCGTATTTTTTGAAACCAAGCCTGCATTGATCATAACTTCAGGAGTAAATTCAGATATTCCTGATTTATCAGCCAACGCCTGAAGGGTGCTCAGATTGATTCCTTTGTATTCTTTCCTGTTAATATTCTTAAATCCGTATTTTGGGACTCTCCGCTGAAGTGGCATCTGACCTCCTTCGAATCCAATTTTCCTGGAGTATCCGGATCTTGACTTTTGGCCTTTATGTCCTCTTGTGGCAGTACCACCTTTACCGGATCCCTGGCCTCTTCCAAGTCTTCTTTCTCTGTGTGTAGAACCTTCTGCAGGTTTGAGATTATGTAATTCCATTGTTTCTTTTTCTTAACTGATTGATTAAACTTCAACCACCTCTACCAGGTGCCTTACTTTCCTGACCATTCCCAAAATTTGCGAAGTCGCTTCTTTTTCAACTGTTGCATGCATTTTCCTTAGACCTAATGCATCCAGTGTAAGCTTTTGCGGTTTGGGCCGGCCTATCCTGCTTTTTGTCTGAGTTATTTTAATCTTTGCCATTTTTTCAATTCTAACCGTTAAACACTTTATCAAGTGAAACACCTCTGTGCTGAGCAACTGTATGTGCATCACGCAATTCAAGTAATGCAGCAAAAGTGGCCTTCACCAGGTTATGCGGATTTGAAGAACCTTTGGATTTCGCAAGTACATTTTTAATACCCACGCTCTCCAACACAGCCCTCATAGCACCACCGGCTTTCACACCGGTACCCTCAGAGGCTGGTTTCAAAAACACATTTGCACCTCCGAATTTAGCAATTTGCTCGTGAGGTATGGTACCATGCAATACCGGTATTTTAACCAGGTTTTTCTTTGCATCTTCAACACCCTTGGCAATTGCGGTTGTTACTTCCTTAGCTTTACCCAGACCATGACCAACAATTCCATTTTCATCTCCAACAATTACAATTGCCGAGAAACTGAAAGTTCTGCCCCCTTTGGTTACTTTGGTAACCCTTTGAATACTTACCAGCCTGTCTTTCAGTTCAAGGTCGCTGGTTTTTACTTTTCTAATGCCGTTTGTCATAATTTATTCCTGCTAGAAATTAAGGCCACCTTCACGGGCAGCATTTGCCAACTCTTTAATTCTTCCATGATACAGATAACCGCCCCGGTCAAAAACCACTTTACTGATGCCTTTCTTTCCAGCTTCTTCAGCAATAAGTTTTCCAACCAGTTTTGCCTGTTCAATCTTACTAATATCCTTCTTTTCCAATATTATTTTACTCAGGGATGAAGCTGCTGCCAGAGTTACGCCTGACTTATCATCAATGATTTGTGCGTAAATCTGCTTATTACTCCTGAAAACCGATAATCTTGGTGTTTCACCTGTACCGGAAACATTTTTTCGGATTCTTTTACGTATCCTGTTTCTCCTGTCTGTTTTAGTCAATGCCATGATTGAGTTCTATTATCTGTTACACACTTGCAGATTTACCTGCTTTTCTGCGGATTTGTTCACCAACAAATTTTATACCTTTTCCTTTATAGGGTTCAGGTTTTCTGAATGAACGGATTTTTGAAGCTACATGACCCAACAATTGCTTATCAATGCTTGATAAGGTAATAACGGGATTGCTTCTTCTTTCCGTTTTAGCCTCCAGCTTTATCTCAGGAGGTAGTTCTATAACAATATCATGAGAATAACCCAGACTCAATTCAAGGATTTGGCCTTTTGCTTCGGCACGGTAACCCACGCCAACCAGCTCAAGCTTAATTTCAAAACCTTTGGATACGCCCTCGACCATATTATTAATTAAAGAACGATACAAGCCATGCATAGACTTGTGTTCCTTTTGCTCAGAAGGACGGCTCACTACGAGTTCATTATCCTTCACTTCAATTTTTATATCCGGATGTACCTGCTGGGTTAATTCACCCTTTGGTCCCTTAACAGTTACTAAATTTGTTTCAGAAACTTGTAAAGTTACACCTTCGGGTACTGATATTGGTAAATTTCCTATTCGTGACATTCTTTTATCTCCCTGTTAATATACGTAACACAAAACCTCTCCACCCACATTCATACTTCTGGCTTCTTTATCTGTTATCAAACCTGAAGATGTAGATAAAATGGCTATTCCGAGCCCATTCAGTACGCGTGGAATTTCATCAACTCCTTTATACTTCCTCAATCCGGGCCTACTAACCCTCTGCAATGATTTTATTGCAGGCACTTTCGTAGCCGGATGATATTTAAGAGCAATCTTAATATATCCCTGAGGTTTTGCATCCACAAATTTATAATTAAGGATATATCCTTTTTCAAAAAGAATCCTGGTCATTTCCAGTTTCAGGTTGGAGGAAGGGATTTCCACCACCTTATGACCCGCTTTTATTGCATTCCTGATCCTTGTCAAAAAATCTGCTATAGTATCTGTCATTTTATTCTGTTTTTTTCAAATTAATCACCTTTGCAGGCAAGTATGCTTACCAGCTTGCTTTTTTCACGCCCGGAATCAAACCTGCAGAAGCCATTTCACGGAAAGTTATTCTGCTGACCCCAAATTGTCTCATATATCCTTTCGGTCTTCCCGTAAGTTTGCATCTGTTATGCAAACGTATCGGGTTAGAGTTTCTTGGCAACCTGCTCATACCAATGTAATCACCTTCAGCTTTAAGTTTTGCCCTTTTAGCGGCATATTTTTCAACCAGTTTTGCACGCTTTACCTCACGGGCTTTCATCGACTCTTTAGCCATACTAATTATTTTTAATATTCTTAAATGGTATTCCAAATTCCTTTAACAAGGCATAACCTTCCTCATCCGTATTAGCAGTGGTAACAAATGTAATTTCGAGACCTAAGATCTTATTGATTTTATCAATGTCTATCTCAGGAAAGATAATTTGTTCACTGATCCCCATGGTATAGTTGCCTCTGCCATCAAACTTTGCACCCACTCCCTTAAAGTCTCTTACCCGCGGAAGTGCAATAGATATCAGCCTTTCCATAAACTCATACATCCTGTCACGACGGAGGGTTACTTTCACACCGATTGGCATTTTCCTTCTCAACTTAAAGTTTGAGATATCCTTGGTAGAAACTCTGGAAATCGCTTTTTGTCCTGCTATGCTTGTAATTTCTTTTAAGCTGTTATCAATCAGCTTTTTATCAGCAACTGCCTGTCCCACACCCTGATTTATAACTATTTTTAATAGACGGGGTACCTGCATTACGGAAGTGTAGTTAAACTTCTCCTTCAGACCAGGAACGATTTCGTCTTTATACTTTTTCTTTAAATTTGGTGTATGTTCCATTACTTAATTTCCTCCCCTGATTTTTTAGAATACCGTACCCGTTTATTTTTATCATTGAGTTTTCTTCCTATACGGGTGGGTTTACCACTGGATGGATCCACTAACAAAAGATTTGAAATATGGATAGCAGCTTCTTTTTTGATAATTCCACCCTGAGGATTCTGAGAGTTTGGTTTGGTATGTTTTGAAACCATATTTACACCCTCAACAATAGCTCTCTCATTTTTCCTGAGCACCTCAAGTACACGACCCTGCTGATCTTTATACTCACCAGAGATCACGTAAACTGTATCTCCTTTTTTAATATGTAATTTCTTCATTCTTCCCATTGGACTAACATTATTAAAGCACTTCAGGTGCCAATGAAATAATTTTCATATAATTCTCTCTTAACTCCCGTGCAACCGGACCAAAAATACGTGTACCTCTGATCTCATCAGCGGCATTCAGTAAAACAACAGCATTGTCATCAAAACGAATGTATGAGCCGTCAGGTCGCCTTACTTCTTTTCTTGTTCTGACTACAACTGCACGGGTTACCATTCCTTTTTTAGCCTCACTGCCAGGTAAAGCACTTTTTACGGTGACAACGATTTTATCACCAATAGAAGCATATCTTCTTCCTGTTCCTCCAAGAACCCGGATACAAAGTACCTCTTTGGCTCCGCTATTGTCTGCTACTGCAAGTCTGCTTTCTTGTTGTATCATGATTACTTAACTCTTTCTACTATTTCAACCAGTCTCCAGCTTTTATTTTTACTTAAAGGCCTGGTTTCCATGATTTTTACTGTATCCCCGATATTGCAGGTATTTTCCTGGTCATGTGCTGTAAACTTTGTCGTTTTGTTAACGAATTTACCATAAATAGGATGTTTAACTTTCCTTTTTACAGCTATAACAATTGACTTGTCCATTTTGTTGCTAACAACCACTCCGATACGTTCTTTTCGCAAATTTCTCTTTTCCATCGTTATTTTTCCTTGTTGTCAGTTAACTGCCTTCTACGTAGTTCTGTTTGTAACCTGGCAATATTCCTTCTAATATCTCTAATCTTCATAGGATTATCCAAAGGAGAAACAGCATGATTCAGTTTCATCTTTGTAAGGAAAGCCTTTTCATTATCAATTCTTTCCTCTAATTCCCGAAGGGTAAATTCATTTATTTCTGTGCTCTTCATAATGCAATTACTTCACTATTCAACATAATCACGTCTCACCACAAACCTGGTTTTTACAGGCAATTTCTGAGAAGCCAGACGAAGTGCTTCCTTTGCAATCTCATAAGGAACACCCTCAGCTTCAATAATTATTCTGCCCGGTGTTATAGGAGCAACGAAACCTTCAGGTGAACCTTTCCCTTTTCCCATTCTTACTTCGGCAGGTTTTTTGGTAATTGGTTTATCGGGAAAAACCCGGATCCAAATTTGACCTTCACGTTTCATATATCTTGTCACAGCCTGTCGTGCAGCTTCAATCTGCCTACCGGTAAGCCATGTCTGTTCCAGAGTTTTAATACCGAATGATCCGAATGCCAGTTGATTTCCCCTTTGGGCATTTCCTTTCATTCTGCCTTTCTGACGCCTTCTGTATTTTGTTTTTTTCGGTTGTAACATCGTTCTAAGTTGTTATCGTTTCAACTTTAATTTATCTTGACCTTCTCCCAAAGTTCTTTGGCCGGGGAGATTTTGCACCTACATTCGGTGACAGATCTCTCTTGCCATAAACTTCTCCATTACAAATCCACACTTTCAAGCCAATCAAACCCACTTTGGTCAGACCTTCGGTTTTCGCATAGTCAATATCAGCACGTAAAGTATGCAGTGGAATTCTTCCCTCTTTATACATTTCAGAACGAGCCATTTCTGCTCCGCCTAACCTACCTGAAACCAGCACTTTAATTCCTTCTGCCCCCATTCTCATAGTAGAAGCGATTGCCATCTTAATGGCTCTTCTGTATGAAATTTTCCCTTCTATCTGACGTGCAATATTATTGGCAACAATGGTTGCATCCAGTTCAGGCCTTCTAACCTCGTAAATATTGATCTGGACTTCTTTATTTGTCAGCTTTTTCAATTCTTCTTTCAGTTTGTCAACTTCCTGGCCGCCTTTACCAATAATAATACCGGGTCTGGCGGTATTCACGGTAACGGTAATCAGTTTGAGTGTTCTTTCGATTATAATTTTTGAAACACTGGCTTTTGCCAAACGTGCATTCAAGTATTTTCTAATCTTGGTATCCTCAACCAGTTTATCAGCAAAATTCTTTCCACCATACCAGCTTGAATCCCATCCTCTGATGATTCCCAGTCGATTCGATATTGGATTAACTTTCTGTCCCATAAATATTATTTTGTAGCAGATTCTTCTTCATTTTTAACTTGACTGTCCAGGATCAAAGTAACATGATTTGATCTCTTTCTGATCCTGTGCGCTCTTCCCTGGGGGGCAGGACGCAGTCTCTTTAAAGTACGGCCCTGATTTACATAAGCTTCTTTAACAAAAAGTCCGCTTTCCTCAATTCTCGCACCTTCATTTTTTATTTGCCAGTTCGCTATTGCTGAAAGCAGCAGTTTCTCAACTCTGTTTGAAGCTTCTTTAGAACTGTATTTCAATATATCAAGAGCCTTATTTACTTCTTCTCCTCTTATCAAATCCACAACAAGCCTCATTTTTCTTGGAGAAGTAGGACAGTTTCTAAGGATAGCATATGCTTTTCCCTTTTTTTCCTCTTTTAACTTCTCTGCTCTGATTCTCTTTTTTGCACCCATTTCTCTATAATTTTTCAAGCAATAAAATTATCTGGCTTTTCCTCCGTGACCTCTGAATATTCTTGTTGGAGCAAATTCACCTAATTTATGTCCAACCATATTTTCTGTAATATATACCGGTATAAACTTATTGCCATTGTGAACAGCAATCGTATGACCCACAAAGTCAGGGGAAATCACTGATCTCCTGGACCAGGTTTTAATCACAGATTTTTTACCTGTATCATTCATATCAAGCACCCTTTTTTCAAGCTTAAAATCAATAAAAGGTCCTTTTTTAAGTGATCTGCTCATAATATCTTTAATTATTCAAAATTTTAACGCTTCTTTCTTTTTTCTACTATGTACTTATTGGAAAATTTCTTTTTCGACCTGGTTTTAAAACCCTTGGCCGGCATTCCGTTTCTGGATCTTGGGTGTCCGCCTGAAGCGCGACCTTCACCACCACCCATCGGGTGATCCACAGGATTCATTACTACTCCTCTGACCCTGGGTCTTCTTCCAAGCCATCTGGAACGACCCGCTTTGCCTGAAACTTCCAGGCCATGATCTGAGTTTGAAGTAGATCCAATGGTTGCCCGGCAAGTAACCAATACCATTCTTGACTCCCCGGAAGGTAACTTTACGATTCCGTATTTTCCATCACGGCTGGTCAGCTGACCATAGGTTCCTGCACTACGTGCAAGCATTCCACCTTTTCCCGGAGTCAGTTCAATACTATGAATCACAGATCCCAGGGGAATTTCAGAAAGATAAAGAGTATTCCCTACTTCAGGAGCCACTCCTTTTCCGGAACGTACAATCTGACCAACTTTTAATCCGTTTGGGGCCAGGATATATCTTTTTTCACCATCCTCATAAATCAACAGGGCAATTCTGGCAGACCGGTTGGGATCATACTCAATCGTTGCTACTCTTGCAGCATAATCATCTTTATTTCTTAAGAAATCGATGACACGATACATTTTTTTATGACCACCGCCCATATACCTCATGGTCATTTTACCACTGTGGTTACGTCCACCCGATTTTTTAATCGGACGAAGCAATGATTTTTCAGGAGTTGAAGTTGTAATTTCTTCAAATGTACCTGCTATTTTATGTCGCTGACCTGGTGTTACAGGTCTGAATTTTCTTACTGCCATGATTACATGTCTAAATATTGCTATAGAAATCAATTGCCTCACCCTCAGCAAGAGTTACAATTGCTTTTTTATAAGAATTGGTTTTCCCAAGCTGTACTCCGCTTTTCGTAAACCTGCTTTTTACTTTTCCACCATACCTCATGGTATTAACAGAATCAACTGCTACATCATATAGTTCTTCAACAGCCTTTTTGATCTGGAGTTTATTTGCTGTTTTTTCAACAATAAAACCATACCTGTTCAGAGATTCACTCTGGGCCATCATTTTTTCAGTAACTATCGGTTTTAGTAAAATATTCATACTTCCTGTTTTTCTTAATTACCTAAAATCTGATCTAAAACCTCAATTGAACTCTTTGACAACACTAAAGTGGATGCATTCACTATATCATATGTCGTTAATTCTGAGGCACTTACCACCTTCGTTCCCTTCAGATTTCGAGAAGACAAATATATACTTTTATCCGGATGATTTAAAACAAAAAGTGATTTTTTATCATTTACCTTCAAATTATTGTTAATCTTCACGAATTCACTGGTTTTCGGAGCTTCCAAAGTAAAGTCCTCCAGAACAATAATGCTCTTTTCTTTTGCTTTATAGGATAAGGCAGATTTTCTGGCAAGTTGTTTTACTTTCTTATTTAGTTTTGAGTTGTATGTACGTGGTCTTGGACCAAAAACTCTTCCACCACCCCTGAACAACGGGTTTGAAATAGCACCTGCCCTTGCAGTTCCCGTACCTTTTTGTCTTTTGATCTTACGGGTACTTGCCCTGATCTCTCCTCTTTCCTTTGCTTTATGCGTACCCTGACGATTGTTCGCCATAAATTGCTTGATATCAAGATATATGGCGTGATCATTCGGTTCAATACCAAAAACAGCTTCATTCAGATCTGCTTTTTTCCCGGTATCTTTTCCTTCAATATTATATATCGCTATCTTCATCACTTGGTTATTATTAAATATGAACCATTCGGGCCAGGAACGGATCCTTTCAAAATAAGTAAATTCTCTTCCGGAATAATTTTTAAAACCCTTAAATTAATAGCTGCAACTTTTACTCCGCCCGTTCTTCCGGCCATCCTCATACCTTTAAATACCCTTGAAGGATAGGATGAAGCACCCAAAGATCCCGGAGCCCTGTCCCTATTGTGCTGACCATGTGTTGCATCACCAACTCCCCTGAAACCATAACGCTTTACAACCCCCTGAAATCCTTTACCTTTACTAATTCCCCGTACGTCAAGCCAATTATCGTCATGAAATAAATCCACATTCAAAACATCGCCCAATTTTACGTCTTCTCCAAAACCTGTAAATTCAACCAATTTCCTCTTCGGAGTGGCAGCTGCTTTGGCAAAATGTCCTTTCATGGCTTTTGAAGTCCTCTTCTCCCTTTTATCTTCAAAACCAAGCTGAACAGCCTCATAGCCATCTTTTTCTTTGGTTTTAATCTGTGTGACCACGCAAGGTCCGGCCTCAATAACAGTACAAGGAACATTTTTTCCTTCCTCGTTAAATACTGAGGTCATCCCAACCTTTTTAGCAATTAATCCCTGCATTTTATTATATTTTCCTCAATTAAACTTTTATTTCAACTTCAACCCCACTTGGCAACTCCAATTTCATCAGAGCGTCAATGGTTTTTGGTGTACTACTGTAGATATCCAGCAACCGCTTATAAGAAGCAACCATGAATTGTTCTCTTGATTTCTTATTTACAAATGGAGAACGCAAAACCGTAAATACTCTTTTATGTGTTGGGAGTGGAATTGGACCACTTACTACAGCACCCGTTAATTTCACTGTTTTTACGATTTTTTCAGCTGATTTATCAACCAGATTATGATCGTATGATTTTAATTTAATTCTAATCTTTTGACTCATTCTTCAAAAAATAATTATTATACTTTTTCTACTATACCCTTTGCTTTTTCAATCACCTTTTTTGTGATTTCAGCCGGAACCACGTCATAATGCGAAAACTCCATGGTAGAGGTTGCTCTTCCTGATGTAATCGTCCGTAATACCGTAACATAACCAAATTTCTCTGCCAGCGGAACTTTTGCCCGGATCACCCTTGCTCCCATTTTTGATACCATACCTTCTACCTGGCCTCTCCGTCTGTTAAAGTCAGAAATCACATCACCCATATATTCCTCCGGAGTCACTACCTCAGCCATCATAATGGGCTCAAGCAACACCGGATTTGCTTTTGGAGCAATATTCCTGAAAGCAGATTTCGCAGCCAGTTCAAAAGAAAGACTATCCGAGTCAACCGGGTGATAAGAACCATCCTTCAGCACTACTTTAAGGCTATCCAACGGATATCCTGCCAATGGGCCATTTTGCATTGCCTCTTTGAATCCTTTCTCAACAGCTGGTATAAATTCTCGTGGGATATTTCCTCCTTTTACTTCGTCTATAAACTGCAAACCCTTCTCTCCTTCATCCACCGGACCAATTTCTATAATGATATCAGCAAATTTACCCCGGCCACCTGTCTGTTTTTTAAATATTTCACGGTGCTTTACCGTAGTTAAAAGAGCTTCCCTGTAGGCAACCTGAGGACTTCCCTGATTACATTCAACTTTAAATTCCCGGCTGATCCTGTCGATCAATATTTCCAGGTGCAATTCGCCCATACCACTTATGATGGTCTGACCTGAATTTTCATCCGTTTTAACCTGAAATGTCGGATCCTCTTCAGACAATTTAGCCAGTGCTACTCCCAGTTTATCGATATCGGGCTGGGACTTAGGTTCAATGGCAATTCCTATAACCGGATCAGGAAATTCCATAGATTCAAGTGATATTGGCTTCTTAAGATCACAAATTGTATCACCTGTTTTTAAATCCTTCAAGCCTACAGCGGCACAAATATCACCCGCCTCAATCCTGTCTTTTGGATTTTGCTTATTAGCATGCATCTGATACAAACGGTTGATCCTGCCTCTTTTTCCTGTCCTGGCATTGAGTACTGTTGACCCGGACTCAAGTACACCACTGTAAACCCTAAGAAAGACCAGTCTGCCAACAAAAGGATCTGTAGCAATTTTAAATGCCAGTGCAGCTAAAGGCTCTTTTGGATCCGGTTTACGGGTAACTTCTGCATTCCCGTGCATCGGGTTTACACCTGTTACACCACCAACATCAGTCGGGCTGGGTAAAAATGCAACAATTGCATCCAATAAGCGCTGAACGCCTTTGTTTTTAAAAGCCGAGCCACACATCACCGGAATAATAGTATGGTTTATTGTTGACTCCCGGATCACTTCCAGCATTTCATCTGTTGTTATTGAATCCGGATCCTCAAAATATCTCTCTAACAGCGAGTCATCCGTTTCAGCGACAGCTTCAATTAATTTCTCACGCCATTCCGCGGTAAGTTCTGCATGTTCTTCAGGAATATCAACCATTTCGTAGGTTGTTCCCATATCACCGGCATCTTTCCATATGATGGCTTTATTATAGATCAAATCAATAACTCCCTGAAATGATTCCTCAGAACCAATGGGTAACTGAACAGGAATTGGATTTGCCCCCAGCTTTTCCTCAATCTGTTGAACAACAGAAAAGAAATCAGCTCCTACACGGTCCATTTTATTTACAAATGCAATCCTGGGAACCTCATATTTATCGGCCTGACGCCAGACTGTTTCTGACTGAGGTTCAACTCCCCCCACTGCACAAAAAACTGCAACAGCTCCATCCAGCACCCGAAGCGACCGTTCAACCTCAACTGTAAAATCAACATGACCCGGAGTATCAATAATATTAATTTTATACTCCTGATCTTTGTATTTCCAAAAAGTTGTAGTGGCTGCTGAGGTAATGGTTATTCCTCTCTCCTGCTCCTGCACCATCCAGTCCATCTGAGCAGCTCCATCATGCACCTCACCTATACGGTGGGTCCGCCCTGTGTAGAATAAAACCCTCTCAGTCGTGGTGGTTTTCCCCGCATCAATATGGGCCATTATCCCAATATTCCTTGTATTTTCTAATTTACTGCTCATGAATCCTCAATCCTCAATCACCAACCATTACTAAAATCTAAAATGGGCAAAAGCTTTATTTGCTTCAGCCATTCTGTGTGTATCTTCCTTTTTCTTAAATGCACCACCTTCTTCTTTATATGCTGCCATAATTTCGGCTGCGAGCTTTTCACTCATTTCCTTACCACTTCTCTTTCTTGCAAACAGAATCAGGTTCTTCATACTTATTGAAACTTTTCTGTCGGGCCTTACTTCCATGGGTACCTGAAAAGTTGCACCTCCAACACGACGGCTTTTAACCTCAACATGCGGAGTAATATTTTCCAATGCTTTTTTCCAGATTTCTAAAGGCGTTTTCTCCTCATTCTTCATTCTTTGCCCAACAATCTCAAGCGCATTATAAAAAATGGTATAAGAAACACTTTTCTTACCTCCCATCATAAGATTGTTTACAAACCTTGTTACCTCCTGATCACCAAATTTCGGATCGGGTAACAAAATCCTTTTTTTAGGCTTGGTTTTTCTCATGATAATTTATCTAACTTAATTAATTTCAATTTTTATTTCTTTGGCCTTTTTGTACCGTATTTTGACCTTCTCTGGGTCCGGCCTTCAACACCCTGGGTATCCAGTGCACCTCTGATAAGATGATACCTAACTCCTGGAAGATCTTTTACCCTGCCTCCACGAATCAAAACAATGGAGTGTTCCTGCAGATTGTGACCCTCTCCGGGAATGTACGCATTCACCTCTTTTCCATTCGTTAACCTCACTCTTGCAACTTTCCTCATTGCAGAATTCGGTTTTTTTGGTGTCGTAGTATAAACCCTTACGCAAACCCCTCTTTTTTGTGGGCAGGAATCAAGTGCCGGAGCCTTACTCTTTTCCACTAATTTTTTGCGTCCTTTTCTTACTAACTGCTGAATTGTAGGCATATAGACTATATTTAATAAATGTAATTCACAAATTGGGTTGCAAAGGTATTATTTTATTTTTAAATTAAAACATCAAGCACTATTTTTTTTTCTCAACTATCCTAAACCCAGAGGATTTTGCCTGTAAATGTAATTTGCCTATATATAATATGGTGTATTAAAATTTTTATGAGAAACAGAACCGGCTGTTAATTTAATGTATAAATAATATTAACTGATATTAATTCTCTGGTTGAAAGAACTAATATTCATCATTTTTTAGTTTCTTTACATAATCATTCCAGTAAAATCAGTTCTGTATTTTTATGCACAAAGAAAATATAAAAACAAACCGCTTTATTTATCTTTTTGTTCCGGGTATTTTATTGGGTTTCCTTCTAATATATACAGGAAATAAGCTAATGCATATTACCTCCACAGATACCTATTGTGCTTCCTGCCATTCTCATCCGGATGCAACCAGTTCATGGAAGCTTTCGTCTCATGCAAATAATTCAAGTGGGATAATTGTTCATTGTGTGGATTGCCACCTTCCACCAGAGGGCATTCCACATCTTACTGAAAAAATAAAATCAGGCAGCAAAGACCTTTATTCAAAACTGTTTAAAGCCGACTCAAGTATTAACTGGAAAGAGAAATCAGAACTGGCTCAGGCAAAAAGATTTACTTATAAAGAATCCTGCGTAAACTGTCATCAGAATATTTTCCCGGTGAGCCTGTCAAAAGAGGGAGAAAAAGCACACCTTTATTACAGCCAGAATGAAAATAAACTCCATTGCATTAACTGTCATCTAAATGTTGGACATTACAATAAAAATTCAATCCATGCTAAAAATGTCAGTTTTGGCAAAAAGGGGGCCGAGGTCGAAGCCCAAAACAAAATTTATACTGAACCGGCAAAATTAAAATCTTTTGAAAATTTCACTGAAATGATACCCGGAACCAGTGTAAAATTCGACATGGTAGCAATAGATGGAGGAAAATTTCTGATGGGAAGCCCCAAAAATGAAAAATTCAGGAAGCCGGATGAAGGCCCGCAACATGAAGTCAGCCTGAAAAACTTTTATATTGGAAGAACTGAAGTTACCTGGGATGAATTTATTGCTTTTTATAATGAGACTGCTTCTGAAGGGAGACCTGAGGAAAAAACCAAACCCGGTAAAAAAGTAAGTAAAGCTGATGCCATTACCGGAGCAACTCCTCCTTACGGGCCACCTGACCAGGGATGGGGTATGGGTAAAAGGCCGGCTATTACTATGACGCATCATTCTGCTGAGGTTTATTGCGAGTGGTTGTCATTAAAAACTGGAAAAAAATACCGCCTGCCTACTGAGGCTGAGTGGGAATACGCCTGCCGTGCAGGTACAACCGGGCCAAATTTTTTAAATATTGATCCCAAATATTTTGAAAAAGGAGGTTTTTTAAAGAATTTATTTCGAAAAGCTCCCCCGGTTAATGTTGACTCCTATATAAATTACGCCGGAAATTCAACGGGGATGACCTCAGAACCATCCGGAATGAAAACCAATCCTTATGGTCTGGTTAATATGCTGGGTAATGTTGCTGAATTCTGCTCTGACTGGTATGACCCTTCAGCGTATGCCAGCTCTGTTTCTGAAAATCCCCGGGGACCTGCTTCAGGGACAGAACATGTTGTACGGGGAGGATCATTTAAAAGTGAATCCAAAGATCTGAGGTCGGCGGCAAGAGATCATACAAAAACTAAGGACTGGCTGGTAACAGATCCTCAAATGCCAAAAAGTATCTGGTGGTACTCTGACTGTAATTTTGTAGGTTTCAGGGTTGTATGTGAATTTGACGAGAACATTGAAAATAATAATCAATAGACCATTTTATTAATTAACTACTCAATTTATCACCATGGAAAAGAAAAAAAGTCAGCTATCAAGAAGAAACTTCCTGGGGAACACCCTGGCTATCGGTGCTGTAGGAGCACTGGGAGTACAAGGCTTGGTTAGTGCCTGCGGAAGAAAAAAAATCACCATTCCCGTCCCACCCGATTCAGCCCCGGACGGCCCGGTTCTTAAAGCAGGATTAATTGGTTGCGGCGGAAGAGGCACAGGTGCAGCCCTGAATTTTCTGGACGCAGGACCTAACCTTAAGATCACGGCCCTTGGTGACCTTTTTGAAGACAGGCTGAACAGTGCAAAAGAAAAGTTATTGAAGAAAAAACAAAATGAGGTTGCAGATGATCACTGTTTCCTTGGATTTGACGCTTATGAAAAAGTTTTGGACTCAGGAGTGGATATGGTTATTCTTGCCACACCTCCTCATTTCAGGCCCATGCAGTTTGAAGCAGCTGTAAAAGCAGGAAAACATGTATTTATGGAAAAACCGGTTGCCGTGGATCCTGTGGGTGCCAGGTCGATTATGGCCACAGGCAAAAAAGCAGAAGGGATGGGGCTGTGTGTTGTTGCCGGAACCCAGCGCCGTCATCAGCGCGATTATCTGAAAACCTATGAACAGGTTATAAACGGGGAAATTGGAGATATTGTATCCGCAACATGTTACTGGAATGGAGGTAAGCTATGGCATAAAAACCGGAAGGAAAGTTGGTCGGATATGGAATGGAGTATCCGTAACTGGGTGAACTGGATATGGCTATCGGGCGATCATATTGTTGAACAGCATGTACACAACCTGGATGTAATCAACTGGTTCACAGGGAAACACCCTATTAAAGCGCTTGGTTTCGGAAGCCGGCAAAGAAGAATAACAGGAGATCAGTATGATAATTTCAGTGTGGATTTTGTATTTGACAACGATATGCATAACCATAGTATGTGCAGGCAAATTAATGGTTGCACGAACAGTGTCTCGGAATATATCAGAGGTACAGAGGGATATTCAAATTGCAGGAATATTGTTCTGAATCCTGACAAAACAATAAAATGGGAATACGATTACGGTACAGGTGTAAATGGTGAAAAATTAAGCCGGGTAAAAATCAGTCCTTACGTACAGGAACATATTGATCTCGTTACTGCCATTCGTACAAATAAACCTATCAATGAAGCCCAGAATGTTGCTAATTCAACCATGACAGGTATCATGGGAAGAATTTCAGCTTATACAGGAAAAGAGGTTACCTGGGAAGAAATGATGAACTCAGACCTCCATCTGGGGCCAAAAGAATACATACTGGGCCCACTGGATATGACACCTCATATCCCTGTTCCCGGAACTGCCCCGAAAGAAACATAGTATTGTCTGTAATAACAATTCATTAGAAAAGGCGCCGAAATACGACGCCTTTTCTAATATAGTATCTTTTAAACCTTAAAATTATCAACCTCCCTGTAGGCTTCAATCAGAGCAAGCTCTCCCTCTTTCCCCTTGTGAGAATTTCCATGCTCCATGCATAAAACGCCACCATAATTTTTCTCATAAAGATGTTTGAAGATATTTTTAAAGTTAATCTCGCCGGTAGTCGGTTCTTTCCGCCCCGGATTATCTCCCAGGTGAAATGCAGCAATTTCTTCCCAGGCATGATCAATATTCTTAATCAGGTTTCCTTCTGTGATTTGCTGATGATACAGGTCATCAACAATTTTAACAGCCGGGCTGTTCACGGCCCTGCAAATGCTGTAAGCCTGTGGAATTTTTGTCAGGAATAATCCCGGATGGTCATGTTTATTTAAAGGTTCAAGTACCATGGTTAACCCGGCAGGCTCCATCAATTCAGCACAAAAGCGCAGGTTATCTATTACGTTGGCCGTCTGATAATCCCATTCCATCCTTAAGTTATACCTTCCCGGAACCAGCAAAGCCCATTTTGCATTGGTCCGTTTTGCAGTTTCTATTCCTGATGTAACTATTTCTTTAAGCATATCACGAACCTCCTGCGTATTTAACACCAGTGATTCTACTTTAAAATCAGCATACATCACAAAAGGGCCTAAATCCATTTTCAATTCATCAAGGGCTTTTGTAATTCTTTCCTGCAATGCTGGTGGTTTATTCATTAGTCCATTATCAAATACGGCCCTGAAACCATGATCCGACATAAACTTGAGCTGATCAACCGGATCTTTGCCTCCGTTCTCCTTAAAGGTCCCGAAATGTGGTGCATATTTAAGTTTAAACTTCTCAACCAAAGGCGCTTTGCTATCCGGAATGTTTTCTCTTATTGAATTTTTCGCAAATAATGTGCCTGTGGCAGTCATTGCAAAAGCACCGGCAGCTGCAGACTTACTTACAAATTTTCTTCTGTCCATGATCTTTTTTAATTTAGAATTTTATATTTCGTCCCTAAAAGTACAAATAATGCCTGAATTAGACCGGTTTAAATGCTTAAATTTATCATGATAATACAAGCCAGAGGTATTCATCAAATTTTCTTTTCCAACTAATTAAAAATTTACTATTTTTGGTGCGCCGCAAAATAATGTGAATTTACTAAATATTTGATAAACTTATGAAGACATACCAGACTGAACACATCAGAAATATTAGCTTACTGGGAAATTCCGGTACAGGCAAAACAACTTTTGGCGAATGTATGCTCCTGAACGGAGGGGTAATTGACAGGAGAGGAACCATTGAAAACAAAAATACCATCTCTGATTATAATCTTATTGAGCACGAAAACGGGAATTCAATCTTTTCAACTCTTTTGTATTCAGAATTTAAGGGAACAAAATTAAACATCCTTGACACACCCGGACTGGATGATTTTGTTGGTGGTGTAATATCTTCTTTAAATCCAACGGATACAGGATTAATGATGGTAAGTGCCTCGAATGGAGTTGAAGTTGGAACAGAAATTCAGTTTCGCCACACTCAGGCATTCCATAAAGCACTTATTTTTGTTATAAATGGTCTGGATCATGAAAAATCAAATTTTGAAAAAGCTGTTGAACTCCTGAAAGAACGTTTTGGGAATAACGTGGTCCTTGTTCAGTTTCCGGTAAATGAAGGCACAGCATTTAACTCGGTGGTTGATGTGATTACCATGAAAATGTATAAATTTCCATCCGGGGGAGGAAATCCGGAGATTCTAGATATTCCGGATGAACATAAAGACCGAGCGGATGAGATGCATAATGAATTGGTTGAAAAGGCTGCCGAAAATGACGAAGGCCTCATGGAACTTTTCTTTGAAAATGAATCTCTTACAGAAGATGAAATGCGAAAAGGTATTAAACTGGGACTGGTTGAAAGAGGCATATTTCCTGTTTTTTGCACTTCAGCAAAGAATAATATGGGCATTTCAAGAGTAATGGAGTTTCTGGTAAATGCTGCTCCGGCACCAAACGAAGTACCTGCACCAAAGAATGCTGAAGGTACGGAGATTAAATGCGACCCAAAAGGGAAAACATCTCTTTTTGTTTTTAAAACCTCTATTGAAGAACACATTGGGGAAGTAAATTATTTTAAAGTAATGTCGGGAGAGGTAAGTGAAGGTATGGACCTGACAAATACCATAAATTCCAATAAAGAAAGAATCTCTCAGATTTTTGTTTCTGCCGGTAAAAAAAGAGAGAAAGTTGGTAAAATGGTTGCCGGTGATATTGGCGCGACCGTAAAATTAAAAGGAACCAAAACAAATCATACCCTGAATGCTTCAGGACAAAACTGGACATTCGATCCCATTAAATTCCCGGAACCAAAATTCAGAGCTGCCATAAAAGCACTCAGTGAAAGCGATGATGAAAAACTGGGAGAAGCATTGAACCGTATGCATGTGGAAGATCCCACCATTATCATTGAATATTCAAAAGAATTAAAACAAATCATAATTCACGGCCAGGGTGAATACCATTTGAATATCCTGAAATGGCATCTTGATAATGAATTTAAGATCCCTACGGAATTCCTGGCACCCAAAATTCCCTATCGAGAAACGATTACAAAAATTGCCCAGGCCGATTACCGGCATAAAAAACAATCCGGTGGCGCCGGTCAGTTCGGGGAAGTACATCTGATCATCGAACCTTATACCGAAGGGGCACCAGACCCATCTGTGTATAAAGTAAAAGGCAAGGAATTAAAAGTAAGTGTCAGAAATAAAGATGAGTATGATTTGCCATGGGGTGGAAAACTCGTTTTTTATAATTGTATTGTCGGTGGTTCTATTGACACACGTTTCCTTCCTGCTATTCTGAAGGGAATTATGGAAAAAATGGAAGAAGGCCCACTCACAGGTTCTTATGCAAGGGATATTAAGGTAGCTGTATATGACGGTAAAATGCATCCGGTTGACTCCAATGAAATTTCCTTTAAATTAGCCGGTCGAAATGCCTTTAGTATGGCCTTTAAAGAAGCCGGACCAAAAATTATGGAACCCATATATGAGGTTGAGATTTTTGTCCCCGGCGATCGTATGGGTGACGTGATGAGTGACCTGCAGGGCCGCCGTGGTATTGTTTTGGGCATGAGCAGTGAAAAAGGTTTTGAAAAAATCTCTGCTAAAGTTCCGCTGGCCGAGATGAACAAATACTCAACGGCTCTTAGTTCTCTTACAAACGGAAGAGCCATGTACAGCATGAAGTTTTCTGAATATACACAGGTCCCAGGCGACCTGCAACTTGAGTTGCTGAAGGCCTATGAAGAAGAACAAAACAAAGAATAATACAAAACCGAATTCCATTCAGGGAAAGCACTCTTTTCAGGGTGCTTTTTTTGTAGAACCTATTTCAGGACGAGACAGTTTCCTGCTCCATGTTCCAGGTCAACTGACAACTGTCATCCCGGTTTTTCACTGTTTGTCCCTGAAAAGATGCAGGACTCCCCGGTAAATTTTACTTTTATATTCCACATCATCCCAACCGGTAGCCTCAATGATATAATAGTAAATACCTGGACTGGCATCCCGGCTGCCACCTACTTTTCCATCCCAGCCCTGCCATTCGTGCAATTTATCGCCTTCTCCTTTAAAATCATAAATTTTGCGACCGTCACGGCTCATAATTTTCATATGTAAGGTACGAAGGGATTTTGAAGAAACAATAAAATAATCATTGTATCCATCGCCATTTGGAGTAAATACATTTGGAACATCCAGCTCAGATGGTTCTACGGTAATCTTAACCGAATCCGTTTGTTCAATACAACCCGCTTCACTTCGCACTTCCAGAATCACATAATAATCACCCGGGATGTAGTAGGTATGTGGTTCCGGCAGTTCAAGTATCGAAGTGGAATCATCACCAAAACGCCACTTGAATTCAACCGCATTCTCCGAACTATTTGAAAAACTCACTTCCAAAGGTGCTTCGCCGATATCCGGGTCGGGCTCAAATTCAGCTTTGGCAACAATCGACTCATAAAAAAGGGATGCTTTATCAGAACAGGCCATACTATCCGTAACGGTTAAATAATACCAGGTATCTTCATAAGGAGGACGATATGTAACCGGATTCAGCTCCAGTGTGGGATAAGGAATATCCGAATCAGGATCAGATGTCCATTCAAACTTTGTTCCATTATTTAGATTTATGGTTGAATTATCATCCGGATCATAATAATTAAATTCAGAAGTACCGATAAATCCGTTCAATGCTACATAATCGCAAGTAATATTTTGAAATTTACTGGCAACATAAGGTGTATCAACAAAAAGCCAGGCATAATAGCTCTCATCAAATGCTGCATCTTTGGTGATCTGCACCTTATATCCACCGGAGCTCAGGTCAACTGCTCTTGATTCATCCCCTCTCTCTGCTAAGAACGGAGGATCATAAGTATGTGAAGAATCATTATATTTACTCCAGGTAAAAATGGCATCTGTGATACCCGAAGGAGGTCTGGCCATTAAGGTTCCTGTTCTGGGATCACCTGCATCATCAGAACTACAAAATACATAAATTGTATCGATCCGGCTGGTTCCACTGGTATATTCAGTGGGAACCTTTCTTGATGCGTCCGGTGCAAAAATCTGTGCAAATCCATCTGAACTTGCTGAAAATAAAAGAATTATTGGCAGAATATAAGGGAAAAGGTATCTATTCATTTCTTGATTCAAAACTCCTTAAAAATGGACGACGTGAATATAACCAAAAAAAACTCAGTTTATTTTATCGAAACACATATTTTTTTCTGGTATAATGTTGAAAATTATCCGGAAAGCAAAAACTGATTGCCAGATTCCCGGAATGTTCAAAACTTTCTTCCAAGTATTTCAATTGTTTTGAAAAGAGACCTGATAAAGTATTATTTTTGCAGGCAATATTTTTCGGAGGTAAGTGAATGGAGTATCTAAATGATTTAAATAAGGCACAACGGGAGGCAGTGACCAATCTTAAAGGACCTGCACTGGTAATTGCAGGTGCGGGGTCAGGGAAAACAAGGGTTTTAACATATCGAATTGTTCATTTGCTAAAGTCCGGAGTCCCTCCGGATACAATTCTTGCCTTAACTTTCACTAATAAGGCCGCCCGGGAAATGAAGGACCGGATCATTAAAGTGGCCGGTTATGAAAATTCAAGACATCTCTGGATGGGAACTTTCCACTCGGTTTTCGCAAGGATCCTTCGTTCCGAATCAAAAGTTATGGGATATCCTTCTGATTTTACCATTTATGATACGCTGGATTCGAGAAACCTGATTAAAACCATCATCAAAGAACTTCAGCTGGATGATAAAATTTATAAACCTGCAGAGGTACATGGCCGTATTTCAGCCGCAAAGAACAATCTTATTAATGCCGCTGCTTATCTGAACAATCCTGAAATCGTAGAGAATGACCGCAGATCACGGAAGGAACGAATCGGAGATATCTTCAGGATATATTCATCAAGGTGCTATAAGGCCGGTGCCATGGATTTTGATGACCTTCTATTGAACATGAACATTCTTTTTCGTGATTTTAAAGAAGTCAGGGAAAAATACCAAAAGCAGTTCTCGTACATTCTGGTAGATGAATATCAGGATACTAACTATTCCCAGTACCTGATTGTTAAGAACCTCGCAGCCTTGCATCATAATGTTTTTGTGGTTGGTGATGATGCCCAGAGCATATACTCTTTCCGGGGAGCCCGTATTGAGAATATCCTGAATTTCAAAATAGATTATCCGGATTACACCTTATATAAACTGGAAGAAAACTATCGTTCCACAAAAAATATCGTGAATGCTGCAAACAGCCTGATTAAAAAAAATTACGGGCAAATTCCAAAAAAAATATTCTCCAATAAGGAAGAAGGAACCAAAATTCGTATTATTCCTGCAAAAACTGATATGGAGGAAGGATTTATTGTTTCCAACTCAATTTTCGATACTGTACTTAATGAACAGCTTCCATATAGTGAGTTTGCCATTTTATACCGGACCAACGCACAATCAAGGATTTTTGAAGAAGCCCTCAGAAAAAGAAATATCCCCTATAAAGTATACGGCAGCTTGTCTTTCTTTCAAAGAAAGGAAATAAAAGATGTGTTAGCTTATTGCAGATTAATAATCAACCCAAGGGATGATGAGGCATTAAAACGCATCATTAACTATCCGGCTCGTGGAATAGGCAAAACCAGTTTGCAAAAAATCGAAGAACATGCCAACAAAACCGGGTTAAGTATGTGGGAAGTAGTTTTAAAGCCAAATGCGGCAGCCATTGGTATCAATCAGGGTACGGTAAGAAAATTAAAAGTATTTACCTCACTTATCCTTTCCATTGCAACCGATCTTGAGAAATCGGATGCATACGACCTGGCATTCCGGGTAGCTTCTGAATCAGGAATTCTGAAAGAGCTACATAACAGTAATTCTCCGGAAGAGTTAAGTAAATATGATAATATACAGGAACTTCTGAATGGTATTCGTGAATTTATTTCTGCCCCTGAGCAGGAAAACCGCCTGGTTACACTGGGTGAATACCTGCAAAATGTTTCGCTGCTCACAAATGCTGACAACGAAAACAAAGATGACAAGAACAAAGTTACCATTATGACGGTTCATTCGGCAAAAGGCCTGGAATTTAAGTATGTTTATATTGCAGGCCTGGAAGAAGAATTATTCCCATCTTCCTTTTCTTCATCCTCGGTGAAAGACCTGGAAGAAGAAAGACGTCTCTTTTATGTAGCTATCACCAGAGCCGAGGTACAGGCAACCATTACCTACACAGGTACCCGTTATAAATGGGGCTCTATAAATTACTGCAAACCCAGCAGATTTCTCAGGGAAATTGACAGTGAATACCTGGATTGGGATTCGGGTGAACCGGAAACCACACTTTCTTCGGAGGATGACCTGTTTTCTCTTAAAACATCTCCCTCCCGAAATTCATCCCCTTCTGCTCCGGCACCATCCATTCGTCCTTCTTCCGGACGCAAATGGGTTAAAATAAAGGGCAACAGTCCTGTTACAGATAAGGCCGGATTTCAATCCGATGATCCACAGGAAATACAAGCGGGTATGAATGTAGAGCACATCCGTTTCGGAATAGGAAAAGTACTAAGTACAGAAGGAACGCACCCAAATATAAAAGCCACAGTATTTTTTCAGAATTTTGGTCAAAAACAGCTTTTATTAAAATTTGCCAGGCTAAAAATTATTACCGGCTAATCTTTTTTGTATTCTCCGGAGTAACGGGGAATGCGTTTCTATAGTTTTTTTCATGTATTCTTTTTATTTTTTTGCTAGCTTGATCAAATCAATTAGCTTTGTAACAAATATTTAATTTATGACCTACGATTATAATTCCACTCGCAAAAGACTGGTGCTTCCCGAATATGGCAGAAACATCCAAAAAATGGTAAACCATATTAAAACCATTGAAGACAGGGAAGAAAGAAACAAAGCAGCACGGACACTGATCTCCATTATGCAAAACATGGTCCCCCACGGGAAAGACCTGAATGAGCTTAAACATAAACTTTGGGATCATCTTGCTATAATTTCGGATTTTGAACTGGATGTGGATTCTCCCTTTGATTTACCTGACAGGAAAAAGCTTCAGACAAAACCAAAACCTGTCTCATATAAAAACAATCCTATTAAATTCAAACATTACGGAAGATCAATTGAGTTAATAATCAAAAAAGCAGTTGAAATGGAAGAGGGTGAAACCAAAGATCGTCTTGTAAGACTCATTGCAAACCACATGAAAAGATCCTATCTGGCCTGGAACAAAAGCCAGGTTACGGATGAAGTTATATTTAAGGATATGAAGACCTTATCTCAGGATCAACTGGAGATTAAAGAAGACCTGATTTTAACAGATACCCGGCAATTACTTTCCAAACCAAGAAAGAAAAGGAGTAATTTGCAGAAAAAGAAAAACTAATTGCAGTAATTTTTAACCCAATGAGTTCATTTGAAGTACAAGGCGGTCATCGCCTGAGCGGAGAGATCATCCCTCAGGGAGCCAAGAATGAAGCTTTGCAGGTGATTTGTGCAACTTTACTTACCTCACGGAAAGTAATCATCCGTAACATACCTGACATCCTTGATGTAAATAATCTGATCAGATTACTAAAAACCATTGGTGTTAAGATTCAGAAACTGAATGAACAGGATTATAGTTTTCAGGCCGATGAGGTGGATACCGAGACCTTTAAATCAGAAAGTTATCTCAAATTTGCTGGCAGCATCCGTGGTTCAGTTATGGTTATAGGGCCACTGCTTGCAAGAAAGGGAACAGGGGTTCTGCCCAAGCCGGGAGGAGATAAAATTGGCCGCCGAAGACTGGATACACATTTTCACGGACTTGTAAAACTGGGAGCCGAGTTTGATTATTCTTCCGGTGAAAGCTTATTCCGGATAACTGCAAAGAAACTTAAAGGAAAATATATCCTTCTTGAGGAAGCTTCAGTAACCGGTACTGCAAATATTATTATGGCTGCAAGTATGGCAGTGGGAAAGACCACCATTTATAATGCTGCCTGTGAACCTTACATACAGCAGTTATGTCTGATGCTCAACCGCATGGGAGCCAGAATTTCAGGAATTGGATCAAACCTGCTGACCATCGAAGGAGTTCATGAATTGCATGGTTGTGAGCATACTTTGCTTCCTGATATGATAGAAATCGGAAGTTTTGTCGGAATGGCTGCTTTGACCCGGTCTTCACTGACGATAAAAAATGCATCTATTGAACACCTGGCCATGATACCCGCAAGCTTCCGGAAAATCGGAATCCCTCTGGAGCAAAAGGGAGATGATATTATTATTCCTGAAATGGATCATTATGAAATTTCTCATTTCATTGACGGATCCATCCTTACCATTTCAGATGGTATCTGGCCGGCACTCACACCTGACCTTCTAAGTGTTTTCCTGGTAGTGGCCACACAAGCCAAAGGAAGCGTTTTGATTCATCAGAAAATGTTTGAGAGCCGTTTGTTCTTTGTAGATAAACTGATAGATATGGGTGCTCAGATCATTCTTTGTGACCCCCACCGTGCCACCATAATTGGCATGAATCATCAGTTTCCACTACGGGGTACTACCATGACTTCTCCGGATATAAGAGCAGGAGTTGCCTTACTGATTGCCGCACTTTCAGCAGAAGGCACCAGCATTATTCACAACATTGAACAGATTGACAGGGGGTATCAGAATATTGATGCCCGTCTTCGTGCTTTGGGCGCAAAAATCAAAAGGATAGATTAGGGTTTTAGCATATTTGATTTTAGTCAATTAAGTTTCCCCTGGCTGGTGAAATTAAGAAAATACCCAATTTGGAATTAACCCAGATTATTTATGCCATTTTACTGACATCCAGTTTTCTATAAAAACAGGTTTGTTTAGAAATCCTAACCATTCAGAATTTTTTTTCAAATAATTCAAGAATAATTCTATATATTTGCGGCGAAAATCTAGAACCATTTAAATAGTAACATAAACAGATATGAAAAAGTATATAACATTTATGGCAGGCATAGTACTTACCATTCTATTTTCTTCTTTTACTGTACCGGAGGATCATTCACCAGTCACAGGAGTTGTAGCAGAAGGACTTAATGTTGGAAATAAGGCACCGGAACTTGCTTTCAAGGATCCGGACGGAAGGATAATTAAATTATCTTCTTTAAAAGGGAAAGTGGTTTTGATTGATTTTTGGGCTTCCTGGTGTTCTCCCTGCAGAAGAGAAAATCCGAATGTGGTTTCAACCTATAAATTGTATAAAGACCAGGAATTTAAGAACGGCAAAGGTTTTACCATCTACAGTGTTTCTTTGGATAAAAGTAAAGGCTCATGGTTGCAGGCCATTAAGACAGACGATCTTACCTGGGAATACCATGTAAGTGACTTGAAAGGCTGGAATTCTGAACCGGCAGCCATTTATAATATCCGTTCTATACCTTCCAACCTGCTGATCGATGGAGATGGTGTGATTGTTGCAAAAAATCTTCGCGGACCTTATCTTGCACAAACCCTGGAAAAGCTTTTAAAATAAGATCATATTCATAAATATCCCCAACAGGATTATTTTAAAAACAACAAAAGGCGGTAATACCGCCTTTTTTTTCTACAGATTTTGTTTTAACATTCAAACAAAATACCTGGTGTCGGGTCATTTGTAAGCTGTCATTTCGAACCTGAGGTACGATGGTGAGAAATCTGCTTCAATTTAAAGATTTCTCAGTCATACTTCCTTGCCTGTATCGCCTTCACATAGCTATGGCAGAGCAAGACCGGTAGGCATGCTTCGAAATGACAGATGATAACTCCATAATATAATTGATTTAACACAAGGGAAAATACTTACTTTTTACTTTTCAGTCTCCGCATCACCGCATATTTGGCAGCGGCGATGGTTTCCCGGTTTGTTTTTTCCGTGATGTTTCCTCTGGTCAGATCTTCAATTGAAATATAGCCGTTTAAAAGCAGCAATTGCAAGACCATGTTATTCGCAATGGTTTCTTCACTGTATCCCTCTGCCACATACAAATCCGCACTATCCTTATAAAGTTCTTCAGCAAAATCGAAATTATTCGGGAGCCACAGTAATTGCTCATAGGTTTCACTGAATGAACTCAGCTCGATGTTAACATTTGGAGTAATCAGCAGAGGGCTGAACTCTTTATTCTTTCCTACTGTTTCAAAACCTTCCATCAGTGTCAGGTCCACCTTTTCTGCAGGATCATCCACCCTTACAAAATCGGCCTTTCGCATTTGTTCAATCTGAAAAAGAAGGAAATTGTACCTCCAGACCTCATGATTGTATTTGCTGTGCTTGAAAAGTTTGCCGTAATATTTATCAATCAGCAACTTCACATAATTCTTTTGCTCATTGATCTCAGGATGCAAAATACGGATCTCCTGAAGCAATCTCTTCATGTCTTCCGCAGCTTTCTGCGGCCCGGTTATTTCCTTTCCTTTTTTACCAAGATCGGTTGAAAGAATCCCCAGTTGAATATTCTTTCCTTTTCCCTTTCCGTCACTTCTTCCTTTCAGAAGTCCAATCAATTGTTTTTTCATCTCCAGCTCCCCACTTTCAGAAATAAAAGGATTGCCTCCCGGTGTACTGGCAAGCGTCTGGAATAATCCGTTAAAGAAAACTCTATCCAGCATGAAGGAAATTTCCACTCCCCCTTCACCACTCTCGTGGGCTATTACCTGAAAGCGGTTCTTAATGATGTCAAACTTTACTTTTTTAACTACATATTCTTTTTCATCCCTGTTAAAATGCTTCTGAACGAAGATTTTATTTACCACATCTTCCAGATCAATTTTATCCATCATTTTATAAGAAGAAGACAGATAATACTTACCCGTAAAATCATCCTTATCCCAATCCAGAATATCATCCAGATAATTTCCATGTGCATCCACTACTTCAACAATATTACTGTCGGCCGTGTAACGCAATAATGTCCTCAGAAAATGCGGATTATCCGAACTGGTAGCTTTTTCTTTACGCTCTCCGTGTGAATCACGGTATAAAACAAAGTTTTCAGGATTCGAATACCTTTTGATACCCGATTCTTCCTTACCAAAATTATATGCCGTTAGCATCACATTAATTTTATAAGGCATGGCAATATCGCAAAGCCCGCTGATGGTGCTTCTGGAATTCAGATCTTCCACATTGCTATCAGCACTGCTTTGGAACAAGGAGTTGTAATGTCTGATGTATTCGGGATCGAAATCTGTTACCCTTGAAAAATCACCTGTTTCCGTACCAATTCCATAAAGATTTCCTTCCTTGTCCGCAAAAATATGGAACATATCCCCTGCAATCAGTTTGATAGACCGGATACCCGGTAGGTCTTTTTTCAACCATTTCAGCATCATTGCCGCCAGCATCTCTGATTTCCCAACTCCACTGTCTCCGCTTATCTGTATCACAAATAAGGTTCCATCTTCTTCTTCCACTGCAAACAATGATCCGTGTATGGGCACACCCCCCATTTCCTTGACCTTTTCATTGATTACAGTCAACCTTGGCTTTTTTATATTCCCAAAATAATCCACCGACCTTTTCAAAGGAGTAACAATGGTTTTAATGTTCCCGTTCGGTCCCTTCAGATCAAAATAACCGATTTGCGGGAAAGAAATGACCTTTTCAGGAGCACCAAGGAACATGATGACGTCCGGAATAAAATTCTGTATGTCCTTCAAACGAACCAGATCCGTACCAATTAAGCGATGATTATCAGTAAGATACTTTAGAAATGATTTCTGAATGATATACAATTCTTTTATCAGTCCTCTTTTATAAATTTTACAACGGTAATCCTCCTCATCCAGGTTCCTTACAAAATTTGCCAGCCTTTGTTCGAAGAATCCGGAGGAAGGCCTGATTGCCATATTTTTTATAAAATCATTTGGAGAATCAGAAGAGCTGATTTTTCGTTCCGGCTTCCCTGCGAAACGATCAATCTTATGAAATGGATATTCCCTCTTTTTGGCATCGGTAACAATTCTGGTACGTACCTGAACCGGTTGCTCCCAGGCAATTACACCCGAGCGGCTCATCAGATCACTTAACCATGATAAGGATCCCCTTTTCCATGTATGCAGTGCATTGTTTTTCATTGGGAAATCCTTATGTACAATGATCCCATGCTGAACCATCTCATTTATACTTGAATTCTGTCTCCTGAAACCGGCTTCAACCAGGACCATAAGTATGTGGTTGTATTTAAAGTAATATTCGGTATTTTTGGTTTTATTCATAAGATCATTCAGGAACAGAACAATATCTCTGATCCTGCAATGCAAATCTTTTTCCCTGATTCTTTCACCTTTCTTTTTGAAAATCTCATTTAACAAATCCTCTAAAACTCCCGGCAAAACGTTTGAGAGGTAATCTTCTGAGATCAGCCTTGCTTCCATATCATCAATCTTCTCAACAGGATCATTCAGATTGGATAAGACCCTGATCATCTTATCTTCCAGCTGCTTTTCGTCCTGAATAAGATAGAACAAGAGTAATTTCTCTTCGGCAGAACCGGGATCATTTATCAGATGTTTGTGTAAAAGCTGACTCAGGAAACCAAAAACTTTTTTGGGCATTCCCTCATCCCTCATTCGAATGGATGGCCTTAACCCGGTAAGAAAAATATTTACGGCCTTCTCCAGGTCAATCTGACGGACAGAAATACCGGTAACCTCATTAAACTGATTGGTAGTTTCCTGAAAGACCTGGCTAATATCCGGATATTGTGGTTCCTGTTCAAAAGGAAGATTAAAATGCACCAGTATTTCACGGATGAATTTTCTCAGAATAATATTGTACCCTTCCAGCCTGGCAAGGTCACCCTGGATATCTGCTTCATTTGCTTTCAAAGCCAGAATCTTAACCTTGGCATCAGAAAACAATACCTCTTCCAGTTCAATCAGGATTTCCTTCATAATATTCAGGTCATCCATATCATCCAGCACAAAAGGTGTAGGCTGAAACTCAAGCTTTGCTTTTATGTACTTTAGCAGTGTTGATTTCCCAAACTTTGAGATTACATCATTAATATCATAGCCACTCAATTGCGGTATTTTTCGATAAATCTGAGGCAACAGGTTTTCATACACTTTTGTAAAAGCCTTACTCGAAACAAATTCCAGCACATTTTTGCACTTGCCAATGTTTTCATAAAACTCCAGCACGGTATTCTCTGAACTTCCAATAGAATTAATATTTACACCACAATCCTTGGGGAATGCATGATACAGGGTTTTTATATCACTAATCTTTAGAGACTTATTCAGTTTCTTTTGTAAAGTCTTTATCTGTTTAAAATCACTCAGAACGTCATTTACAAATTCCCTGTGTGAAGTGTAGACAAACAGTTCGTCCAGAATATCCTCTGATCTTTTACCTTTATTTTCAGGATCTTTCACCCTTTCAGAAAATTCATTCCAATATTTTAAAAAGATCTGTAATACATTTTCAAACTCCTTTTTGAAATTTTCATAGCTCTTTGCATCACCCTCCAGGTAACCCCCAAGAGAAAACCGTACAAACCCGGTATGATACGGAATCAGCGCAAGTCCCCTTTCAGAGGCCAGTTTCTTCGAAAATTTTTCCAAATCCTGGTAAGAGAAAAACTCTTTAAGGTGTAAATTAAAAAGAAAAGAACCATCGGAATCCAGAATCTTAATGGATTTATCTTCTTTTGAAATGGTGGCTGCTGCCGATTTCTTTGCAATCCCCAGTCTTTTATTTGATTCTGTGCGGAATATTTTATTTATCCTGAACCTGTTTAGTTCACTTACCAAATGGTTTTTGTAATACGTAAAAAAGGGTTCTCCTCTGTATTTAAAATCATCCGGAAGGTCCAGCACATCAAGCTTATCCAGTGCCAGAAGTTCTTCGAGTAAAAACAAATGTAGCGGACTGCCCTCAAACAAAGAAGGCCTGCGTGTTTTTCCCCGGAAGCCATTTCCACGCTCCGTCAGATTGTTTTTAATCTCTGACATAATGTAGTCCTTAAGCTTTGATTTGATTTTGTACCTGGAAGCATCCTTGGGAAGATTTTCTTCCATCCTGTCCTTTATTTTCTTGGCCAGTTGAGCAACCTCCAGAATATTTACCAGCATGAATAAAGAATTCGTATTTCCTTTGTCAAAACCAAATTTTTTACGGGAAAATTCAATAACATCCTTTCTTGCAGGAGTAGCTGCCAGACTCCCCAGTCGGTCGCCCGTAGCCCCGAGGTTTTTGGTTGTGGAAAGGGATGAAACCACACTTATTTTTCCATAAGTGGTAATATTATTCATAATATACCTGGAAATGGTCCGCCACTTGGGCTCCTCCGGATCATCTATCTTTATAGCATCGTTGTATGCTTCATCCAAAAACAAAGTAATTTTACTATTGCTTAAGAATTTCAGGAACTTTATAAGGTCCAGGTTGTTGAAATCAGTAAAACCTGAAGGATTTGAGGGATCATTTACCACAATTGTAGAATTTTCACAAAAACGATCCCATAAATTCCCGGTATCATCAAACAACTGAAAAGAGCTTTTAATCCGCTCCAGTTTTTTCTGCAATCTTGCCCAGTCAATCCTTCCTTCTTCATCCAGTTCTATTTCAATATCGAAAGAGTTAATATCGAACCTGTCTGACGGGAAAAGATCCTTATACTCCCATGAAGCAGTCTGATTGTAAAATATATAGGGACGGAGCCTCGTTTCACTCGAGAATAATAAATCACGAATGATCATCTGTACATCATCCGAGACAGAAGTAATATCAAGATTTCCTAAGGCGCTTATAAACTCTTTTACCTGTTTTTGCTCCTGTTTTGTTTTTGAAAAATACTTTTCATCAACTCCCAGGTCAATCAGTAGATTCATAAATCTGCCATAGTTATCTGCCTCATTTTCAGCCTTGATTAAATACTCTTTGTATTTTTCCAGGAAGATATTTATTCCAAAGTTTTTATGAAAATGATTTTTGATGGTCCGCTGGTAGGTATCCGGAATAATATCAAGCAGAACCTGGCATTTATCTTTAATTTCCTTTTTAACAGGTTTTAATTTACGCTGCAGGATAAATTCTGCATAAGTCCGTATCTGGTTTCTTCCTCCTCCTTCAAAAACCGTTGAAAGCAACAGATTTTTGTTTTCAGAATAAAAATATGCCCGGGTACGGGCTTCAAATTCACTGATCAGGTCTTTGTTTATTTGTTTTTGTTTCTCAGGGTTACGAATATTCTCAATCAAAGAAACATAAGCACCAAATTTTGAAAGAATGTATTTATCCTTAATTACCTGTCGTGCAAATTCATCAAATTTATACAGGATAATATCCTGATTCGGATTATCCGGTTCAGCTAATTGTTCCTTTTTCAGGACTTCCAGCTCTTGTTTGTAAGCTTCAATTTTTTTCTCAATGGCTTCCCTGAATTTCTTAAGATTTTCAGTATTTACTTTCTCCAGGATCAATCTAAGATTCAGCTGGCTGTTTGCCAGTGCCCCCAGCTTTTTGGTGTGTACTTTATTCAGCGTAGTAATGATGGCGTTGTGGAAACAGAAGACCAGTGATGTATTTGTGGCTTTGGATTCGGGAGAATCATCAATAAATACCATTCTTGACAGAAGCGGAAACCACTCAAAAGTATTGAAGGGATTTTTTCGCATGTTTTCAATCCTGACAGCAAAAATACGGGTATGATCTTCACTTATCTCCTCATACAACTTTTCAGGTGTGGTAAAATTCAAAACCCTCACCGTTTCTTTACCAAAAATCTCTTTCTTTAAAAGATCTACAGCCGTATCAAAGGTTCCGGAAACGATGGTACGAATAAAACCATTCATTCCTTTAAAATTAATGGTGGATTCAGTCCGGGAAAGAAAGTTTTCCTTTTCAGCAATGGTAGTATAGTGTGTGGACTGGTTGACCATCTGATCCAGGACATCCAGCATATAATTCCACTGAGCCTCCTCCACATCACCACTGACTCCGATTAAATCACGAAATTTACGCAATTCACGCACGTTATCACCCAACAAAATTGAGTATAAAAAACCGATGGTATCTTTTGTAACCGGAGGAGTGCCTATAGAAAAATCATGTGCATTTAAAATATTTGAAATTTGCCCTTTTGAGGCTTCATCCACCAACTCCTTTTCCATAAGATCAACCAGCCTTCTCGAAAAAGAACCCCGTCGTGCACTGTACTCAAATGCCTTGGAATCCTCGTGTGGAAACATCATCAAGGGTACATCCACATACCCAGGGATTGCTTCTTTCAGCTCAAGTACATATCGCTGTATCTCAGCTAGTTGTTTTGACGGATCGAAAGGTTCTTCATAACAAAGCCTGACAAAATTCTTAAGACTTTCAAAGATTTTGTTCGGTAGAAAATTTTCTGCCCGTTCACCCAGTTGCTTATACAAATCGATGAAACTCAAGGCTTCCTGGCTCATTTCCAGTTCGGGACTCTCTTTCAACTCCATAAGAAAAATATAGTTTGTTTATATCTCCTGCAAAATAACAACTAAATACCCTAAAACAGAAAAGTATTTATGTTAAATTTTAAACATTTTGTGAAAATATGTGAAAAGGCCGAAGATAGACATGAATCCTTTGTTTGTTATCCTGGAATAGCAAACCAGAAAAAGGGAGAAATGTCAGGCTTGAAACCACACAGTTGACAGACTGATCATAAATCAGTAAGTTGCATAATGATTTATACAGGAAACACACGGTAATATCTTTCAGCCTGAGGATTTTCATGCAAGAAAGTTAAGCTTTCCGGGATTTGAACTTTACACAAAACTCCATATTATCAATACAGGAAATCCTTTATCTTTGCATGCGGAAAACTACCTGTCAAATTGTCGGAAATAATGAATTGGCAGGTATTTTGTTAAGTGATAACAGGTAAATTTAATTTAAACAATTAAATATTGGGATAATTATGACAAAGGGTGAAAAACAACATACAGATAAAACAAATAAAAAACAGGGAAAACATACAGAAGAGGAGAAGCCTGGGAGCAAAAGTAAAAGCAAGGTAAAAAGCCAGAAAGCGCATAAGGAAGACGATCATAAGAAGGACCTGCTCATTGAGAAACTCAGGGGACAAATTGAAAAAGAAAATGACAGATACCTGAGATTATCAGCTGAATTTGACAATTTCAGAAAACGTACTCTGAAAGAAAAAGCAGACCTTACCAAATATGCAGGGGCAGATATCCTCTTAAGTCTTTTACCTGTAATTGATGACTTTGACCGAGCGATACAAACCCTGAATACTACTGAAGATAACGGACATGCTAAAGATGGCATGAAACTGATCTATAGTAAATTCAAAGATTTCCTTCAAAAGAACAGTCTGCAGGAAATTGATGCCATGCATAAAGTTTTTGATACTGATCTGCATGAAGCGATTACCAAGATCCCGGCACCAAAGAAGAGTTTAAAAGGGAAAGTGGTAGATGTAATTGAAAAGGGTTATATGCTCAACGGAAAGGTGATCAGGTATGCCAAAGTAGTAATCGGCGAATAACCAGGCGCACCAGATGTTAAACAATAGAATTACGAGAACATAAATACATGGCAAAAAGAGATTATTACGAAATATTAGGAGTTTCCAAAGATGCTTCAGCTGAAGAAATAAAAAAAGCATACCGGAAGCAGGCAATAAAATATCATCCGGACAAAAATCCGGGTGATAAAGTTTCTGAAGAGAAATTCAAGGAAGCAGCTGAAGCTTATGAGGTCCTGAGTGATCCCAATAAAAAATCACGGTACGACCAGTTTGGCCATGCCGGTGTGGGTAGTGCTGCAGGAAATGGATTTGGCGGAGGTTTCAATGATATTGAGGATATTTTCTCCCAGTTTGGAGATATATTTGGCGGACATTTCGGAGGGTTCGGTGGCTTTGGAGGGTTTGGTGGCAGCTCAGGAAGATCGCGACAAAGGGTCAGTAAAGGTTCTAACATTAGGATCAAGGTAAAGCTCACCCTGTCTGAAATTGCACATGGTGTTGAAAAGAAAATAAAAGTTCATAAGTATGTCAGTTGTAAAAGCTGTAACGGGTCAGGTGCCAAAGGATCTACAGGACACAGTACATGCCCTACCTGCCGTGGAACCGGCCAGGTTACCAGGGTAGCAAACACTTTTCTCGGACAAATGCAAACTACATCAACCTGTCCTGAATGTGGCGGTGCAGGTCAGATTGTGACTGACAAGTGTACTGTTTGTCATGGCGAAGGTATTGTTAAAGCAGAGGAGCTCATCAAAATAAATATCCCGGCCGGTGTTGCCGAAGGTATGCAACTCAGCGTTTCAGGTAAAGGGAATGCTGCCAGGCGCGGTGGTATAAATGGAGACCTGCTTGTAGTTATCCATGAAATTCCCCACCCCGAACTGGTCAGGGATGGAAACGATCTGATTTATTCTTTATTTATTAGCATTCCTGATGCCGCATTGGGAACCCATGTTGAAATACCAACTGTGGATAGTATGGTAAAAATTAAAATTGAACCTGGGACCCAACCCGGAAAGATATTACGGCTGCGTGGAAAAGGATTACCCGATGTAAACGGATACGGAAAAGGAGACCTGTTGGTAAACACCAATGTCTGGATACCGAAACACCTTTTAAAAGAAGAAAAAAGGATCCTTGAAAAACTAAATTTGTCAGACTCCTTCAAACCGAACCCTACCAAGCACGATAAAGGGATTTTTGAAAAGATGAGAAGTTATTTTGAATAGCTAAAAATTACCTTTATTTCTTTTTGTTATTTGCATTTTCAAATATTAAAATTGAATTTCTATCTTTATGTTTTTTTAAACAGTAATTCAATATGGGATATTTTGATGCAAGGGATATTGTAAAGCAATATTCAAACCACCTGGCCCTGGATAAGGTTAGCATTTCTGTTCCGAGAGGAAGTATTTACGGTCTGCTCGGACCAAACGGGGCAGGTAAAACCACCCTTATCAGGATCATCAACCAGATCACTGCGCCCGACAGCGGAAGTATAATGTTTCGGGGCAAAAAATTACAGCCGGAAGATATCGCCAAAATAGGTTACCTTCCGGAAGAAAGAGGCCTTTATAAAAAAATGAAGGTAGGTGAACAGGCCCTGTACCTGGCTCAACTGAAAGGGTTGCCACGACAAGAAGCTTTAAAAAGGCTTAAAAAATGGTTTAAAAAATTTGAAATCGAAGCCTGGTGGAACAAAAAAGTAGAAGAACTTTCGAAAGGGATGCAACAGAAGGTACAGTTTATTGTAACGGTACTTCACGAACCCAAACTTCTGATCTTTGATGAACCCTTTAGTGGATTTGACCCGATAAATGCTGCATTGCTGAAAAAAGAGATCCATAAAATCAGGAAAAAAGGTACAACCATTATCTTTTCAACACATGATATGGCCTCTGTGGAAGAACTTTGCGATCATATTACACTGATCGATAATTCCCGAACTCTCATTGAAGGACCAATTGATAAAATAAGAAATGATTATTCTTCCAGTCGCTATGAGATCATCTTTGAAGGGAATGTAAACTTACTTACAGCCTCTTTAAGTCATTATTACAAAATAGTAGAAAATCAGTCAGAAAACGGCCAAACTAAATTAACTGTGGATATCATGCAAAACATTGCCACCAACGATGTTCTTCAGATATTGCTGCAGGCAGGCCAGATAAACTCTTTTAACAAGGTCATTCCAAGCATGAATGATATATTTATTAAAGTGGTTGAAGACGCAAATATGAAAGAAAAACAGCCCGCTTCATAAACAAAAACCATCAAAAAATGAACAAAATATATCTCGTAATAAAAAGAGAATACCTTTCCAGGGTAAAAAAGAAATCATTTATTATTATGACATTGCTGGCACCCGTTTTTCTTGCCGGTATCATAATTGTTCCTGCATGGCTGATGAGTAGGGAAACTACCGATGTGAAAAAAATTGCTGTGGTGGGAGAAGGTGCCCGCTTATTCCAGGGGAAGATCCCCTCAACAAAATCCTTGAAGTTTGATTACCTGGCGGATGCAAACCCAGAAGAAATGAAGAAGGATTTTAAGGAACAAGGGTATTTCGGGGTACTCCTGATTTCACCAAAAGTGACATATATTCCTACTGCTGTACAGTTGTATTCTCAGAAGCAACCTACCATGGAGGTCACTTCCTATATTTCAAATTCCCTGGAAAAAGAAATTGAGCGAAAAAAACTGGAGGCATACAAAATCAATGATCTTGATAAGATCATGAAAGAAGTTGAATCGGATGTGAAAGTTCAAACCATACTCATCAGTGATATGGGAGAAGAAAAGAAAACCAGTACCGGACTGGCAATGGGAATTGCATATGTCTCCGGATTGATGATCTACATGCTCACCTTTATATTTGGAGCTCAGGTAATGCGTGGTGTCATTGAAGAAAAAACCAGCCGTATTGTTGAGGTTCTGATCTCATCTGTAAAGCCTTTTCAACTGATGATGGGAAAAATACTGGGTATTGCCCTGGTAGGGCTTACTCAGTTTATTTTGTGGATTGTGCTGACACTGGTTATTATTGGATTTGCCCAGGCCGCTCTCCTTCCTGACATGAAGGTTAATCCGGGACAAAACCAGGTTGTTGAGAGCATTATGGCAGGAACCGACGAGGCTACAGCTGAGCAGATTCAAGCTACACAGCCTCAGCTAAACGAACTCCAGTCATTGCTGCAATCCGTAAAATCCATGAACTGGTTCCTGATCATTGGTGCATTTATTATATACTTCCTGGGAGGTTACCTTTTATATGCCTCATTATTTGCCGCAGTAGGTTCGGCAGTGGATAACGAAACGGATACGCAGCAATTTATGATGCCCATAACCATTCCGCTATTGCTGGGTTTATTTGTTTCCATGTCGGCATTTCAAAATCCTGACAGCAGCATCGTTTATTGGTGTTCTTTTATCCCGTTTACCTCTCCCATGGTAATGATGGCACGGATCCCTTTTGGTGTACCTGCATGGGAACTTATTGTCTCTATAGTCATCCTTCTTTTAAGTTTTCTGGGTACTGCATGGATGGCGGCCAAAATCTATCGTACCGGCATCCTGATGTATGGCAAAAAACCTACTTATAAGGAAATGTTTAAATGGCTGCGATACAAGAATTATTAATGAGAGAGCAAACTAAAAGTACCGGGACACGTAAATAGTTAAAAACTGTGTGAAAAATGGCAAAAATTCTTGTGATTGATGATGAAAAGAGCATTCGTAATTCCCTAAAAGATGTATTGGAATACGAAAAACATGAGGTGGATTTAGCAGAAGACGGTCCGGAGGGACTGGAAAAATTTAAAGAATTCGCCTACGATATAGTATTGTGCGATATAAAAATGCCTAAAATGGACGGCATGGAGGTGCTGGATGAGTTAATGAAACTCTCGGACTCAGCTTCTATCATCATGATATCCGGCCACGGAACCATCGACACAGCAGTGGAAGCCATTAAAAAAGGGGCTTTTGATTATATTGAAAAACCCCTGGATCTGAACCGTTTGCTGATTACCATAAGAAACTCGCTGGATAAAACCAATCTGATTACTGAAACCAAAACCTTAAAAAGGAAGGTTAACAAAACCTTTGAGATGATAGGCGAATCGGAAGCCATCAATAAAATCAGGCAAATGATTGATCGGGTAGCCCCTTCCGATGCACGGGTACTGATCACCGGAGATAACGGTACCGGAAAAGAACTGGTTGCCCGCTGGATCCATGAAAAAAGCAACCGGAATGCCATGCCTTTTGTAGAAGTCAATTGTGCAGCCATCCCATCTGAACTTATTGAGAGTGAATTGTTTGGTCACGAAAAAGGCTCTTTCACCTCCGCATATAAGCAAAGAAAAGGGAAGTTTGAGCAGGCCAACGGAGGGACACTTTTTCTTGACGAAATAGGAGATATGAGCCTCTCAGCCCAGGCCAAGGTACTTCGGGCTTTGCAGGAGAACAAGATCAACCGGGTTGGTAGTGATAAGGATATCCGGGTAGATGTACGTATCATTGCGGCCACCAATAAAAACATCAAAGAGGAGATCGAAAACAAGAATTTCCGGGAAGACCTTTATCACCGGATCAGTGTTATTCTCATCCATGTTCCAGCACTGAATGACCGCCTGGAGGATATCCCCCTGCTCGCCGAGCATTTTAATGCTCAAATTGCATCGGAATACGGGAATAAAAAGAAGGTGATAACCAAAGATGCCATAAATGAACTTCAGAAAATCAACTGGACCGGAAATATCAGGGAGTTCAGAAATGTTCTGGAGCGTTTATTTATACTTTGTGACACAGAAATTACCGGGAAAGATGTACTTGCTTTTGCACAACCCATTTCAACGTAAAACAAGGTCATACAGGGAAGATTCAAGAAACAAGAGACAAGAATCAAGAGTCAAGATACAAGGGAAGGATAACCAGATTACCAAATTCCCAGGTATGAACAAATTATCAAATGTTAACTGTAATTGATCATTGATCCCGGTCAATTCTCATCCTCCCCTCTGAATGCCTTATCATCGTCAGGAAGAATAAGAAGTTTTTCATAATTCTCCGGCCATTTCCTGGTGAGAAAAATTTTCCAGTACACTTGTTTTGACATGCCTGCCCAATGGATCATTGTGATCCGGTACTGCGCGGACTGAAATAAATTCAGATAAATAAGAAACGTAAGTAAAACAACAGCAGGTATCTTTATCCGGATTTTTTGCTTCATTACTTTTTCTACCAGAGCCGAAAACGGGAGGGCAAGCAATCCGTAAGATTCAATCATCGGTCTGGCGCCAAAGCTTCCGCCATACCACCAACTCCACCAGCTAAAGATTACATATACATCCAAGATAAGAAAGACCAGTAAGGGGAGAAATAATTCCGGAATCTTTTTTCGAAGAAAGTAAAAACCACCAACAAAAAACAACATGATGGGAGTATAAACAAACCAGCCCTTCCGGTAACTAAAAAGTCCGTCAATAACATGCGGATTATTAAAATAAAATCGTTCACCTGGATAGGAGTAGTAAACCCAGCTACCCGTACTGTACTTCCAGTAAATAAGTTGAGGCAGCAACACTAAGAAGGCAATGAATGCCATGAACAAAATTTTCATTCTTTGACTCCACAACCAGCTAATATGTTCGCTAAAAGTTTTTCCGTTCTGATATAAAACCGGCAAAATTAAGATCAGAATATTCACCGGCCTTATCAGGGTAATCAAACCTGCAAAAATGGCAAAGAGAAAAGAGCTTTTCCATGATGGCTTTTCAAACCATTGCAGCATAAAATACAAAAAGCCATTAAACAGAAAAAAGCTGTAAACATGCGACATTCCCGGCTCAGCCGCAGAATAGTTAAACAGGTTCGTACCAAATACTACAGCAATAATAACGATTGCAATAAGCCTGTCATTAAAGAACCTAAGCAATACTTTACGCAAAAACAACAAGCCTGCCATCAGATAGAATACTGCCGCAATTAAAACCGAAAACTGGTAAATGGTCGAGTATCCGTCGGCAGGCAAAGAAGTTAGTAAGCTTATAAGATGAGCAATCAAAAAAAATGGCAAAACCAAAAGAGCCACACCCATGGACATTTTCAGCACCTGCCTTCCATCCGGCAAAGTACGTGTCCAAATCCTCCCTTCAAAATCTTTCGGTAAATCCTTTTTGAACTGAAATGAAAGGTCGTGATAAATTACTGCGGCAGGGAGATAGGCATAATAGGAAACTACATCATTTACCACTATTCCGTTCCGGTTATATCTCTTGTATCCGATGCCCTCATTTAATACAATTATTACAACAATTATAATAACAACAGAGGAATAATTCTGAAAAGTTTTTAACCTCCCGGTCAATGATAAATAAACATTTCTGATTTTCCTCCTATTCATTTTCTGATCTTAAAAACAGAGTCTGAAACAAAAATAATATAATTAATTTGATAACTTTAACTTCTCAATATATTTGAATCATTAAAAGATTTTAACACAATAACATTCAATAAATGAAAAAAATCCTTTATTTCTTCTGGATTTCCCTTCTGGCAACAAGTTGTTCTGCTGACAGGACCACTTTAAACCTGTCAGGGGAATGGAAATTTCGAATCGATTCGCTGGATAAAGGAATAAATGAGCAATGGTATCTGGGTGACTTGAATGAAACGGTTATTCTACCCGGATCCATGGCTGAGAATGGCAAAGGAAATCCGGTTGGCCTGCAAACAAAATGGCTGGGAGGAATCCAAAATCAAAAATGGTATGAGGATGAGAATTACAAACCTTTTCTCAAGAAGAACAATTTTCTGTTCCCATTCTGGCTCATTCCTTCAAAACATTATTATGGAGCTGCATGGTATCAGAAAACCCTTACAATTCCATCTTCCTGGAAAGGTCAAAGCATAGAACTTTTTCTGGAACGCTGTCACTGGGAAACACAGGTTTGGGTGGACGGTAAAAAAGCAGGAACCCTTAACAGCCTGGGAACTCCGCACCGGTACGACCTCACTGGATTATTAAGTCCCGGAGAACATAGAGTCTCAATTTGTGTTGACAATCATATAAAAAAAGTAAATGTGGGTACGAATTCCCATAGCATTTCAGACCATACACAGGGCAACTGGAATGGAATAAGTGGAGAAATAAAACTTATAAGGAAAGCTCCCGTCCACATTAAAAGTATTGGAATTTTCCCGGATATTCAGCAAAAAAACCTGCATCTGAGAATGGAGATTGAAAATAAAAAGGATAAGGCATTTCAGGGAACACTGACCATACAGGCAAGAGGTAAAAAGCCCAGAATTAAAACATCCGGGCAACTAATAAAGGAAATTACCATTAAAACAGGAAACACGGTAAGTAACATTTATTATCAACTGGGAAAAGACATCCGGTTATGGGATGAGTTCAATCCGTATTTATATGAATTAGATGTAAAGCTTAAAACCAAGGCCGGAGAAGACAGCAGGGTTATACAGTTCGGACTTCGTGACTTTAAAGTAAAAGGTTCCGGATTCGTCATAAATGGCCGGCCTTTATTTTTACGGGGAACATTGGATTGTGCTGCATATCCGATAACAGGATACCCTCCAACGAATGACGCGGATTGGGAAAGAGTCATTCAAATATGCAAGGCACATGGACTAAATCATATCCGGTTTCATTCCTGGTGCCCTCCCGAGGCTGCATTTTTTGCTGCAGATAAACTTGGATTCTATTTTCAGGTGGAATGTTCCTCCTGGGCAAATCAGGGCAGTACCATCGGGGACGGAAAGCCTCTTGACCAATGGATATTCGATGAAAGTAAAAGAATGATTGATGCTTATGGGAATCATCCTTCTTTTGTTATGATGGCATATGGGAATGAACCGGCAGGAAGAAATCAGGGGGAGTACCTTAATCTTTTTGTAAATTACTGGAAAGACAATGATCCACGAAGAGTTTATACCGGTGCTGCAGGCTGGCCGGTACTGGAAGCAAATGATTACCATAATCTGCCTGGTCCAAGGATTCAGGGCTGGGGCGAACAACTGAACAGCATCATCAACAGGGAAGCCCCCCGGACTGATTATGACTGGACCGGCAAACTTACACCTGACGGAAAACCGATTGTAAGTCATGAAATCGGCCAATGGTGTGCCTATCCTGATTTTAAAGAAACAGAAAAGTACAAAGGCATAATGAAAGCCACAAATTTTGAAATTTTCAAAGCCAGCCTTAAAGCACATCACATGTTGCATCTGGCAGACAGTTTTCTGCTGGCATCCGGTAAATTACAGGCACTTTGTTACAAAGCTGATATTGAAGCAGCCCTCCGCACCCCAGGCTTTGCCGGTTTTCAGCTACTCGGTCTTTCCGACTTTCCGGGACAGGGTACTGCCCTGGTAGGTGTATTGAATGC
>JANTGF010000021.1 GCA_024763075.1 Bacteroidales bacterium | reverse complement strand
ACACCCTTGCTTTCGGCTATGAGATTCCGGTCATTACGGCTCTCTCTGGATTTGCACCATATAGTGTAAGAACATGCCCGGCACACCAATAATTTGACTCCTCCGGAGTCAACTTCCCATTATGAATTCTTTATTGTATAATGCGGGTTAGCAGCCTCCGGAGATTACTTGTTTTTTCTTTTTCCGAACCGGGGTAACCGGTACCGGTGGTTTTGTTCCCTGGTCTCCGGCAGGTGCAGCGGAGGCTGTTTCTGCAGCAATTTCTGCAAAATCATATTTCGGATCTTCCACATAATATTCAGGTACATCCGGGATTTCCTCCGTATCATTTGGGTTTTTAGAGTAAAAGTCATAACCTCCCAGCAGAACTTTAACATTTGAATAACCAAGTTGTTTCAGAATCATCCAAGGTCCGTTTGCTCCGGTTTGATCGTTGCCATACAAAACCATGCATACCGAGTCGTTTGCATACTTGTCAAATGTCTTTAAGGTACTCTTCTCAATCAACCGGGTCAAAGGGATATTTATGGCATTTTCAAGATGACCTTTAATAAAATCATACCGGTTACGGATATCAATAAAAACATATTTCGGATCATTGACCTGAATTAGTTCAAATGCTTCTTCAGGAGTCATTTCGTCTTCCAAAGACAGGATTGTTTCTACCATATCTCCCGGGCTGGTTTTATAAACATATTCCGGCTTTTTCATTGTAATAAACCCTATTAAGATGAGTAACAGGAAGATTATTAATGAAATGGTAAGTCTTTTTGGGTTCCTTTTGTGAAACATAATTCAAAAAATTTATGTGATTATTAACAACCTCCGGAGATTACCTGTTTTTTCTTTTTCCGGACCGGGGTTACAGGTACAGCACTTTGTTCCTCCACCTCAATGGCACCTCCACCACCGAAATACATGCTTGCGCCTTTTCTGAAATCATACAAAGCAAACTCTTCTCCTGGAGCAGTTTGTTCCGGTGGACTTGGCTTCAAAATGGTCTCCACCCATCTGTTCAGTCCTCCACGCATTACAAACAAATCATTAATTCCCAGTCTGGTACATAACACCCAGGCCTGATCAGCACAGACATCTCCATTCGAATAAAATGCTATATACATTCCCTCTATTCCCAGATAATCTTCCCAACGTTCATCAATATTACCAGTTGAGTCAATTAATTCTTCCAGGGGGATATTAACAGATCCCGGTAAATTAAATGCTTCATACTGATCTGCCGATCTGGTATCAACGATCAGTATATTCGGATCTCCATCAATAATTGCCCTTGCGACCTGATCTGTTGTAACAAACCTGGAGGGATCATTCATTTTTAAAAACAATTGATCCGGAGGCAGTTCTTCCGTAAATCTTTCCTCGGGAATGAACAGGGCTCCTGCTCCGAGTAAGACAACAATAACAATCAGAAAAAAATATGTTTTATTCATTCTTATAAAGTTAAATTTCGATATCTTTCACTCTTTTCTTTACCATTGAAGCTACCCAAAATGCACCAAGCGTTGCCAGTACAAAAAGAAATGTGAACAGCCCCCTTGAAATGCCAAGGCTTTCCATAAGTGTAATGGGACCCAGATCTCCTCCATAATAAATTTTTTCAAGCCAGGGGAATGCCAGGGAGAAAATAAAAATACCCAGGTAAAGTCCTATACTAAAGAACAATGCATCCAGTTTTCCAACAGCAACCCCTGTAAAACTGGTGCCCGGGCAAAAACCGCCCATTACAAAGCCCAGTCCCATTATAACACCTCCAACAATTACAGATGTCATGTATGTTGGCAGGATAAATATCTGTGACAAATCAATCCAGCCCATGTAGTTAAAATATACCAGCCCGACCATGGCAACCATTACGGCTGTCATAAAAACTCTTAAAACCACAAAATCATAACCATAAAAAACTCCGGCAAGTTTTCTGGACGAAGAAAACCCGCTGGCTTCCAGAATGTAACCAAATGCTATCCCGACCAACAATGCAATCACATTATTCCAGGCCGGATCTATATAACCATTTGCAATTAAAGGACCCATAATATCTTATTTTTAAAATTTTTATTACCCATTAAGGTTTATATCCACAATTTTCTGAAAAAATAGGCGAACATATAGCCTGAACCAAATATCAATATCATTGCCAAAAACCCGGCAGTTGCCATTGTGGCCGTTCCACTTAACGCAGCCCCGCTGGTACATCCCCTACCAAACTGTGAGCCTATCCCAAAAAGCATACCCCCCAGTGTAGCATAAATGAGTCTTGTTTTTGGAGTGATTTTCGGGGAATGTTCCACCCTGAATTTCTTGACTCTGCCTGCAAAGAGTCCCGATAAAAAGGCTCCCGCGAAGATTCCGATGGTTTCAAAAACCAGCCAGTTATTCATGGGCCGTTGTGTATCGCTTATAAATTTCTTAAGATAATCCTGTTTTACTGCATAGGAAGGTGCCACCCTGTCAACGGTGGCTACCACGCTGCTTTTAACAGCTCCGCTGGCTCCCAGTCCTCTTCCGGTAATAAATATTGTGAAGAGCAGTAATAATCCGAGTAAGACACCTCCAAAATAAGGATTGATGTATCGCTTACTTCTATCTTCCGTGTTTGTTTGCATAATCAATGTTTCTAAAATTTTCTAATAACTAATACAAATACCTTGTAATCTGGCCGGCTTCCACCATAATGAACCGGAACATCAGTCCTCCGAAAAGAATCAGTATTGCCGGGACGGCAACCGGAACTTTATAACCTCTGAGCTCAAGAATTTCAAGTATTCCCGGAAAAACCAGTCCGAGGATGATCACAAATACCCAGAAGGTAACGGTAAACTCTCCGCCCAGGAATAGTTCTGCAGCATTGATCTGTACCTGCGTTGAAGCCAGAAATCCCATAAAAAGGTGGATGATAAAAAACAATTCTGCGGTAATCAGGATTAAATCAATTTTGCTGAAAAGTGCCCGTTCGGCATGGTCTTTTGACATCCACATGATCACAGCTGCTCCGGTTGATAATCCGGATGTCAGAAACAGCGGTCCCAGCAAAGAAGTATTCCACAATGGCCGGGCATTAAAAGCAGAAAGTAAAATTCCGGTATAAATACCTAAAATAATTGACAGGAAAATGATTGCCCAGGCAAGTGGTTTCCTGTACTTGATAACCAGAGCCTCAAAGTCATACAATATTTTTAACTTCCAGTCCCATTTTGGAACCAGTTCCCGGAGGTAACTGGCACTCCAGATAAAGGCCAGCGGAGTAATCAGCATCAATGTCCAGGCGCCCCATGACATTGGAGAAGACAGCCTTATGGTTGTATATAGTTGCCAGAAAAACAATTTATGCTTCAGGTCAAGAAACAAGGCAAATAAGCCAATAACCAAAGCAGCAGGAGCAATAAAATTAGCCCATTTAACAGCGGTGGGTAATTCCTTTTCTTTTCCCAGAATATAGTACAGGGCTGTAAAAAAAAGAATACCTGCTGCCAATCCGCCAAGGAAAAGATACAAAGGGATTTGCCAATGCCAGATGTGCAGGTAGGGATCAATTCCCGGATTCATTCGGCCACTTACAATTAATTCTTCTTTCATCTTTTATAATATTTAGCTTTTTAAGTCAGATAATAGATTTGAGGATTGGTTCCTGCTTCCGGAGCAAGTACTTTATATTTACGTGTTGCCAGCATTTTTGAAACATCGCTGTTTGGGTTGTCCAGATCACCAAAATACATGCAATTTGTTGGGCAAACGGAGACGCAAGCCGGATCCTGGCCTTTTTGTACCCTGTGAAGACAGAAAGTACATTTATCGACATAGCCATCCGGATGTGAATAACGGGCATCGTAGGGGCAGGACTCAATACAGGCACCACAACCTATGCACTTATTGTGTTCCACCAATACCACCCCGCCCTCAACAATATGGCTTGCCCCGGTGGGGCAACATCTTACGCAGGGTGAATTTTCACAGTGATTGCATCGCTCTGAACGTATTTCAACTTCCAGCTGAGGATAGGTGCCGGCAACATTTTCAACAACCCAGTCCCGGCAGTACCCTATCGGTACATTATTTTCAGTTTGACAGGCTACCACACAATCACCGCAGCCCACGCATTTTTTTGTATCTATTGCCATTGCATATCTCATGACGCAACCTCCTTTTTTGGATCATTTAAAATAAAAGTGACAAAGTTTCCCCTCATTCCTGTTCCACCCATAATCGGGTCTGTCATTACATGGGTAACCAGTTCTGAATCACTTGCTCCTTTTCCATAAGCCCTGCTTAAACGTTTTTCTTTATGACCAAAACCATGAACCATATATACCGAATCCCACCTGATTCTTTCAGTCACCCTTACTTTTATAGGAAATGATGAAACTACACCATCCTGATTTTTCAACCATACATACTGCCCGTTTTTCAAATCCCATAATTTGGCAACCCGGGGGTTAACCCAGACGGAATTTTCCTTTTTTAATGCTGTTAAATTCGCGTTATTTGCAGTACGGCTAAATGTATGCATGGGTGCGCGACCGTAATTCAGTCGGTAAAAACCCTGAGGTGGCTCGGGATGAGGTGTGTATTTAGGAAGCGGGTCAAAACCTTCGTTTGCCAGCTCTGTTGAATACAACTCAATTTTTCCAGTATTGGTATTAAACTCGTAATCCTCTCCATTCAATGAATAAAGGTCATTGTACTCCCTGGGCATCTTCTTAACCCCCAGTATTTTCATTTCTTCCAATGATGAACCTACTTTTTTTAATTGCCAATCTAATTTCTCCTCAAAAGTATTCCATTTGAAATATTCCTCCAGCCCAAGTCTTTTGCCTAACTCTTTTGCAATCCAATAGTTTGGCCTGGAATCATATTTTGGTTCGGCAGCAGGCATCCGCAAAGCAATATTTGGTTCTCTGTGAGGTGAAGACCTGATTCCATCATATCGTTCAAGATAAGTACATTCAGGTAAAATTACATCTGCATAACCTGTAATATCCATGGGCATGGTGTCGATTACTACCATAAATTCCAGGTTTTCAATTGCCTCCAGGGTTTTTTTCTGATCAGGAAGAGAGGCCAGCAGGTTGGTTCCGTAAACGATCCATGATTTTAAGTGACAGCCAAGGTCAGGGTTGGGTATAGTGGCATCGCAAATACCCGTTGTGAGGACTTCATGCACCAGATTATACTGGCCGGGGAAAGCATCTTTCCATGATTTTTGAGGCTTTGGGTAAGCGGGTGAAGGATATTTTGGCAAATGAACAGCTTCCGGATTGAAAAAACCACCTCTTCGACCCCAGGAACCTAATAATGCATTCAGTATAGCAATGGCTCTTGATCGCTGAGTATCATCTCCATACCATGTTACATGCCGCCCCGGGTGTACAATTACCGCAGGTGATGCAGCAGCCATTTCTCTGGCCGTTTCCCTGATTGTATCCGGTTCGATTGTTGTAATTCCAAACGCCCATTCCGGTGTCATATTTTTTACATGGGTTTTTAACTGATCCAGGCCATAGGCATATTTATCAATATACTCCTTGTCATAAAGTTCTTCATTAATAATAACATGGATCCAGGCCATTAACAATGCAATATCCGTAGCCGGTTTAATGGGTAACCAGAATTTTGAGTGGGAAGCTGCTGTTGAAAAACGGGGGTCAACCGTGATGATGGTTGCTCCATTGTCAATGGCTTCCGACATCTCCTGAATTTGTCCGTTATGCATATTTTCACCAATATGGGAACCAATTAATACCAGGCATTTGGTGTCACGGATATCTGTTCTTTCGGGGGATAAGACCTCTTCCCCAAAGGTAGCAGCAAATGCCACCTCACGCGGACCCCTACACTGAGCAAATGACGGAGCAGTAATATTCGGTGATCCGAATGCTTTTATCAGATGGGATAACATTTTACCTCCTGTGCCATGGGAAAACAAGGCAACACATTCGGGGCCATGCTCCTTTTTAATTTTATTGAGGTTTTTAGCTACAAGATCAAGCGCTTCGTCCCAGGAGGCTTCCCTGAAACTTTGATTACCAGGTTCCCCAACACGGATCAAGGGCTTTTTTAAGCGATCCTCATCATAATACATCCCAATACCTCCCGTTCCCCTTGGGCAAAGACGGCCATTACAATGAGGATCTTCCTCATTTCCTACAATCTTTAAAATTTTTCCATCCTCATCTTTATAGGTCCATCCAGCGCATTTCCAGAAACAGACCTCACAGTAAGTTGGAAAACGTTCATAAGCAACCTGATTTTTGGCTTTCTTTCCAAAAATGCTACCGGGTTCACTGGCCTTAGCCAGCTTCACTGTGCTTAAGCCTAACGTAACGGCACCTGTTCCAACTGCGGAGATTTTAATAAAATCCCTTCTTGTTTTCATACGCTTATCTTTTGTGTATTATTATCTTTTTCTTAGTACGAATTCATTTAAAATAATTGCCCTGGGCTTAGAGGCTTCCATATTGAAATTAACCATCCGGTTATTAAATTGCACACTATAAGATATTATTATCTTATTAAACCCATTATTTTAAAATTCGTGCTAAAATAGAAATAATCAGAAATAATATGATGGCTAAAAAACATGATCTTTAAAATAATACGTAAGATACTGTATATCTGCGCTATAGATTGCTAATTTAGAATAGGATTAGTTAATAAATACGAGTACTTAATTTGCCATGCCTTTTTATAAAAATAATTTTAAAAATGTTTTATAATGCAGATATACAGCCTATTAGTGCAAATATATATTGAATCAAAAAATCCACAAACTTAGTTTAATATAAATTACGGAGAATATACTAAGTTGTTGATTTATTTAGACTAATTACATATTGACATATTTTGATTGATATATATCACATTTTATCGTTTTCACAATGTTTTTTTGAATCAATATTATACCCTTCTTAATTGTCACTTCTTCCATGAAAATTTTACTAATTTTGGAAGGTAAATATTTTTTATGCATTTGGATCAAAAGTTAACAAGAGAAAGGTTTTTTAAAATATTGGGCTATGCTTTAGTATTACCATTTATTTATGGGTGGATATCTATGCTTAAACAAAACAGATTATTGCACTCAAAAACAAACACTTTGGTTCTTCCACCCGATCTTCCGGAAGGACTTTCCTTTGTTGAACCGGTAATTATTAGTAAAAAATCTGATGGAATTAAAATTTTCTCAGCAAGATGTACGCATCTTGGATGTATGATTAATCATATTCAGGATGGTCATTTGATCTGTCCCTGTCACGGATCGGAGTATCTTTCTGATGGAAGTGTAATAAAAGGCCCGTCAAAAGAACCTTTGCATGAACTAAGCTATACTTTTGATAAGGAAAGGGGAGTATTTATTGTTAAACTTGTATAAATGACAGAAACTGTCCGCAGAAAAATAAAAGATCTGATCTTTTTTGACACTTATGGTTATTTTTCCATCGGATTTTTTTTGATCTGTGTTGTTTCTGGGATTTTCCTTGCGATTCCTTTTGATGTAAATTCGCCCTATTCATCTGTGAGTTCCATTATGTTGGGAAATTCCTGGGGGACATTTTTCAGGAACGTACATTACTGGAGTGCCCAGTTTTTTCTTATATTTTCTGTACTTCATGCCTGGGAATATATCAGGAAGACGGATCGGGTGCAAGTCAAAAGGGGAGTCTGGTTCAGGCTTACACTGGCTCTTCTTGTATCTTTTTGGGTAATGCTTTCAGGATTTATTCTGAAAGCCGATGCCGACAGTTTACAGGCTCAAAGGATACTGGATTCTTTGTTATCTTCCATCCCTTTGGTTGGCAAGTCATTGAGTTATTCCATATTAGGAAGAGATGGCAATTTTCAGATCATTTATGTTCATCACATTGCCACTACAACTATTTTTCTTGCAATTATTATTTTTGAACACTCAAGAACCATCTGGGGGAAATGGAAAACACTCCTTATATTGGTCCTGTTTACTTCATTACTATCATTTATTTTTCAGGCACCTCTTCATAATAATCTTGATCCAGTAATTAAAGGCCCCTGGTATTTTCTTGGTCTTCAGGAAATATTACACTGGTTGAGTTTTCCGGGCACTTCTCTGCTTATTATTTTACTGGTGCTGTTATTGATTTATTTCCTGCCCCAAACTAAGTACAGGTATCGTATGGTTTTTAAACGAACCTTACTATACTCTTTTTATATTTACCTGATCCTTACACTTATAGGTTTATTCTTCAGGGGAGAAAACTGGCAATGGACCTGGCCATGGGAGAATCCTTATTTAAAAACAATGCGGAACTATGTAACACCTGCTTTTATTTCTCCCAATCCGGATGAAAAGCTTAGTAAAGAGGGACTCCCTACGGTTATGGACCGGAAAGAATCCTGCCTGATTTGCCATGATGGAATGAAGGGTTTTTCTCCTGCACATAAGCCTCAGGCTATCGGATGTGTTTCATGCCATGGTGGAAATTCTTTTTCTTCGGATAAAGAACAGGCGCATCATAAGATGGTTCTGATCCCCGGAAATCTTGCAGATGCAAAAAGAAGCTGCGGAACAACCGATTGTCATCCGGAAATTCCTTCCCGTGTGGATCAATCATTAATGTCCACCTTAAGCGGGATGATCAATGTGAACCGTTACGTTTTTGATGAGGCAAATACCCTTTCGGAAGTTGCTCATGTACATGAACTCGGACAAACGGCTGCTGATAATCATTTCCGGGATTTGTGTGCAGCCTGCCATTTGGGAAATCCGAAAGTGAGCTTTGGTCCCAATACTGAGCTGAGCAGAGGAGGTGGCTGCAATGCCTGTCATCTGAATTATTCGAAAGAAGCTGGCAAAGCACTGAATACCTATAATATGTCAGAAAAAAAAGATACCGCTTTGCTGAAGTTCCATCCTTCTCTTTCACTGAATATTACCAATGACCACTGCTTTGGATGCCATAGCCGATCGGGGAGGATTTCCACCAGCTACGAAGGCTGGCATGAGACATCACTGGATAAGGAGGATATAATAAATAAATCCGGTTTCAGAATTCTGGAAGATGATCGGATTTTTACCCGGGTCAGCGATGATGTTCATCACCGGAAAGGACTGGATTGCATAGACTGTCATAATTCCTACGAGTTAATGGGTGATGACAATTCTTATCACCACAAGGAGACACAGGTGAAGATCCAGTGTGAGGATTGCCATTTTAATAAACCTCCGGAAACCAAAAAATATGCTGAATTAGACAAGGAATCTGTTAAAATTGCAGACTTGAAGAAAAACAGTACTCCGGCCAGCCGGTTTGTAGTGAAAAGTAAGTCTGGAATTGCCATGACCAATGTCTTTCTTAATGAAAATGACACTGCTTTTTTAGTAGGGAAAAATTCAGGGAAAATCCATCCCCTGAAAGCTCCGGCTGAAATATGTACACGAGGAGAAGCTCATAATAAGGTAAGTTGTAGTGCCTGTCATACTGCCTGGGCTCCCAGATGCATAGGTTGCCATAATGAGTACGAACCACAAACGGAAGGATTTGACCTCTATGCAAATAAATATACGAAGGGATCATGGATTGAATATGCCGGGAAATATCTTGCCATCCCACCAACCCTGGGTGTTGAACAAGATATCCTGCCGGACGGTGAGGTTTCTCAAAAAATTAAAACAGCGGTTCCGGGGATGGTACTTACCATTGATAAAAGTGCCTATACACACGTGAAGGGAGAAGATCAATTCATTTTTAAACGCTTATTTGCACCGGCGGAAGCCCATACAACCCAAACAAGGGGAAGAAGTTGCAAATCATGTCATAACGATCCGGTTGCACTTGGATATGGAGAGGGGAACCTGACTTTTAATAAGGAAAGCCGAAAATGGAACTTCCAGCCAAAATATCAAAAAAATAAAAATGATAACCTTCCGGAAGATGCATGGACAGGGTTTTTGAAGGAAAGAATTGGGGAGTTTTCAACCCGGGAGAACTTCAGGCCTTTTACCCTTAAAGAACAGGAGAAGATCCTTACGGTTGGTACCTGTTTAAACTGTCATGATGAAACCGGGGAAATTATGATAAACAGCCTGATCAATTTTCAGATGACATTAAAAAATCTGAGTAAATTTTGCTTACTGCCGGTATTCAGGTGAGGTATGTACCAAATTAATCTGCAATAAAAAAGGTGGTACCAGAGCACCACCTTTTCTAAGAGAGCATTTCAGTTTACTTAACCACTTTATTGGCAGAGTCAGATTGCCAGCCAGTAAAAGCATCGTCATAAACTTTTACGTTATTATATCCGAGAATATCTGTTAAAGCAAAAAAGACTATTCCTGCTCTCACACTGGTCGCGCAATAAAGAACAACCTCCTTGTCCGGTGTAATTCCTTTTGCATTAAATATCTTTTTCAGCTCTTCCGGTGATTTTATCGTGGAGTTTTCATTCAGAACATTTTTATATTCCAGATTAATTGCCCCGGGAATATGACCTTTTTTTAGAGCACCTTCATCGGTTCCATTAAATTCTTCCGGAGATCTGGCATCTACAAGAATTACACTGGTCTTCTCCATAATTTTTTTAATTTCCGGGGTTGAAATTAAGATATTAGTATTTACATGGGGCGTAAATACGACTGGTTTAACTTTTACCGGAGCCCGGGTTACCGGTTTCCTGGCAGCTCTCCATCCTTTCATCTGGCCATCCAGTATTTTCACATTCTGAGCACCCAGGTATTTTAATATCCAATATAGCCTACCAGCGTATTTACCTGAACCATTATCATATAATACAATAGTTTTTGAGTTACTTATACCTTTATTCCCAAAGAATTTTGCCAATTCTTCGGGCGATTTTAAATAACCGTTACTGGCAGGTTCAGTGTAAAGAGTCATATGGTGGACGTTTACAGCGCCCGGAATATGAACCTTCTGATAATCCGAAGGAGTACGGCAGGAAACAATAACTGTGTTATTATCTTTCATTATTTTAACCAGTTCCTTAGTTGTGATCATATCGGAACCAGCAAACAGGTTTGTTCCTATGAACAATAATCCTATAAACAAACTGACTGATTTAATTTTTGTTTTCATTTTTTGTAATTTTAATCAAGTTTACAAAAGATCTATTTACGTATTAAAAACTCACCTGTACCTGAACAAGCAGACAATCATTGGGAATTTCCTCAGCCTGTTCAGCACGATAGGCATAGTTAATCTGAACCCTGGTCCAGTCGTTAAAGAAATAATTGAAGCCAAATGTGGTAATAGTTTGAAGGTTGTTTGCTTTCGACAGATCATCATTGTAGGTTTCAAACTTAACGACAGGTTGCAGGTTCCAGGGTGTCATATAAAGCAACATAGCATACATTCCACTTCTTGTAATCGGGCCTTCATGAATTTCTATAGGTGAGCCGTCACAACCTCCACCGGTTGTATAGGATCCGGTATCCTCACCCCATACATATTCAGCCTGCAAAAGGAAACCTTTCCAGTCAACCTGCATTTCACCGGCAAATCTGGTTTTTGTATTCATATTATCTGATTCTTTCCCGGTGATTCCACGACGGAAACTGCCTCCGAACCGAAATGCATCCCAAGGCTGTATGACTACTCTCCCCACAACTGATTTATTATTGTTCTCATCATAATAGCCTCTTCTGAAATCATTCATGAGAGCAACATTATAACTTACAATATCGGAGGCAAACTTCCCCCATACCATCAGGCCCTGATCCCTGTTGGGTAAGGCAAGTTCATCTACAACTTTTGAACGGTTTATTGTATGAAGTTTGTGACAGGCAGTCTGAAGTTCCTGGGTAAATGGGGGTTTATATTGTCCCAAAGTGATATGGGCAAAAGGGAACCGGTTATAAGATACAAAGGCATCCAAAAGATACGGAGAATCCGGCATAAACCTTGAAAAATCCACCATTGCGTAATAACTGAAATCATAAGGTATATTTCCGGTTACTCCCAGCCTTGCTCTCCTGAATGCAAAACTATTGGTCCACCCCTCAGTTGTTTCATGAAGCTGATACTCCGGTTGTAAGTAACCTATAACAGACACCCCTTCGTCCGAACTGGGTTCCATACAGCCCTGTGCATATGAATGAATTCCTGTGGCAGCAAATAAAATAGTAATAAATATCGCTGTTTTTTTCATTTTTGATTTATTAAATAGTTTAATAATAAGGTCAGAAAAATGATATGCGAAAGAAATGCTTCGCATATCATTACTTTTTGGATACTCTCCGGATTAAGGCTCAACCGGCAGGTCCGAAGTTGGTGTTGACCATTTGTGAGCCTGAAGGTCATCGTGTATTACACCATTTACGCCATATAGCATACTTTTTGCATCAAATCCCAGTACCGTCAGATAAGCTGTTACCATTGAAGAAGTTTGACCGGTCCAGCAATAGGTTACATCTGTTTTTGAAGGATCAATGTACTTAAATTGTTCACCGGAAATTGTTAAAGGCTTTACACGGTAAGCATTAACTATATTGCCATAGGTTTCAACATCACCTTCCTCCCAGAAATTATTGATATAATAGTTGCCCGGGGATCCTAAAACATCCGTATTTGTAATTTTGTTGAAACCTCCGGATAATAGTGCACTTACACGTTCTTGCAACATTCCTGCACCATCGGTAGCAGTTGTTGTAAGATCAGGGTCATCAAATTCTTTATTGCCCACAATGGAACCGGGAGCGCTTATCCAACTGGGTGTATCCATCTGTTTTACATTTCCGTCCCACGGGGCTGACCAGGTGGGCCCCCAGCCACTCATTCCCCATTTCAGCACTTTGGCATCGGAATATCCACTCAGGCGCAATGCAACTACCGCATGACCGGCTGTCTGACCGGTGTAACAAACTACAATGATTGGCTTACCCATTGCATTTTCAGCTTCTTTCAGGATGTTTCCAAGTGTACTGTTAACAGCCCCAGGAATATGGGCAGTTTCATAATCACTGCCATTCCTGATATCTATAATATGAAAATCATTGAGATTATCCTTTATTCCGGATGCTGGTACAATCCAGTCAGTGAGGATGTTGGATAAATCCATTTGATGAGATGACAAATATGCCGTCAGGGTCTGAAATTCAGGGTCGGTTTTTCTGCCTTCATCATCAGTGTTTGTTTTCTTACAACTAGAAAGAAAAATTACCGGTACCATAAGTACCACAATCAAAATTCTGCTTAACTTTTTCATAACTTTTAAATTAAATGATTAATAACTGAAATTTTTTAGATGTCCGATTCTTTTGTTATTTATTTAACATTAGTATTTAAAAAAAAGATTCGACGGTTCAAAAGTACAGCACTCGCACCTTACAGACCAAATAATTGATATGGGGATAAATCATATTAAACACATATTGTCATCAAAGCACAGTCGAATTGAGATCAAAATTTATTTGATCTCAGATCAATTTATCTTATATTTGCACCAAAATTTTTGATTATATGGGCACAAAGGTCTTTCCATCTTGTGAAAATTGTAATTGTATTTCAACACCATTCAAGTTTTTAAGTCCGGAGCAACTGGCTTTTATAAACAGGAACAGAGTTGAGATTAATTTTAAGAAAGGTGAGAGTCTTTTAAAACAGGGAACTTTTACATCACATATTATATATATTCAAACGGGTTTGATTAAAATATTTTCAGAAGATTCCCCTTCAAATCTGGTATTATCCATCGAGTCAAAAGGTTATTTTTTAGGGCTTCAATCAGTTTTCCATCCACACAAAGTTCCTTATTCTGCGATTGCCTTTGAGGATACAAGTGCATGCCTGATTGACATCAAGGCTTTTAACAAGTTAATTCAGGAGAATGCGAAGTTTGCTGCCGGAATGTTAAAAAGGATCAATGATGACTCTTTAAGAAGCTATGAACGGATGGCTACACTTGGGTTGAAACAGTTGCACGGAAGGCTGGCGGATCTTCTGCTTTGTCTGTCGATCAGAATTTATAAGAGCCGTAAATTCAGAACATCTCTGAGTCGCCGTGATATGGCAGAAATTACCTTAATGTCAAATGAAAGCCTTTCCAGGGTCTTGAAGCAAATGAAAGATGATAAAATCCTACAGGTTAAAGCGAATCATTTTGAGATAATTGATATACAGGCGCTTCGTATGTTAAGTAAGGTGGCCTGATAAGGAGGAACCATTTTAACTGAAGGTTTGTTTTTAACCCTTTTCGCTAATTCTTTTTAGTTTTTCATAATCGACTATATTTACTTCTTTATTCTGAATCCGGATAATTCCATGCGATTTAAAATTTGACAATGTCCTGCTGACACCTTCCCGTGTGGACCCGATCAATGCGGCAAGGTCGTTATTTGAAAAAGGCATTATAAATTGTCTGCTCAGGAAGATATCATCGCATAAATACAATAAGGCATCTGCCAGTCTCCCGTTCATTTGTTTTTGCTGCTGGTCCACAAATCTATGGTAATAGTTGAGTTCTTCTTCACAAATATATTTCAGGATTTCAGATGAAAATTTACCGCTTAACAGAATCAACTCTTTAAAAATCTCCACTTTAATAAAACATGTACTCACATCCGTTAAAGATGTTGCTGAATAATGATTGAAATCTCCTCCTAAAATGGTTTGAATTCCGATATAGGCCCCGGGTTTTGCAATTTTAAGTATCTGATCTTTCCCGGTGGGACCCATCATATGTATCTTCACAAAACCTTCTTTTAAGAATATAATATGAGAATAAGGAAGCCCTTCCCGGAAAAGTGATTCACCGGTTTTTAACGATACATTCCGGCAGCCTTTTTCAAGAAACATGAGTTCATCCTCATCCAAAGCCATTACAGCATTAGACTTGAGGCGACATTCCTGGCAACTACTGCTTATTTCTGAAAAACCGGTCATTCTAAAATTATTTAAGCAAGATACTGAATTCTTGTTAATCACGGTAAATTTAACTCAAAGTAATAATAATTTTTCAGATTGATTACAGCAATTATGCAAAATATCACAGCACCCATTGATTTATGTCACACAATTTTGTTCAACCTGAGCTGAATCTTTTTGTAACTTTATGTTGAATAATAATTAACAAAAAAAAATGGCTGTACAATTAAATGATTGGCGTAATCTTCTGATAAATGCAGGTTTCCATTGCATGGTGCTTGGAATGTTGGGTGTGCTGGCAATCATATTTGCCGGGCTGTTCACCTGTTGCCTGAATTTGCCTACGTGGGTATTTTACACTGCCCTGGGTGGTGGATTGATTTTAGGACTTACAGGAGCCACATTCTGCATGAGGTGTAATTGCAGTTTTTTCCGTAAAAGAGAAGAATGAGCAAAAAAAACCTAATTCTGGAAAACTGCAAAAAAGTCCTGAGAAATCAGGAAAGGGAAAATAATGGGATTTTTAAATTCCTATTATAAAATCTAACCAAATTCGGCAATCTGTTCAAGCCTGTGTAAATCCAGGATTTCAATACTTTTGCCTTCGATTCTAATGATTTTATCTTTTCTTAATTCGGAGAGAATACGAATTACATTTTCTGTTCTCATCTCAATCAATTCTGCGATTTCCTTTCTTGAAACAGGGATATCATATATTTCAGACTTGTATATTTCCCTAAACATTAACAAAATATAAGCGATTCTGCCCCTTAGGTTTTTTAAATTGATGTTCAGTCTCGTTCCCAAAATCTGGTCATTGATCTTACTCATTTTCCCAAGCAGGTTCAGAGCGAAAGAGCCATCTTTAATAACCAGATTCTTAATGGCTTCAATGTCAATTACGCAAACGGAGGAATCTTCCAGTGCAGAAATAGAATAAAGGTGTGTTGTCTCATTAAATGCACTTAATAACCCGATAAAATCTTTTGGTTTTGTTATTCCGATAATCTGCTCCCTGCGATTATCAACATTTTTATAAATTTTAAGCAAACCTTGTTTTAGATAAAGAAAACTTTTTATTTTTTCACCCTCTCTGCAAATAATTGATCCTTTTCTAAACTCCAGTTCTTTTTTTGAAAGAGTCAGCAGTGCAAACTCCTTTTTATCGAGATTGTCGAACAAGTACGAGCGATAAATACATAGTTCACAGCTGTTTTCCATTGTTTAAACTATTTATGCAAATATGTAAATAAATATGTTTAATAACATTTCTGATATATATCATATCTGCGAATGCCGAAAGGTATGAAACATCCGGTAATTTTGAAAACCAAAAAATGCAGAATTTGCAAATAAAGTACTATTTCCAGATTCATTTTAAATAAAATAACTTATTAAAACATTTAGGTATATGAAAAAAATATTAATACTTGGGGGAGGAACAGGCGGTACAATTATGTGCAACAAGCTGCGTAATGTACTTGATCGTGAAGAATGGGACATAACAGTTGTTGATCAGTTTAAAACACACTATTATCAACCCGGTTTTCTGTTTATCCCCTTTGGGATATATAATAAAAACGATGTTATTAAACCAAAAAGTGATTTTTTCCCTCCTGGAGTAAATGTAATTTATTCAAAAATTGAGCTCATTGAGGGTGAAAAAAACCAGGTTAAGCTGGCAAACGGACAAATACTAAAGTATGATTATATGATCATCGCTACTGGAACTGAAACCAGTCCTGATGAAACCCCGGGATTGAAGGATAAATTATGGTATAAAGAGATTTTTGATTTTTATACAATTGAAGGAGCTCTTGCACTTCGTGAGTTTTTTAAAACATGGGAAGGCGGGAAACTGGTACTGAATATTGCAGAGTTGCCTTTTAAATGTCCAGTGGCACCACTGGAGTTTGTTTTTCTTGCAGATGCTTATTTCCACGGACTTGGAATGAGGGACAAGGTTGATATTACTTATGTTACTCCGCTTCCGGGGGCTTTTACCAAACCCCGCGCAACAAAAATGTTAAGTGGTCTGATGGAAGAAAAAAATATAAAAGTAATTCCTGAGTTCTACCTGGAACATGTTGATAATGACGCAAAAAAGATTGTTTCATATGACGGACAGGAAGTGCCCTTCGATGTATTAACCATTATACCTGTAAATAAAGGGAATGATGTAATGGAAAGAAGCGGCCTGGGAGATGATCTGAATTTTGTTCCTACCGATAAATATACATTGAGAAGTGAAAAATTTGAAAATGTTTTTGTATTGGGGGATGCTGCGAATTTACCTACCTCCAAAGCCGGAGCTGTTGTACATTTTGGTGCGGAAGTGCTGTTTGAAAACCTGATGAGTGCCATTGAGGGGCGTCCCTTACTGGCTAAATTTGATGGTCATGCCAATTGTTATATTGAAACCGGTTTTGGAAAAGGTTCCATTATTGATTTTAACTATGATACCGAACCTTTGCCAGGGTCTTTTCCACTTCCCGGTGTGGGACCGTTTGGGTTATTACAGAATACCCGGTTTAACCATTACGGAAAAGTTATTTTCAGGTGGGTTTACTGGCACATTTTGCTGCGTGGAAAAGAAATGCCCATAAGCAATGAAATGTCTATGGCCGGGAAAAAACTTTAAGGATTTAAACGTCCGTTTTCAATAAATATATACAATGGAAAAAGATCAATTAAAGGAGATTAATCAAAAGCTGGATATTTTACTGGAAAATGTAAATCAGCAAAGATTAAAAAGCGAAGTGGTTGAGGACCTGATCAGCGACATGTCACTGATTGGAAAGGATGCTTTCCAGACATCTGTTGATATGCTGGATGAACAGGGTATAGAACTTGACGGAGAGGCAATTCAGCACATGGTTTTTAAATTGCTGAAAAATTTGAATAACTTTTCAATGATCCTGAATATGTTTGAAAGTATGGTGGATCTAATGAAAGATCTGAGCCCTGTAGTCAAACAGGTTGGGTTGGATACGATTGATAAATTTCATGAATTTGATCAGAAAGGCTACTTTGAGTTCTTTGCCGAAGCACTTAAAATCATAGATAATATTGTTGCACATTACACTACTGAAGATGTCAGGGCACTGGCAGATAATATTGTAACCATCATGGATACGGTTAAGAACCTTACACAGCCGGATATGATGAAAGCGATGGATAATGCACTTGCTATTTATAAGAATCTGGATCCCACACATGTACCTGAGTATTCCTTATGGAGAGTAATGAAGGAATTGAATACTCCTGAGATGAAAAGGGGATTTGGATTTGTAATAACTTTTATAAAAAGTCTTACTCCGGTAATTGAGGAGGAAAAGACAAAATCAAATACATAAACAATTCATTATTTTAAAAACACTTAAAACTATTTTATTATGGCTACAAAAAATATAGCTGGCGTTAACGTTGACGTAAATGAAGAAGGTTACCTTACCGACCCGTCCCAGTGGACAAAAGAGGTTGCTGCTGAAATTGCAAAAGAAGAAGGAATTGAATTGACCGACAAGCATTTTGAAGTACTGAACTACCTGCGGGATGAGAATGAAAAAGGTAATGTGTTAACCATCAGGAAAGTCGGCAAGTCCGGGATTACAGATATCAAGGGCCTATATACATTATTTCCCGGAGGTCCTCTTAAAAAATCCTCAAAGATTGCCGGAATACCCAAACCTACAAGCTGTGTATAGCTGAATCTTTTAAATTTTATATTATGAATATCAAACAAGATGAACACCCTTTAAAAAAGGTTTGCATTATCTGTGCAAAGGGGGCAATTGAAGATGTTTATGCAACATTGGTAATGGCCAATGGAGCCGTTATGGAAGGTATTGAAGCTAAGGTTTTCTTTACTTTTTTTGGAATGGATGCCATTACCAAAAAACAAATGAACAAACTTCATACTTCTACTGTTGGAAATCCTGCTATGAGAATGCCGGGAGGTTTGCCTTTCCCAAGTTTACTCGGAGCATTACCAGGTGTTGAAGCCGGCGTTTCAGCAATGATGATGAAGCAGATGGATGCACTGGATATGCCTCCTGTAGATGAGTTTCTGGATATGATCACAGCCGGTGGAGGTGAAATTTATGCCTGTAAACTGGCTGCAGATATGTTCAAACTTGAGAAAGAAGACCTTACTGATCATGTAATTGATATAATTACTATCGGGGAGTTTTATGCTCTGGCAGGTGGACAGAACACACAGATTATTTTTACCTGATAAAAACCGGGCGGTATTTTGGTCAATACTGCCTGATTTTTTATTCGATTATTATTACCTTTGGTGATCATACAAAGGTAGAATGGCCCCTATTGAAAAACTGACCGGAATTATCCTTTCCGGTGGAAAAAGTTCCAGAATGGGAATGGACAAAGGTTTGACCCTATTAAACGGCAAACCTTTGATTTATTATGCCATTGAAACATTTGAATCTGTTTGTGACCACATAATTATCAGTGCAAACTCCCCGGATTATAATCAGTTTGGATATCCTGTACAAGCCGATATATATAAAGATTGCGGGCCAATTGGGGGTATCTACACCGGACTGGAAAGTTCTGAAACGGAGAAGAACCTTGTTCTTTCCTGCGATATACCTCTGATCAGCACTGCACTGATTAAATTCGTATTGAGACACTCTGATAAGAAAAAGGTTTGCGTTCCGGTTCAGGAGAATGGATTTCCGGAACCTCTTTGTGCGTATTATCCAAAAACAAGCCTGCAATTACTTAAGAAGTTCATAATACAAAAGAACTATAAACTGAGCGGGTTTTTAAATGCTGTTTCAGCAAAAAGAATTCCAATTCATTCCGGCCTTTCATTTTATCATCCTTTTTTATTTTTCAATCTGAACCATAATTCCCAGATAGAAGAGGCAGGCGAACTTCTGAAAAGATATAAAAAGCTCCTTTGATGTTCTATAGAATTACGCCGGGGAGTCTTCCAATATATTAAGTAACCAATAGCCAGCCTCCTCAGTTGGCGCGGATTTATCACATTGTGATTCTTTTGGGGCAATCTGTGCCATAGTTCTTTCATCCCGGCGCTGCAAAGCATAATTCTTTTGCCAGCCATTTCATTGCGCCGGTTTTTTGTGTTAACAAATATCAAACCCCGACTTTCAAGTCGGGGCTAAAATAAAGTGCCCTTTCAGGGCTGATTAGAACAAATTGCCCAAACCTAATGGTAAAAAAACTTCCTCCTGCCAGCCCTGCCCATGCAATCTGCGCACCCTGAGCTTGTCCCCCATAGGGATCCCTGTGGGAGAAGGGTGCTATACGCCTCTCAAAATAAATCACGTATGAATTCCCCTCCTTTTTTCAAGGAGGGGTGTCATGACGTACTCAGTCATGACGGGGTGGTCAGGCCATGCGGGCGGGCAAAATATTTTTCTATTCATAAAACAGATAACCGGCTGGTCCGGCCCGTGCGCAGGCCAATTTTACCAAACCCCGTGCAGATTTGAAGGGCCGTACCGGAAAATAAAGTCAGAAAGTGAACTTAAGTCACCTCTGACCTTGTATTAAATTTAAATCTTATTAAGTTTGGAATCCAATCCCAACCATATCAGATAAGAAATGATAAAAATAACCAGGCCATATAGTGTTGTGATCATTGAAATCCTAATACCAGCGATCAAAAGCGGTTGAGAGATGGCTCCGGCCAATTGAATTTTTGAGAAACCCTGATACATACCAATTAACTGTCCCAAGACACCAACTACCAAAGATAAAATACCCATGGATTTAATATAGCTAATACCTTGACGATACAATTCTGCATTCTCCGGACCGGATTTAAAAATCGATGTTCCATAATAAACAGAAAGGGATAACATCACTACGAATAGTAAAGTGAGAATACTCATAAACAGGATTCCTCCTTCATAAAATAAATCAAACATAATTTCAAAATTTTTAGTTAAACATAATTCTCACCAAATTTAGATATTATGGGAGCTAAGCTCCAAGGTAGAATCCATAGCAAAACCTGTATTTCAACGATTTTATATTGGAAATATCATAAAAATAGGCAAATTTGACGCTTTAAGTACTTTATGAAGCAAAAAAATCAAATAATCTTTTGGATACTGGTCGTCGTTTTACTGACACTGGTATTTGGAATTTCTTACAAAAGTTTTCTTCAGGCTTTCTACTTTGTTTCATTTCTGTTTCCTGTAATTCTCGGTACTTCCCGGTTTTTTAATTATTATTTGGTACCCCGGTATTTAATGAAGAAGAATTACCTAAAATTCGGATTGTATAGCATTTACACAATCATTATTTCAATGTATCTGGAAATGATGGTTATCTATCTGGTTTTCATGCTTCTTGCGAATTATCAATATAAAAATATGACTCCGGTTACGACAAATATTTTTGTTTTAGCCCTTATCATGTACGGAATAGTTTTTCTGAATGCATTTATCTTACTCATTAAAATATACTTTGATAATCAAAAAAATCTCCATGTACTGGAAGCTGAAAAGGAAATTAAGGGAAAAGGGTATATATTGGTAAGAGCCAATCGCAAAACAGTAAAGATTCTGTTTGATGATATTGAATATTTGGAAAGTATGGGCGATTATGTTAAAATCCATACATCTTTACAAAGAAAAGTAATCACACACGAGAAAATCAGCATATTGAGCAAAAGGCTTCCGGATGATTTTATTCAAATTCATCGGTCATATATTGTAAACAGGAATAAAATTCAGTCGTTCTCTAAAGAGCAATTAACCCTGATGGATGCTGTTTTACCCATCAGCAGAACATTTAAACAAAAAGTCTTCCACACATTAAATAGGAAATAATTTCTTTTATTTACTTATTCTGGCAATCCATCCACCTGCTGGTGCAAGGCTGATTTTCTGAGTATTTTTATTGGTAACCTTCATGGTTTTCCTATTGTAATCAATTGCCCGTGTATCTGCATTTATGCCGTCCTCAATATATTCCATTTGATATTCACCCTCATCAAGGAAATCCAAAGAAATCTCAATGTTTCGGGCATCCTGGTTTGTGATGGCCCCGATATACCAGTCATCACCCTTTTTCCGTGCCAGAATGGTATATTCCCCGGTTTTGGCATCCAGCACCCTGAGGTCATCCCATTCAACCGGAATATTGGAGATGAATCGGGTACATTCCCTTTCTCTGTAATAATCAGAGGGTGAATCAGGAAGCATTTGCATTGGGCTTGCCATGATAACAAACATAGCTATGGAATGAGCCCTTGTACCCATACCCATTGGTCTGTCACCAACCGGCCGGAAGTTTTTCATAGTGGCATTATTTGTAGTATAGGGAATATAGTCTGCAGGCCCTGCAACCAGCCGGATATAGGGCAAGAGATTATGGTGTTCCGGTGTATCATGGTTTGTCCAGCCATTATACTCAAACTCAATCAGTGCCTCACGGGTTAAAACATTCGGGTACATACGTCTTAATCCTGCCGGTTTATATGCTCCGTGAAAATCGAGAACCATCCGGCGTTTGGCCGCTTCTTTAGCTATATGATGGTAAAAATTCACCATTTTCTGGTCGTCACGGTTCATGAAATCAAACTTTAGTCCGCTTATACCCCAGTCTTCAAATTGCCTCCAGGCTGCTTCTTCCTGTTTTTCAAATGTATTCCATATTACCCAGAGCATGATTTTTACATTTTTTTCTCTTGCATAAGCCATTACTTCTTCCATATCCAGATCCGGATTTATGGCGAACAGATCATCCTGTTTTGACCAGCCATCGTCAAACAGAAAATATTTAAAACCAAATTCCGAGGCAAAATCAATGAAATATTTGGCAGTTTCAGTATTTACACCCGACTTAAAACCGGTTCCGTAAATATTTCGTCTTCCCCACCAGTCAAAAGTCACCACACCCGGTTCAATCCATGAAACATCTTCAATCTGAGATGGTTCTGCAAGCTGGTAAACCAGAGTGTTTGTGATCAGATCACTGTCATTTTCAGCAATGATAAAAATCCGCCACGGGAAACTCCGGTTGCCGTTTGTTTTTGCAATATATCCTGCATGTTCTTTCACCTGACCCTGCCCGTACGGGCTTCCTTCATATTTAAACGAAAGGGGATATCCTGCATGGGCAGATGTAAAAGATGATTTTCCGGTAGCCTTTAGCCACAGTCCAGGGAAATCAACAAGGTCAGATTCTGTGACCAATAAATTCAGGCCATTCTGCTTTTTCACCAATACAGGGAGACAATAATAACCATCAGTGCTTAAGTCTTTTATGGAGCTGTGTTGATAGGGTGTTTCATAAGATGAATTAAAGGAACCCGATTCTTGAAACCAGACGGAATCCTGATCAGCAAATTCCAGATTAAAGTTTTCATTGTTTACGATAACACTGTCTTTTATGGCAGTCTGAAAGCGATAGGTGATGCCTTCGTTATAGGCACGGATCAAAAAAGTGTAATCACCCTTAAATTTAACAATCATCTCATTGAATTTTTCGTTTATCACGCTGTACTTCTCTTTAATAACAGGATGAATTTTTTGTTTAAGCGAATTCGTTTTTGTACTTTTCACTTTCGGAACAAAGGGTTGATCTGCCAGGTTCAGTGAAATATGATCCACTCTGAAAAGTTCCTGTGACAGATGATTTGCCCTTAAACTCAGGTCTGATTGAATACTCAGAATTACTTCAGTCTTTTTATCGGGTGAAAACAGGACATACTCCTTCGCATTTGCCAGGTTTATGGCCAGGATGAAAATCAGAAATGTAATTTTATGTTTCATGTTTGGATCATTAAATGTGAGATAACTACAGTGATTAAGGTTATTTTGTGTTTTATTTGTCCGCTAAAATACTTATATTAAATCTTTGAGTGACACTATCATATCCTGGCAAAATTGGAATTAAAAAAAATGGATTCGTTTTTACACCGTACTTTAGCACGGTGAAGATCATTCAGCTAATTGACAAGGCTTTAGCCATTAATCTTTAGAAACATGAAATCCATATTTCTCTATAAATATTTCATATTCTTGCTGAAAAGTCTTCTTTTTGTGGTGCTTTTCCTGCCTCTGAATGTAGCTTCTCACTGCATTAACCTGAGATTCGCTGACAGAAATAGCAAAATATTCATCCTGCCATTCAAATTTGTAATTTATAAGTTTTTGTCTGTTAATCCAAAATGATGATTCGCCTTTCATTAGTTGCATCACCTGGCTAATGGTCTGATCATTCTTTAGCCGAAACAGACAATGAATATGCTCAATATGTCCGTTTACACAATCCATGAGTATTCCTTTCTTCATTGCATTGATGGATGTGTTCAAATATGTCTGGCCTTACATCCTTATATAGTAATCTTTTACGATCTTTTACAGTCCAAACTGCATGTATCCATATTTTAATAAAAGGCATGGTGGATTGTTTTTGTTAATGGCTAAATCCAAATGTATTATTTTATTCAACCCCCGACTTGAAAGTCGGGGTAAAAACTGAGTAAACGTATTACAATTTTCACATATTGACAAACAGGTTGTCCAATTTTGGTAATTTTATTCTTTTATGTTATTCAAAAACAAAGTTCTTACAATCAAATAATTGTAATTAATTTTATAATGTCTGGAGTGAATTTTCATGTCAAAAGGGAAAAAAGTTCAGGAAATGTATTTTAACTTACCCGGGATCATAAATCTAGTATTCTAAGATATTTGTCCATCACTGATTACCTGATTCTGATTTTTTTGAGTTCAAATTAACAAATTTATGGTATTTAGGTATCCATTTTTCAATCCCGGGCTAAAACACTGGTAACACTACCCTGGTAAACCGGGAAATCTGCTTTCACAAGATAGAAAAAAGAATAACAAGAGAAAGATATCAGGAAGTATTACAGAACCTTACAAATCGGAACAACTTTAACTTTGTTAAACTATTTTACCTCCCACTCAAACCCGTCTTTTTTATCCTTTATCTCAATCCCCAGTTTATTCAGGGAATCACGGATCAGATCGGATGTGGAAAAATCCTTGTTTTCTTTTGCTTTCAGCCGGATATTTAAAATGGTATCAATCAAATCAGAACTTAAATCTTTTTGCTTACCTTCTTTTTCAATCTTTTGCAAACCCAGAATATCAAATACAAATGCATGATAGAGGCCATGTAGCCTTTCAAGGTCTGCCTGGTTGATGGTTTCCTTACCTGCAATGATTTGCCGGATGGTTTTGACCCCTTCAAACAGGTGAGAGATCATAACAGGCGAATTCATATCATCGTTCATTGCTTCGTATAACTTCTTTTCAAAGCTGGTAAGATCAATACTGGTTTTTCCCGAAGGCCTGATCTTTTCAATATCATCCACACCATTTAGCAACCTTTCCAACCCTTTTTCCGAAGCCTGCAATGCCTGATTTGAGAAATCAAGGGTGCTGCGGTAATGAGCCTGTAAAATAAAGAAGCGTACGGTCATGGGACTATATGCTTTTTCCAGCAGAGGATGCGTTCCGGCAAAAAAATCATTAAGAGTTACTGCATTCCCCAGGGATTTTCCCATTTTTTGTCCGTTCAGGGTGATCATATTGTTGTGCATCCAGTAATGAACTGCACCCTTTCCATTTGCCGCAGTGGATTGTGCAATTTCACATTCGTGATGTGGGAAAAGAAGGTCGAGTCCGCCTCCGTGAATATCAAACTCTTCTCCAAGGTACTTTGTACTCATCGTGGAGCATTCCAGGTGCCATCCGGGGTAGCCCTCACTCCATTTTGAGGGCCAGTGCATAATATGCCCTGAGGTTGCTTTTTTCCAGAGGGCAAAATCAAAGGGATTTTTCTTTTCTCCCTGACCCTCTAAATCACGGGTATTACTTATCAGATCATCCAGTTTCCTGCCTGATAACTTCCCGTAATTATACTTTTTATCATATTTTTTCACATCAAAATACACGGAACCATTCACTTCGTAAGCATAACCACTTTTCAGTATCCGATCAATAAAGAGCTGTTGTTCAATAATATGGCCTGATGCCAGAGGTTCTATACCTGGATCAAGTGTATTTAGCTGCCGCATGTTATGATGGTAGCTGTTGGTATAATATTGTACTATTTCCATGGGTTCCAGACTTTCAATCCGGGCTCTTTTAAGGATCTTATCTTCCCCTTCATCCGCATCGTTTTCCAGATGTCCGACATCCGTAATATTCCTTACATAACGTACTTTGAATCCCAGATGCAACAGGTATCTGTACAAAAGGTCAAAAGTAATGGCGGGCCGGGCATGACCTAAGTGGGCATCTCCGTAAACGGTAGGTCCGCATACATACAATCCCACATGCCCGGGAGTAATGGGGTTAAACTTCTCTTTTTTTCTTGTAAGTGAATTGTAAATGAAAAGTGTATTCTCCATAATGACCTTATTACCTGTTTACGAGGCTGCAAAATTAGCAATAATTCTACAATCCTAACCAAATGTAAACAGGAATTCCTTTTTTGAGATATTTTAGATAGAATGACCAGGTTTGATCAGGGAAACCTTATTCAATGGCTCTAAATTTCCTTTATCATTGATTAAGGTATAGTTCAGAAATCCGGTTTCGATACTTTTAAAGCTTATGGTATTTATCAGAAACTGAAAAAATCCAAACTCTTTTTTTGGAAATATGATAATTTGAATTACCTTTGTCAGCTCAAATTCAAATATTCTTCTCATCAAAGAGTGTTTGATTTATTAAGAAGAGGGGAGAGATTAGGCTCTGTGAACCTCTAGCAACCCTTTCCTGATCAAAAGGAAAAAAGGTGCTAAAACCTATCCCGATGTTGGGAGATAATAATTTAAGCACAAAAAAATGAAAATTTATCTGCGTATTTTTCCAAAGCCTTTACTTTACAAGTATTTTATTCTGAATAGAATTTGTTTAACCATGCCTATGTGCATGCGCTAGACTTCAGGCAATTATTTGTTTGAAGTCGTTTTTCCGATTTTCCGGAGTTTCTTCCGGAGTTTTCAACTATTATTTAGCTTATTAGTCAAATTAAAAGATGTCAAAAATTGTAGTAAAATTTGGAGGTTCCAATTTAAAGACCAAGAGTGATCTGAAAAAGATCCTCAAGGTGGTTGAGTCTTACAAAAAGCCTCTGGTTATAGTTGTTTCAGCGTTTTATGGTATTACGGATTTCCTTTCTTCAAAAATTTCAGGCAGCCTTGAAACCAAAGAAGCCATCGAAAATATCGTGAGTGAAATGAAAAAACATAACCGGGAAATTGTGGGAGAGAACATTACAGATTTGGCATATGCCCAAAAAACTTTAATGGAGCTGGATGGAATTGTAAATCAGCTGGAAAAATTTCTTCTGGGTGTGCATTACATCGGCGAAGTACCGGAGTTTCTTGAGGATCAGATCCTTTCTTTTGGTGAAAAGATCAGTTCCATTTTACTACATAATCTGCTTGAGTCCAAAGGATTGAAGGCAGAGCTTGTTTTTCCTGAGGATCTTCCATTAATTACCGATGGTGAATTTGGAAACGCCTCCGTTGATTTTGAGGCCTGCGAACTGAAGATAAAATCACGCCTTTCCGGTAATAAGATTTATGTAATTCCCGGCTTTTACGGGGTTTCTCCTTCGGGTAAAACCACTTTGCTGGGGAAAGGAGGAAGCGATTATTCTGCGGCTTCCATTGCCAGGTGCATCGAAGCGGATTATCTTGATATCTGGAAAGATGTGAACGGTTTTATGACTGCCGACCCGAAACTGGTTGAAAAACCCCGGCGGTTGGATAAGATCACTTATGCTGAAGCTGCCGAACTGGCTTATTTTGGAGCAAAGATTCTGCATCCCAGGACTGTAGAACCTCTGATGGAAGCACATATACCTGTACGGATCTTTAATATTAACGGCACATTGGATCATACGAAACCGGTTTCCTGGGTGAATTCTGAGGAGGTGGTTTTGGATGGCGTTGTGAAAAGTGTAACTTACAGCGACGAGTTTTGTATCGTTAAATTAAAAGGGCCGGGAGTGGGTTTAAAGCCTGGTGTTCTGGCTAAAGTAGCAGGGAAACTGAGTGAAAAAAAGATCAATATCAACTCGGTTATTACCTCGCAAATTGCCATAAATCTATTGCTTCATAAGAAAGACAAAAATGCGGCTTTGCAAGTCCTGAAAAAACTGGGATTACATACAGTTACAGATGTTCAGGCCATTGATGATGTTTCTGTGATTGCAATTGTTGGTCAGGGGATGCTTGATAATTATGGAATTGCAGCCAGAATTTTTACAGCTGCTGCCCGTGTGGGAATAAATATAAAGATCAGTAGTACCGGGGCATCTCAGGTAGTTAGTTATATTGTGGTGGACCGTGAGAACAGAAATAATGCGGTTAGGGAAATCCATAATGAATTTTTTACAAATAATTAAAATTTAAAATTATGTCAACTGAAAATACACATTTCGAAACTTTGCAAATACATGCCGGACATACTCCGGATGGTGATACACATTCAAGGGCAGTGCCTGTTTATCAGACCACTTCCTACACTTTTAAAGATTCTGCACATGCGGCAAATCTTTTCGGCTTGAAGGAATTCGGGAACATTTACACCCGGATCATGAATCCAACTACCGATGTGCTGGAACAACGAATAGCAGCCCTGGAAGGAGGGGTAGCAAGCATAGCTGTTTCATCCGGTCATGCGGCACAGTTTATTGCTCTTTCTACTATATTGACTGTGGGTGATAACATTGTAAGTTCACCCTATTTATACGGGGGAACTTTTAATCAGTTTAAGGTTACTTTTAAAAATCTGGGGGTAGAAGCCCGTTTTACCAAAGACCTGGAAAGCAGCTCTTTTGAAAAACTGATTGACGATAAAACAAAAGCTATTTATATTGAAACCATAGGGAACCCGGGATTTAATATTCCTGATTTTGATGCAATTGCTGTAGTTGCACAAAAATATGATATCCCATTGGTTGTAGATAATACTTTTGGTGCAGCCGGTTTCCTTTTCAGGCCGATTGAGCATGGGGCAAATATTGTTGTAGAATCAGCTACCAAATGGATTGGCGGCCATGGAACAAGTATCGGTGGTGTGATTACCGATGGTGGAAACTACAATTGGGGGAATGGGAAATATCCTCAGTTTACGGAGCCTTCAGAGGGTTATCACGGATTGAAATTCTGGGAAACCTTTGGTGCGGATTCTCCTTTTGGAAATATTGCTTTTATTATCAAGGCACGGGTGGAAGGCCTAAGGGATTTTGGTCCCAGCCTAAGTCCGTTCAATTCCTTTTTATTTATTCAGGGACTGGAAACCCTTTCTCTGAGAATGGAGCGACATGTGGAAAATACACTTGCGCTGGCTCAATGGCTGGAAAAACAAAAGGAAGTGGAATCGGTAAATTACCCCGGACTGAAAAGCAGTCCGTTTTATGAGCTGGGTGAAAAATACTTGCCCAGGGGAGCAGGAGGGGTTCTTTCCTTTACTCTTAAAAAGGGAAAAGATGCGGCAACTCATCTGGTGGAGAGCTTAAACCTGGTTAGTCATCTGGCAAATCTGGGTGATGCCAAAACACTGATCATCCAGCCGGCAGCAACCACCCATCAACAACTTTCTGACGAAGATCAACTTGCTGCAGGAGTATTGCCATCCATGCTGAGAGTTTCCGTAGGCCTGGAACATTTGGATGATATCATTGCTGATTTCAGGCAGGCTCTGGATAAAATTTCCTGAGGAAGTTTATTAATTTTGGCATTTTTTGTAAATGGGATATCATACTTTTAAATATAAAGGGGAATTTTCACTGGAACTGGGCGGGTCCCTGTCCGAACTTGAGGTTGCTTACCACACCTGGGGTAAACTGAATCAGGAAAAGAATAATGTGGTTTGGGTTTGCCATGCATTAACGGCTAATTCAGATGCAAAAGACTGGTGGCCAGGGATGATTGGAGATGCTTGTATTTTTGATCCTGCACAATATTTCATTATTTGTGCTAACATTCCGGGTTCCTGTTATGGCACAACTGGCCCCTTATCCGTAAATCCTGAAACCGGTAAACCTTATTACCGTTCATTCCCTGATCTTACTTTCAGAGATGTGGTGAACTCCCATGATCTTTTGCGTAAGCATCTTGGAATAAAGAAGATTCATACGGTGATAGGAGGCTCCATCGGAGGGCAACAGGCGCTGGAATATAGCATCATGTTTCCTGAATTGATTGAACATCTGATTTTTGTAGCTTCAAGTGTGGCATATGCTCCATGGGGAATTGCTTTCAGCGAATCGCAGCGGCTGGCCATTGAGGCCGACCAGAGTTTTTATGAAGATAAACCCGGAGGAGGCAATCGTGGCATGAGAGCAGCACGCTCTATTGCTTTACTTAGTTACCGGAATGATACCATTTATAATAAAACACAAGCGGAAGAAAGTCCGGAGGTGACAAAGAATTTCCGGGCCTCTTCCTATCAGGATTATCAGGGAGATAAACTGGTGAAACGCTTTAATGCTTATTCCTATTATACTTTATTAAATCTTTCCGACACTCATAATGTTGGAAGAAACAGAGGGAGTAAGGAAAAAGCGCTGAAACGGATAAAAGCGAATGTATTGGCAATAGGAATATCCAGCGACCTGTTATTTCCTGTATATGAGCAGAAGTTCCTTGCTGAACATGTGGAAAATGCGCATTATGTGGAAATAGATTCGTTATACGGGCATGATGGATTTCTGATAGAAACAGAAAAACTGACACAAATTATACAAACATTTTATAAGAAGGTAAAAGAATGAAGGATAAATTAAAACTGGGTCTTTTTGGATATGGAATTGTTGGCCAGGGTTTACACGATGTTTTAAACTCCAATAACGGTTTACGGGCTGAGATTGTTAAGATTTGTGTAAAAGACAAATCCAAAAAGAGAAGGATTCCCATGGATTATTTCACCTATGACAAAAATGATCTGCTGAATGATCCGAAGATTAATCTGATAGTTGAGTTGATTGATGATGCTGATGAAGCCTATTCAATTGTTACCACTGCCATGAAACACGGAAAAGATGTGGTTACTGCCAATAAGAAAATGGTTGCAGAGCATCTTCAGGAATTGGTTGAATTACAGGAAGAAACCCAGACTTCCTTCTTATATGAAGCATCTACCTGCGGGAGTATTCCCATCATCAGGAATCTTGAAGAATACTACGATAACGAACTACTTTATTCTGTACGTGGGATCTTTAACGGCTCTTCGAATTTCATTCTCTCTAAAATGTTTAATGATGGAAATGAATATGCTGATGTGTTAAAGGAAGCTCAGGAACTGGGCTTTGCCGAGACCGACCCTTCCCTGGATGTGGACGGGATTGATGCCAAGTATAAACTGGTGATCATCACCCTTCATGCTTATGGATTGTTTATTGATCCTGATGCTGTTTTCACCCTGGGTATTTCAAAAATATCAAAGTATGATATCAATTATGCCAGGGAAAAAGGATTTAAAATTAAACTGGTGCCCACGGTTACCAAACTGAATGATACCGATATTGGAATGTTTGTTCTACCGAGATTTATCTCCAGTGGCAAATATTTATACAATGTTGATTATGAGTACAACGGAGTGGTTGCTGAGGCTGCTTTTTCTGATAAGCAGTTTTTTTACGGAAAAGGTGCCGGGGGACATCCCACCGGATCGGCTGTTTTATCCGATATTTCTGCCTGCACATATGATTATAAATATGAGTACAAGAAAAAAAACCAGCATTCTGTACGTCGTTATTCCACCGATATGCTCGTGGAAATTTATCTCAGGTACTATCAGAAATACGATATTGAAGATATAAAATTCCAATCGGTAAGTGAATATTATTATGGGAACAATCATAATTATTTAATCGGTGTGATAAATCTGAAAGACCTGATCAGCATTCAGGAGAAATTAAAAACCCGGGATATTTTTATTGTAAATACAGGAAGGAAATTTGACTAACTTTAACAAATTTTCAGATTTCGAATACGGAAAGGATAGATGCATGAGGAAAAAGGCTGATATAAGGGAATTAATTAAGGAAAGGATCCTGGTTCTTGATGGTGCAATGGGAACCATGATACAGGCCAGAAATCTGGAAGAGAAGGATTTCCGGGGAGACAGATTCAGGGATTTTCCAAAAGCTTTGAAAGGAAATAATGACCTGTTATCCATGACTCAACCTGATATTATATTCGAAATACATAAAGAATTCCTGGAGGCAGGTGCAGATATTCTCGAAACCAATACTTTTAATGCCAACCGGGTCTCCATGAAGGATTACGGGATGGAAAGTCTGGTGTATGAGATCAATAAACAATCTGCTGAAATAGCGGTAAGGGCGATCGAAGATTATTGCAGGGAACATCCGGAAGAGCCAAAATTTGTGGCCGGTTCCATGGGCCCGACCAGTAAAACAGCATCCATCTCGCCAAAAGTTGAGGATCCCGGTTACAGGGATGTAAACTTTAATGATCTGAAAGAATGTTATGCGGAACAGGTGGAAGGGCTGCTTGATGGTGGTGTGGATCTTTTATTGGTGGAAACGGTTTTTGATACCCTGAATGCAAAGGCGGCTCTTTTTTCCATCCGGGAAGTGATGAATCGTAAAAACAGGAATGTTCCTGTAATGGTTTCCGGAACGATTACCGATGCAAGTGGCCGGACTCTATCAGGACAGACACTGGAAGCATTTATTAATTCAATTGAAGGATTGGATATTTTCAGTATTGGCCTGAACTGTGCCCTAGGTGCTAAAGAATTAAGGCCTTTTGTGGAAGAAATATCAGAGAAAGCAGCCTTGCCGGTGAGTATTTACCCCAATGCTGGCCTTCCGAATCAGTTTGGGGAATATGAGGAGTCCCCGGAATCTATGAGTTTGCACATCAAGGAGTTTCTGGATAACAGTCAGGTAAATATTATTGGTGGGTGCTGTGGAACTACTCCTGCACATATTAAGGAATTTGCAAAACTGGCAAAAAATGCCATCCCCAGGAAGATAAGGAAGAAGAAACCGGGTATGAAGCTCAGCGGACTGGAACCACTGGTTGTATTTCAGGGGAGCAATTTTATAAATATAGGAGAGCGGACAAATGTAGCCGGTTCACGGAAATTTGCCCGTTTGATCAGGGAAGAGGAATATGAGGAAGCTCTCAGTATTGCCAGGCAACAGGTCGAAAACGGAGCGCAGGTGATTGATATTAACATGGATGATGCCATGCTTGATGCGGAAAAAGCCATGGTGAAGTTCCTGAATATGCTGGCTTCAGATCCTGATATTGCCCGGGTGCCTGTGATGCTTGATTCCTCAAAATGGAAAGTGATTGAAGCAGGCTTGAAATGCCTGCAAGGGAAAGGAATAGTAAATTCCATTTCATTAAAAGAGGGTGAGGATGTTTTTAAGAACCATGCCAATAAAATTAAGAAATACGGTGCTGCTGTTGTGGTAATGGCTTTTGATGAGGAAGGGCAGGCGACTTCTTTTGAACGGAAAACAGCCATCTGTGAGAGATCTTATCGCATTTTAACAGAGGAAGTTGGATTTGCCCCGGAAGATATAATTTTCGATCCGAATATTCTGACCATTGCAACCGGAATGGAAGAGCATAATGAATATGCTGTGAATTTTATCCGGACAGTAAAATGGATTAAGGAGAATTTACCCGGGGCCAGCGTAAGCGGAGGGATCAGTAATCTTTCTTTTTCATTCCGGGGGAATAATACGGTCAGGGAGGCAATGCACTCTGCATTTTTGTATCATGCAATAAAGGCCGGTCTGGACATGGGAATAGTAAATGCCGGAATGCTGGAGGTATATGATGAGATCCCGGAAGAGTTACTGGAACTGGTAGAAGATGTGATATTTAACCGCAGGGAAGATGCTACGGAAAGACTGATAGAATTTGCACAGAGCTTAACATCTGTTGAGAAAGATAAAAAACCGAAAGACGAGTGGAGGTCCTTTCCTCTGGAAGATCGGATTGTCCATTCTATGGTGAAGGGAATTCATGATTTCGTTGAGGAGGATATGAAAGAAGCATTGTCTGTTTACCCCTCGGCCCTGAGTATTGTGGAAGAGCCTATGATGAAAGGAATGAATGTAGTTGGGGATTTGTTTGGAGAGGGAAAAATGTTTCTGCCACAGGTAATAAAAAGTGCACGCGTAATGAAAAAAGCAGTTGCCTTTCTGAGTCCTTATATTGAAGCTGAGAAAGCAGGCAGGGAAGTGAGTACTGCCGGTAAAATATTGCTGGCCACTGTGAAAGGAGATGTTCACGATATTGGGAAAAACATTGTAGGCCTGGTACTTGGGTGTAATAATTATAATGTGATTGATCTGGGGGTGATGGTACCTGCAGAAAAGATACTGGAAACTGCGAAGAAAGAGAAAGTTGATATAATCGGATTAAGCGGATTGATAACTCCCTCGCTTGAAGAAATGGTTCATGTGGCAAAGGAAATGGAAAGGCAAAACCTTGATCTTCCTTTACTGATTGGTGGAGCAACTACTTCAATTTTGCATACTGCCGTAAAAATTCAGCCGAATTATTCCGGAGGTACGGTGTATGTTCAGGATGCTTCAAGAAGTGTTCAGGTAGTGGGCGACCTGCTTTCTGAGAACAGGAAAAAGGAATATCTCCGTGAAATTGGGAAACGTTATACCAACCTGAGAGACATGAACAGGGGGATTAAAAAAACCTATGTGCATATAGAAGAAGCCCGTAAGAAAAATGCAAAACCCGACTGGAAAAAATACCCGCCTGTAAAACCATCATTTCAGGGAATTAAAATCCTGAAAAAGACTGATCTTACTGAAGTGAGAAAATACATTGACTGGACCTTCTTTTTTCATGTGTGGGAACTGAAGGGCAAATTTCCGGAAATTCTTGATAAGGAAGATCGTGGGGAGGAAGCCCGGAAATTGTATGATGATGCAAATCAAATGCTTGACCGGATCATAAGTGATGGGATTTTGACTGCAGAGGCCGTTCTCGGGATTTTCCCGGCAAATTCTGAAGGGGATGATATTCTGCTGTATGAAGATGAATCTCGTAAACATATTGTGTGTAGGTTGAATCAATTGCGGCAACAGACCCAGAAAAAACCGGAGGGGGCTTATTTATCCCTGGCTGATTTTGTGGCTCCGGTATCATCCGGCATAAAGGATTACCATGCTGTTTTTTCTGCAACAGCGGGATTGCACCTGGATTATTACATTCAGGAATTTGAAAAAGACCATGATGATTATTCGATTATAATGGTTAAGGCAGTGGCTGACCGCCTTGCAGAAGCCTACGCAGAGTGGTTGCATGAGAAGGTCCGGAAAGAATACTGGGGCTTTGCTGCAAATGAGGAGATGTCACTGGATGATTTGTTGATGGCCCGTTATCAGGGAATCCGGCCTGCTTTTGGTTATCCGGCCTGTCCTGATCATTCGGAAAAGGAAAAGGTTTTTGATTTTATGAACATTGAAAGAGAAACAGGAATGAGAATTACAGAAAATTATTCCATGTTTCCGGCTGCTTCGGTATGTGCTCATATTTTTTCTCATCCGGAATCACGCTATTTTGATGTTGGTAAAATTGCCTTTGATCAGGTGGAGGATTATGCAAAACGGAAAGGAATTAGCTTGGAGAAGGCAGAAAAAATACTTTCAGCTACATTAGCCTATAAATAATAAAAGAATGAGTATCAAACTTATAGAACTTCTGAAACATACTAAGAAATCACTTTTTTCATTTGAATTGCTTCCCCCTTTAAAGGGGCAGAATATTGAGTCAATCTACCATGCAATTGATCCCTTAATGGAGTTCAAACCTCCGTATATTAATATTACTTATCACCAGGAAGAAGTTGTTTACCGGGATGCAGGAAACAATTTGCTGGAGAAAAAAACAATCTGGAAAAGGCCGGGAACAGTGGCGATTTCTGCGGCAATAAAATCAAAATACAAAGTTGCAGTTGTACCCCATATGATATGTGGAGGGTTTTCAAAAGAAGAAACTGAAAATGCCCTGCTTGATTTGAACTTCCTGGGAATCAAAAATATTCTGGCGGTTAGGGGAGACCCGCAAACCGATTCAAAAGTTTTCAGACCGGAGCCGGGAGGGCATCAGCACACCCTGGGTTTGATAGAACAAATTACCGGTTTGAACAAAGGGATTTACCTGGATGAAGAGCTGGAACAAAAAACACCCACCGATTTCACCATTGGTGTGGCCGGTTATCCCGAGAAACATCCGGAAGCACCAAATATGAGATCAGACATTCATTTTCTGAAGAAAAAAATAGAAGCAGGTGCAGAATTTATTGTAACCCAGATGTTTTATGATAATGAAAAGTTCTTCAGTTTTGTCAAACTTTGCAGGGAAGCAAATATAAATGTCCCGATCATTCCGGGGATCAAGCCGTTATCAACCTACCATCAGTTGAATTTTTTGTCAAAAACCTTTAACATTGATATTCCCGAACCTCTGGTAAAAGAAGTATTGAAATGTAAGGACAATAAAGAAGTACGCCAGGTGGGTATTGAGTGGACGATACAGCAATCAAAAGAACTGGTAAAATTCGGGGTTCCGGTGGTGCATTATTATACCATGGGAAAATCGGATAATGTGGAGCAGATTGCGAAAGCAGTTTTTTAAACAAATTTTGCAAATATTAAAAATAATATAATTAAACTGGTGTAAGTTTGAATGAAAAATTTTTCAAAACTTGCAGTCAGTAACAAAAAATCAAAATGGTTAAGAAAAAGAAAATAAATAAATCAATTAAAAATATAAAAGATCTGTCAAATCAGGTTTTGGGAATATTTACAAATAACCCGACAAAAAGTTTTAATTACAAGCAAATCTCAGGCAGACTGGGAATAAAAGATAAACAATCGAGAAAGCAGGTGTTGAAGATCCTGTATGATCTGTTGGAACAGGAGAACCTTACCGAGGTTTATTCCGGAAAATTCAGATTAAAGCGAAAAGGTGGTTTTGTCATTGGCACGGTGGATCTTACAGCACATGGATCTGCTTATGTGATCGTGGATTCCTTAACGGATGATATTTTTGTGTCTCAGGCCAACTTGAATCATGCCCTGCAGGGCGATGTAGTGAAGGTTTTTCTCTATGCATCCCTGAAGCGGCGTCAACGCCAGGAAGGTGAAATTGTAGAGATACTGGAGCGATCCAGAAAAACCTTTGTCGGGATCATCCAGATTACAGGGAATTATGGATTTGTTGTTTCAGAAAAGAAACAAATGCCCTATGATATTTTTATTCCCCAGGGGAAATTCAACCAGGCAAAAAACGGACAAAAAGTAATCGCGCGGATTACCGACTGGCCGGCAAATGTAAAAAACCCTTTGGGTGAGGTAGTGGAAGTTCTTGGGGATCCGGGACAGCATGAAGTAGAAATCCATGCGATCCTGGCAGAGTACGAATTGCCTTATCGGTTTAAGAATGAGGTAATTAAAGAGTCTGAGAAAATACCCGATGTCATTACTGCAAAAGATCGAGCCGGACGCAGGGACTTTCGCAAAGTAACCACCTTTACAATTGACCCCGATGATGCTAAAGATTTTGATGATGCTATTTCCACCCGGAAATTAAAAAACGGGAACTGGGAAATAGGGGTTCATATTGCGGATGTTACACACTATGTAACTCCCGGATCAGTGCTTGACGGGGAAGCCTATGAACGTGGAACTTCCGTTTATCTGGTTGACAGGGTGGTACCCATGCTTCCTGAAAAATTATCCAATGGAATCTGCTCTCTAAGACCAAATGAGGAAAAACTTTGTTTTTCAGCAGTTTTTGAAATGAATGAAGATGCAAAAGTGGTAAAATCATGGTTTGGCCGTACGCTGATTGAATCAGACCGGAGGTTTACTTATGATGAGGCTCAGCAAATTATTGAAACCGGAAAAGGAGATTTTGCCGAAGAAATGCTTCAGGCGAATAAGCTGGCTCAGATCATGCGCAAAGAACGTTTTAAAAAAGGTTCATTTGAATTTGAGCGGGTAGAGGTGAAGTTTCATATTGATGAAAAGGGAACTCCTTTAGGTGTGTTTTTTAAGGAAAATAAAGATTCAAACAAGCTGGTGGAAGAATTTATGTTACTGGCAAATAAAAAGGTGGCTGAACTGGTAGGGAAAAAGAAAGAAGGCAAAGGAGGTCCGGTGAATAATTCCAGAACTTTTGTTTACCGTATTCATGATAAACCTGATCCAGAGAAACTGGAATCATTTGCCCGGATTGCCGGAAGGTTTGGCCACAGGATAAGTCCGGTGAATCTAAAGAATGTCTCCTTTGAAGTAAATCGTGTTTTAAAAGATGTACAGGGGAAACCGGAACAAAACATAATTGAAACCCTGGCTGTCAGGGCTATGGCAAAAGCAGTTTATTCTCCACACAATATTGGCCATTACGGGCTGGGATTTGATTATTATACCCATTTCACCTCCCCCATCCGGCGTTATCCTGATATGATGGTCCATCGTTTGCTGGCTCAGTATCTTGACGGGCAAAAATTTAAGGAAAAGGAAAAGCTGGAGGAAGAGTGTAAGCACAGTTCCGATATGGAAAAACGCGCTGCAGATGCTGAAAGGGCTTCCATTAAATTTAAGCAGGTAGAGTTCCTTTCCGATAAGATCGGGCAAAGTTTTGCGGGGCTTGTTTCGGGAGTAACCGACTGGGGACTCTTTGTGGAGATTGAAGAGAATAAGTGTGAGGGGTTAGTCCCCATCCGTGATCTGGATGATGATTTTTATGAATTTGATGAAGAAAACTACCGTTTAATTGGCCGGCGCACCGGACGAAGTTACCAATTGGGAGATTCGATAAGGATTGAGATAGCAAGGGTTAACCTGCCTAAAAAGCAGGTGGATTTGCGGATTGTGGATTGAATTCCGGGATTCTTTCAGTATCGTATGAATAAAGCGGGTTAATATTCAGATATTTTTCATTCCACCATTAATTGCATAAAAAATCCGGTAATCTTTCGAATTTAGCAGAAAAACACTAACTTACCACCTGATATTCTTATTTTATGAAGAACAAAGAAAAGGTAAGGCAGGATATTATAGAAGTTGCTGCTACTGTGTTTTCCAGGTTTGGATATAAAAAAACAAGCATGGAGGATATTGCCTCAGCCAAAGGGATGGGAAAAAGTTCCCTGTATTATTATTTTCGTTCAAAAGAAGAAATATTTGAAGCGGTAGTTATTCATGAAGCTGAACTTTTGAAAGGATCTTTACAGGATGTCCTGAACCAGAATAAAGATCCCCGTTCCCGGTTGAAAAATTACATTCTGGTCAGAATGAAGGAACTCAAAAAACTTTCCAATTATTACAATGCAATTTTTAGTCCTGATTTTTCGCATTTTGCATTTATAGAAAAAATCAGAAAAAAATATGACAAAGAGGAGAGACAAACGGTAGAAAAGATCCTTGTGGAAGGAGCCCGGCTTCATGCGTTTAATATTGAAAATACCCGTCTGGCTGCCACAGCTATATGTACTGCTATGAAAGGTTTGGAAATACCCTTGTTTTGGGAAAACAGAGGACCTGAAACCGAATCCAGACTGGATGATATTCTGATGATTTTGTTTTATGGGATTGTAAAAAGATAAGAACTTAAGAAACAAAATCGATCCATTTTACAGGGCCTTATTGTTATAATACAAGAAAAAATTATCTTTACAGTAACTAAAACTTATAACTATGAGAATTTTAACAACAATTGCAGGTTTATTTCTGGCTGGATTATTGTTTGGTCAGGGTGCAGGTGATAAAGTACTGGGGAAATGGTACACACCTGATAGAGAAACAATTCTGGAGATTTACAAAGACGGGGGAAAGTATTTTGGTAAAATCGTGTGGCTTAAAGAACCAAATGAAGAAGATGGAACCCCAAAGGTGGATGATAAGAATCCTAAACCTGAGCTGCAGAGTCAAAAGATTCTGGGACTGGTGAATCTTAAAGGTTTTTCCTATGACACAAAGGAAAAAGAGTGGAATAATGGCACCATTTATGACCCAAAGAATGGTAAGACCTATGACTGTTACATGTGGATGGATAATGATGATGAACTAACCATCAAAGGTTATATCATGGGAATGCGCTGGTTGGGTCGTAAGGAGACCTGGCCAAGAGCCAAATAGGGTTCTGATCCTAAACTCACGTAATCAGACTCCTTCAAAGGAAAGAAATCTGTATATTTTGGCATGGTCTCTGACGACTATACCATGAACAATTTCTTTGGGTGGACGTCTCAAATCCAGTGGACTTACAGGGAAAAGGAGTAAGAGATTGGTACGGTAAAATCCGTAGGGATAAACATCGTATGGGCGGTCATATCCGGTATTGACAGAAAGTACTTTTGAGTGGGGATACATTTTCTTCCAGGTTTTCCAGGTTGTCTGTATCATTTGTTGAGGCAACTGGCGCGTACCTTTGTATTTTCCATTGATGCAGTCAAGTCTCATTTGTGCCCACTTGCTGTCGGTTTCACGATCGTAAAGTATCAGATTTGAATTGTATAGTAACCCGGATACTCCATAAGTCAGCAGGCTGCCCGTGGAAGTACTTTCCCACCATATTCCTGTACCGGTAAGCGGACAATAAGAAATTACAATGGGCTTACCCTGAATTGTATCATTTATTATTTCGTGGTAATTGAAAATTTTATGTGGATAAGCTCTGATTTCCCCGTTTATGTTCAGCCCAAGTACCAGATCATCATCTTCCATAAACTGAACAGCAGACAGCTCTTCATAAGAAGGAAAGTTTAAAGCAGGAATCCCATCCCTTCCGGGGCCTCCGTCAACAATTTCATTTACAGGGACCAGCCAGGAAGCTGCCTGGTCAACCCTGTCAGCCGGAGTATTCTCATTCAACTGATCATAAATATCAAGATCAGGAAAAAATGCTCCCCAGGAAAAGAAATATCCCATAAATGAATGGGTAGGTTTTAATTTTTCACCCTTTTCGGGGCCTGATACGGCAATTCCAAAAATATCCCATCTGTTGCCTTGATCATCCGACATAATTACAGGGAGACTATCCTGTACAGCTGAAAAATTGCGACTTATCCCGTTGACCGGCTCATCAAAAAATGAAACAATGTATTCTTCCTCAACATTCCCGGCAAGTACCAGATTTTTATGTTCGAATTTATCATAAATTACCATAGTCTCATATTCTTTAATGAATGGTTCGAAATTTTCTTTAACTTCCTTTTTACAGGAATCTTGAAGAATACTACCAAATAAAATAAAAAATATGAATAGTAATCTGAATTTCATATCGTTCGAATATTCTTGAATAATTTATGTCTTTCCGGGCCAACTTATTTTTCCCCAACTTTGTATTTTATCCTTCTGCCTTTTTCATCCTCCGTAGCATTTTTTGATCTCCATAGCTTCTGCGAAGGAGATAGCGTAGGAGGATTTACTTTTGCCTTTATAAATAAAATGAAGAAAACCTGAAAACCATTGCTTTCCCTCCGATGAAAATGGCATGAACCCGTTCTTTCCGGGGTACTCTCGAATCATCGTAAACCAGGGGGTAACCAATCAGATCATTGTTTGTCCGGTAATCCTCAAAGGGATATTCCTCGTAATTTCTGTCATACCCTGTGTTTGTGGAAAGCACATCTGTTTCAGGAAAAATCGTTTTCCAGGTTTTCCAGGTAGTTTCGAGTACTCTTGTGGTTCCGGCTTTTCTTCCTATTAAATCCCCCCGAACACATTTCATAAGCATTTGTGACCAGAAACTTCGGGTTTCCCGGTCATAAAGAATGAGATTGCTGTTATATAAAAGGCCGGATACTCCAAAAGTAGTTTCTGTGTTATTGATTTTCCTGTTCCAACTGACAGCAGTACCGGTTAAGGGGCAATAACTAATGGTTATCGGGACATCCCCGGCTAAATCATTAACCGATTCATGCCAGTTCAGGATATTTACAGGATAAGCAATGGCTTGTCCGTTCTGGTAAATTCCCAGAACAAGGTCATCGTCTTTCACAAAAAATCCATTCAGGAAATTTCTTTCTTTATACTGGATATGAACCGGGTTATCCAGGGCAGGAATGGCATCTGATTCCACAGATCCTGCATATACCATATTTTTATTGATCAGCCATCCCTCTGATATCTCGTTTACAACATTTACATCAACCGGATCTCCGTCAAACAGTTCCATTCCCGGGAAAAAAGCACCGAAAGAAAACCAGTAACCCATCATCGAATTTGTCGGGATGAGCTTTGTTCCTTTTGCTGGTCCGCTTAAAGCCTCTCCCAGAATGTTCCATCTTCCATTGTATTCATCTTTCATGATGACCGGAAGGCTGTCCTGAATTACTGTAAACTCAGGATATGCACCGTTCACTTTAACATTTTCAAAGGATATTATAAAGTTTTTATCCGGGCTGCCGGCAATTATAAGTTCCGTATTCTGAAAAGAAGTTTGAATGATCTTCACGCCTTGATGGGTGGTACCTGAAGGATCCTTTTTTATAATAATTTTCTCTTCCTTTGAACAGGAAAAAGTAAAAAAGATTAAAAACAGAATAATAAATACCCTTTTCATACTGAAATGTAAAAAATCCATTTATCACTTCAAAAATACAATTCGTCTTAGGATATTTTGGTCAGAATACTGACAAATCTGAATAATTCAGGAGGTATTGTATGCGTTCTATTTGAATTAATTCCAGTAAAATTATCCCGGAGGGTTAATTCTTTTTTGGGAGATGGCTGAAAAACCTTTTTTGAAAGATGAGTATCGCTGCTACTCCGATGGTGATGGATGAGTCAGCTAAATTGAATACCGGACGGAAAAAGATGTATTCGCTCCCGGCGTTCCATGGAAACCATGAAGGGTAGTGTCCCTTTAATACCGGAAAATATAACATATCAACCACCCTACCATGAAGGAAAGAGGAATATCCTCCCTGCTCAGGAAACAGAGTTGCCAGTTTAAAAAAACCGCTGTCGGAAAAAATGACTCCGTAAAAAGCACTGTCTATGATGTTACCAACTGCTCCGGCAAAAATAGCTGATATACTGAATATCAAACCGTATGAAACGTCATCTTTAATAAGTTTAACGAGATACCACCCAATTCCGGCAACTGCAAAAACACGAAAAACACTTAAAATAAGCTTTCCGGTTTTCCCGGCAAATTCCATTCCGAAGGCCATTCCGTTATTTTCAATAAAATGTAAAAGAAACCAGTTTCCGATTACACTAAACTCCTGGCCAAGGGTCATGTTTGTTTTAACCCAGATTTTGAGTGACTGGTCTAAAATCAGTATGGAAAAAATAAAAAGGGCTGATTTTGTAGCTTTCGACATAGATTTTAATTAAGTTCCAAATCTAAGTATTTTCTTTTAATAAAACAGACTGACCATGGAGGCTTTTTTAGGATTAAAAAAGCCAAATCAAAAATTAAATTTGTTTAATGAAGTATGGGTAAATTTTACCGTTGGTTCTTTTTCGCAGCAATAGATAGTGTTGCATGAGGTACTGCCCGTAATCTTTCTTTTGAAATGAGTTTCCCTGTTTCACGGCAAATGCCATAGGTTTTGTTTTCAATACGTACCAGAGCCGCTTCAAGGTGTTGCAAAAACTTATGCTGCCTTTGGGCCAATTTGCCGGCTTCTTCCTTTGAAAGTGTAGCTGCACCTTCTTCCAATACCTTAAATGTTGGAGAGGTATCTTCTGTATCATTACTTGATTCGTGGGAGATAGTATTTTTTAAAAGTTCGTAATCGGCTTTTGCCTTTTCAATCTTTTCTAAAATAAGTTGTCTGAACTCCTCCAGCTCTTCATCTGAATATCTTGTCTTCTCTGCCATTGCTGAATTTTTAAATATATTATAAATATAACAAATTTTTACGAATAATATTTCAATTAGTTACTAATTTTTTAATAATTGGTCTAATTGGTTTTTTTTATATTGATTTTAACGATCATATCTTCTTCCAGTTCAATTTCGTTTGCATTTTCAAGCTGGTCAAATGTCAAAATATTTTCTGCAAGAGTTTGAGAGGAAATGTAGTCTTTATGGTTTGTAATGGCCTGATTTATAGCTCCATTCATCTCAATCAGGATCGTTATTTTATCGGTAACCTCAAAACCACTGTCTTTTCTTAAATTCTGGATCCTGTTTACGAGTTCTCTTGCAATTCCCTCAGCTCTAAGTTCCGGTGTAATCGTTACATCCAGTGCAGTGGTGAGCTGTCCTTCGTTAGCAACCAACCAGCCCGGAATATCTTCCGAGGCGATTTCAACATCATCCATACTTAACATAATTTCATCCTGATCTGTCAGAAGGGTAAATTTACCTTCTTTTTCCATTTGAAGAATGTTTTCCTTTGTCATTTTGGAGATCAGTCCGGCTATTTCCTTCATCCGTTTTCCATAACGCGGACCAAGGGATTTAAAATTCGGCTTGATTTTCTTCACCAGTATTTCTGATGTATCAGCCAGGTATTCAATTTCCTTCACATTTACTTCAGAAAGGATCAAATCCTTAACTGCTTCAATCTGGTTTCCGAGTTTTTCGCCTGTTACCGGGATCATTATTTTATTCAGGGGTTGCCTTACTTTCAGATTTACCTTTCGCCGGAGACTGAGGATCATGGATGAAATTTTCTGAGCGATTGCCATTCTTTCTTCCAGTTGTGTATCAATCAGCTCTGGTTGATATTCAGGAAAATCCTCCAGATGCACTGATCCTTTGTTACTTTTACCTGTTGTTTTATTCAGGTCAGTAAAAACTTTATCCATATAAAACGGAGAAACCGGGGCAGCCAGTAAAGTTACTTTTTCAAGACAGGTATAAAGAGTCTGGTAAGCGGCAATTTTATCTTTTGAATATTCTCCTCCCCAAAATCTTTTACGGTTGAGTCTTACATACCAGTTACTCAGGTTTTCCGTAACAAAATTCTGAATGGCTCTGGCCGCCCGGGTTGGCTCATAATCTGCATAAAATGATTTTACTTCTCTGATCAGGGAGTTCAGCAGGGAAATGATCCAGCGGTCAATTTCAGGCCTTTCATTTACAGGAATTTCATCTTCCTCATAATGGAATTTATCCACATTGGCATAAAGGGCAAAAAAGGAGTAGGTGTTGTAAAGAGTACCAAAAAACTTCCTTTTTACTTCATCCACACCGTTTAAATTAAACTTCAGGTTATCCCAGGGCTGTGCATTGGTAACCATATACCAGCGCAGCGGGTCTGATCCTGTTTTTTCAATGGTTTCAAACGGGTCAACGGCATTCCCCAGCCTCTTTGACATCTTGTTGCCATCTTTATCAAGTACCAGCCCGTTTGAAATAATATTTTTAAATGCAACGGAATCAAATAACATAACGGCTATTGCATGTAGTGTGAAAAACCATCCGCGCGTCTGATCTACACCTTCTGCAATGAAGTCTGCCGGATAATGCATTTTAAACTCCTCATCTTTAATTTCAAATGGATAATGAAACTGTGCATAGGGCATCGCTCCGGAATCAAACCATACATCAATGAGATCGGGTTCGCGGTGCAATTTCTTACCGCTGTCAGATATCAGAACAATGTTATCTACAAAAGGCCGGTGAAGGTCAAATTTATCATAATTCTCACCTGAATAATCGCCTTCGACATAATTTTCAAGAGGATTTTTATCCATCACCCCTGCCTGTACCGCTTTTGATATTTCTGATTTTAATTCTGAAACTGAACCGATACAAATCTCTTCGGTCCGGTCATCAGAAACCCAGACCGGAAGCGGAGTTCCCCAAAATCTGGATCGGGATAAATTCCAGTCAACCAGGTTTTCCAGCCATTTGCCAAACCTTCCTGTACCGGTAGATTCCGGTTTCCAGTGTATGGTTTGGTTCAGTTCCATCATTTTTTCTTTCATGGCTGTGGTCCGGATAAACCAGGAATCTAAGGGGTAATACAATATGGGCTTATCGGTTCTCCAGCAATGAGGGTAATTGTGGACATGCTTCTCAATTTTAAAAGCTTTGTCTTCCTGTTTCAGATGTACAGCGATTTCCACATCCACACTTTCCTTTTCCTCACCGCTTTCCTCGTATTCTGATTTTACAAAACGACCTGCAAATACACTGTAGGTCTTCAGGTTGACTTTTTGCTTTATAAAGCCTTCATCCATATCCTCAATCCTGACAAATCTTCCTTTTTTGTCGACCAGTGGACTGGTCAGTCCGTTTTTAGTAATTACCGTAAGTGCCGGGATATTATTTTCTGCTGCTACCCGGTAGTCATCGGCACCAAAGGTAGGTGCAATGTGGACAATTCCTGTTCCATCGACTGTGGTAACAAAATCCCCTCCCACTACCTGAAATGCATTTTCGCCCGGATTCACCCAATTGAGCAGCTGTTCATACCGGATTCCCAAAAGATCTTTACCGGTTATTTCTTTTATAATCCGAAAGGGTATTTTTTTATCTCCGAATTTATAATCTTCAAATTTCAATTCTTTGCTGGCATCGGGGAAAAAAGCAGGGACCAGCTCACTTGCGAGAATTACTTTCAGGGGCTTACCTGTGTAAGGATTAAAACTCTCAACCAGGGAATAGCTGATACTTTTACCTACTGCCAGGGCAGTATTTGACGGTAAAGTCCAGGGAGTGGTTGTCCATGCCAGAAAGTACAGATTATCATTTTGTTCCCTAAAAAGAAACGCTGATTTTGAATCTTTTATAATTTTAAACTGGGCAACACATGTAGTGTCTTTCACATCTCTGTATGCACCTGGTTGATTCAGCTCATGTGTACTTAAACCTGTCCCGGCTGCCGGTGAGTAGGGTTGAATGGAGTAACCCTTGTAAAGTAGATTTTTATTGTACAATTGTTTCAGCAAATACCACAGAGATTCTATATACCTGTTATCATAGGTGATATAGGGATGATCCATGTTGATCCAGTATCCCATTTTATGCGTCAGATCTTCCCACAAATCGGTATAGCGCATCACATCTTTCCGGCAGGCTTTGTTATATTCTTCAACAGATATTTTTGTACCTATATCCTCTTTTTTAATTCCCAGGCTCTGTTCCACACTCAACTCCACCGGGAGTCCGTGGGTATCCCAGCCGGCTTTTCGTTCTACCCGGTAACCTTCCATGGTTTTAAAGCGGCAAACAATATCTTTAATGGTACGGGCCATAACATGGTGAATTCCCGGCTTTCCGTTTGCAGATGGAGGTCCTTCATAAAAGACAAAAGTTTCCGCATCCTTCCGTAATTGAATACTTTTATGAAAGGTATCGGATTCATCCCAGTTTTTTAAAACCTCTTTATTGATCCGGGACAGATCAAAATCTTTATATTCCGGGAATTTTTTGCTCATTTCTTCTCTAATTCAACCATTTTTATAATAAGTGCACAAAGATAGACTTCTGAACGCTAATTTCCAATAGTTTAAAAGTGTGCGAAGAACATTCTTTTATTCACAAAAAATCAGGCAGAAGTGGTTTCTCCGGTTATTTAAGGATAAAGTTACTTCTTGAACTTTTGCATGTATTTTGCAATGTATTTCCCAATGATATCAAACTCGAGGTTTACCACGGTTCCTTCCTCAATCTGATGGAAATTCGTTTCATGGTAAGTATAGGGAATAATGGCAACCTGAAATGAAGAATCCTGAGAATTTACCACCGTAAGGCTCACTCCATTTACCGAAACAGAGCCTTTTTCAACGGTGATGTAATCATCCTGTGCAGGTTCGTATTCAAAAGTATAATACCAGCTGCCATCGGCTTCTTCAACTTTGGTGCAAACAGCTGTCTGGTCAACATGCCCCTGAACCAGATGACCGTCCAGCAAACTGTCCAGCTTCATACTTCTTTCAAGATTCACTTTGCTTCCCGGCTTTAAAAGTCCGAGATTTGACTTTTCCAGTGTTTCTTTTATGGCGGTAACCGTATAAGTTTTTTCGTTCTTTTTTACTACCGTAAGACACACCCCGTTGTGAGAAATACTCTGGTCTATCTTTAATTCATTCACGAAAGAACATTCCATCGTGATATGTAGATTTTCCTGTTCTTTTTCCAGCTTCACCACTGTAGCCGCTTCTTCAACTATTCCTGAAAACATATTTCTGTTATTTTATTTAATTGGTTTTTCAAATCATTTTCACCCATCATCCTTTGGCTTTTTCATTTCCTGCTACCCTGCACCGGCTTACAGGCAAATGAAATTGTTAATTGTAAACTGTTAATTGTTCCCTGTTTTTTGTTAATCTTATCTGCAATTACCGACGGAACGCATTCCGTCTCAGCGATGATAAAAAAGAATTTTATTCATCATTCATTTGCTTAACTCATCCTGATTTCTGTTTACCTCTGCCTTTTTCATCCTCCGTAGCATTCTTTGATCTTCGCAGCTTCCTTTGATCTCCGTTATTTCCTTTGATCTCCGTAGCTTCCGCGAAGGAGATGCGAAGGAGGATTACTTCTGCCTTCTGCCTTTTAATTACTCTTTTTCCTCAAAAATCTCAATTTCCGTAATCAAATCTCCGGCCCTGATCTGGTCAATCACATCCAATCCGTCATAAACTTTTCCGAATACAGTATGCTGCCGGTCAAGATGCTGGGTATTTTCTCTGTTATGACAGATGAAAAACTGTGATCCGCCGGTATCACGTCCTGCATGGGCCATGGATAATACCCCGCGGTCATGGTATTGATTTTCGCCGTCCAGTTCGCATTTAATGGTGTA
>JANTGF010000020.1 GCA_024763075.1 Bacteroidales bacterium | reverse complement strand
TTCGAAGTCTTAAAAATCAGGAGTTTACTTTTGTAAATGACTGGTTTTTCAGACAAGAGTAACGCAGATAGCGGACATTATGGACAAACACTATTTAAACAGCAGGTTTAATAATTGTTCAGGTTGCGAGAAATCAGGAATGATAAAATGAGCTCCCGACCTGATCAGTCTGGATCTTTTTTCAAGATTCAGGTCGTATCTGCGAACCTCATCACTGGCCACCCCAATGGCAATTCCGTCAAACCTCACACTTTCCTTAATTTCCACCGGACCATCTCCAAATACCACCAGTTCCTCTCCTTTCAGTTGATGTTCGGTAATGATCTTATCAATCACCATTTTCTTTGAATATTTGTTAATATCACCAATGGCACCATGTATTTCTCCGTCAAAAAGATATGCATACCCAAGCACATCCGCCTCGTTCAGCACGTCTTCTTTATCCGTACCACTGGCAAGGTAAAGTTTCACTCCTTTCTCCTTCAATAACTTTAAAAATTCCACCGCACCTTTTAGCGTAAAATCTTCAATGGATAATTGTCCGGACTTATACTTTTCAATTCTTTTATTGACAAGCTTCATTAATGCATCGTTATATAGCTTCTTGTATCCCAGTTTATCAAGTATTTCGTTTTCAGAAACAAAACCGAACTCCTTTACCATACTCACCAGGCCTTCCATCTGAACGATCGTCTGAATGCCGGTTGACATATCAATAAACTCCAGCACACGTTTTTGTACTTCCTGATAGACTCCGGCATCAACCGTTTCATACTGATTACCCAGAATGGCTTTTATCATGACCGGCTCCATTACCAGTTCCCAGCCTTGCCTCAGTGTACTAATAGTACCATCGTGATCGAACAACACATGTTTTGTTTTCCCCATTCGTGAAAGTGTGACGGGTTGACAGACTTCAATCTCACTGTTTGGTATGAATTCGGCCTGCCGTATATCCGCTGCCAGTTCAGGGAGATGATTAAAATCTGCTTCTTTGGCAAGCTCTATAATTTCCTGGCCTGTTGCCGTTCCGGTTGTAAATAACTTTTGTACGGTTACTGCTGAAGCATAATTAGCGAATACCGCTGCTTCTTTTGCCGGAACGCCTGCTGCAAGACAAGAGGTCAATGCACTGATGGTAGTATCCCCAGCTCCTACCGTGTCCAGTCTTTTCAGTAACTGAATGCCCGGCACTTCACTGATCCCATCTGAATCAACGGTTATAATTCCGCGGGCACCACAGGTAACAAAAATCGGTTTTTTATACTGATTAAAGACATTTGCTCCGTATTTTCTGGCATCCGCAAGTGAAATAAAATCACCCGGCTTCACATCCAGCTTATTCAATATTGCGGTTTCAATTTCATTCGCCTTACGGTAAACATTCCGGAAAAGTGAATTAAAGTGCCTTGAGTCCAGCATCACAATTTTATTATCAAACTCTTCAAACAACTTATTTGCTTCATCGATAAAGCTTTGATTCGTTATGCTGCCCGGTACCTGCTGGTTAAAAATCAAGGCATCATAATTTTCCAGTACTTCTCTTATATTCTGCAGAATTTCAGCATCCGTATCCGGTGTTCGTTTATTTTTCAGGCCAAAGTCAATCCTGGGTTCTTCCCTTTCCCCGTAATACTTTTTTGTATAAGTATAGGTATCAAAGTTTTCACTCTGGATGGTTAAAGAATCCGTATCGACGCCCAGATCCCGGAACTGGGAAATCATTTCCCTGCCATGGATATCGTTACCTATAACCCCGACAACCTTAATGGAAGCAGGTTTTAAGGCCGCAAGGTTAGATACAATGTTGCCTGCTCCTCCCGGTGAATAGGAATGCTGCTGTACGGCTTCAGCTTTCAGGCCTGTTTCCACGGAAACTTCGGATCCTTCCGGATCCATCAACCAGTAGGCATCCAGGCAAAAATCGCCATAAACGGCAATTTTTACCTTATTTATCTTTTTCAGTATTTCTTTTATCTGATTTTCTTTCATGAGTATATTAGTTTATTTTTATTCTATTTTCAATCAAACTAAGATGCTGCTTTCTTCTTAGCGCCGCAGTAATAACGCGTAATTTATTCAGGATATCGGGCGGTGCTACTAATAATTGCTTCATTGCCCCCCGGGGCGCTGCCCCGGGCTGTTATAATCCCACCCTTTCAGGGTTATAAATTCTTTCTTCATTTTAGTTATTTTGAATTTTAGCTCATTTTGAATTAGAAAATGCCTAAAGTATCTAAAATTATGAAGTGCCTAAAATACTTAGAATACTTAAAATGCCTAAAATTAAAACCATATTGTACAAAACTCCTTTTTCTCATTTTAGCCATTTTGAATTTTAGCTCATTTTTAATTTAATATTTCAGGCATTTCTTATTTCAACAATTCATTTATCTTTTTAAACAGTAAGGGAATGGTTTGTTTTTGGTTTCCTTCAATATAGAATCCTTTTCCGCCATATGCTTCGGGAACTCTGGTAACAATACTTTTCTGGTCGCGGTAATAATAGCCTACTGCTGATTCATTTGTGATATGCTCAGGTTTAAAAGGCCTGAGGTCAAAATCGGCAGTGATGATATTTTTTGGAACCTTTCCAATATTCCCGGCCATGGATGCAGCTTTAAGGAATACCTCCGGCCCTGTTACGGCACTTCCCACGTTCAGGAGCACTCCCCCATTTTCAAAACCTGCAATCTCATTTGTATAAACCAAAAAATCACGGCCGGAACAACCTCCTTTGGCCTCTCCGTCAAAATAAAAATGCTGATCAATCACATCCGCTCCTATACCGGCATGAACTGTAAAAGGAATATTTTCCAGATAAGATATGGCCTGCACGCTTATCTCAGGATATTTAAAACGTATGGTTCCTTTTTCCAGGCCAAGGATGCTTTCTGCTTCCTCCCTGAATGAAGGATCAGTGATCAGCCTGCCTATGGATTCACCATAACCCAGTTTATAGCGATTCCCGAGTGTAAGGGCCGCATTGATAAAGTTAAATTCAAAGGCCATCCCAAACTGTCCTTTTTCAAGTGCCTGGGGAACATATTCACTGGTTTCTCCAATCAGACCCAGTTCAAAATCATGGATGGAAGTTGCTGCATTACCTGAAACCATGGTAAAAAGATCCTTTTTCAGGAAGTACCCCAGCAATTTGCTTAATCCGTTTTTTACCAGATGGGCTCCGGTAAAAAAGATCACCGGTTTGTCATTTTCCCTGGCAGAAACAATTTCTTTAGCAAGATAGTCAATTCTTTCCTCGATCTTTCCGGGAACCTCTGCCTCGATATTATGCAGATCGGCGGGTTCCAACAAATCTAATAGTTTAACTTTATTATTCCGGGTAGAAACCGGATAAGTATTGATCTGTGAGGGATCAAACATTGTATATCGACCTTTGTATTCCATATTTTACTGAATAATTATAAGAAATAACTAAAATTACAAAATACTTAAAATGACTAAAATTAAAAGAAATATATAATACAAAAGTAAACAGCTTGCATTTTAATTTTCATGCATTTTGAATTTTCCCTGAAAAAATGCCATAAAACCGGCTGACTAAGTTAATTAAAAAATAAATAAGCCATAACTCTTGATTATGGCTTATTTACACAATTATGAAAAAAAACTAATCTATGAAACTTTCTGCTTATTGTATCAGCCAGAATTTAGACCATGAGCTATCTTTACCATCAGTGGCCGTAAATTCAGTTTCCTGAAGATTATCCACTGCATTCAGATAATTCGTGTTATTTCTGTTCTTCTCATCATTCCCATAACGGTAACGCAATGGCATAGCATCACGTCTTACTGTGGGTCCCCATTTAAATACCGGGTAGCCTGTTCTTCTCCAGTCACACCATGATTCATGAGCCACCGTCCAGTTGGCTATCCATTTTTGGGTCATCAATTGTTCCAGTGAGCCATCATATGCAACACCTGCCTCAGCAATATAGCCTGAATAGTCATCACTTGTACCCCAGGTATCAAATGAAGCCTGAATGCCTTTCTCGTACCAATCCTGCTGAGATCCAACCGACCAGTTTTTCATTGCAGCTTCTGAAAGGATGAAACATACTTCGGCATAAGAAATAAGTCTGGCTTTTAACATGTCTCCGGATGCTTCCTTATACATATCGGATAATGCCGAATTGTGTACATTGAATCCTCCCTGTACCGGATTTGGATTTAAGTTCCAGTGATATCCTTCACCCGTTGTAGCTCCCAGAGGAAGACCTGCATAATCCATTGTATCAACCAATACTTTACCTTCCTCAAGATCTGCCACCCAGTTATCCTTATCATAAACTACCTGATTCTTTACAGCCATTGAATCCGGATGTAAATATCTTACGCCATCCACTGTGATATCGGCTTCAGGTGAGTAAGCAGTAGAAACTCTGATGGGTACTCTTACCTTATTGAACCATACCGGAAGTCTGGGGTCGTTTAATTCAACAAGTACATCCCTGAAACCTGAACAAAGCTGAACTCTGTTAAAATTACTTTCGGATGCGTCAAATACAATGGCGTTCGGCCATGCATCATCATTGGAGGATCCTACAAAACCCATGGTAGCATCATCATCTGTGGAAGTAAAGATCGGGTAAGTACCGGAATTAGATACAATCTCTTCAATACCGGATTTTGCATAATCGGGCAGTTTTGAAGATACGCGCATGTAATATCTCAGCATCAGTGAATTCGCAAACTTTCTCCACTTTACAGGATCACCACCATAAAGCAAATCTGCATCAGGGTCTATACCCTTGTATTCTCCAACAGATTTTGACAATAAGGTATTCGCTGTTTTAAGTTCATCAATTATTCCCTTATATACAGTTTCCTGAGAGTCAAAAACAGGAAACATATTTTCCTGCCCGCCCTCCGGTGCATTTAAAGCAGCGGTATAAGGTGCATCACCCCAGGAGTCAGCAATTAAACCATAGTTAAAAGCTCTTAAAACAATGGCTATACCCTCATGGAATTCCATTCCTTCAGTAAGGGCCCTGTCATAAAGATGTTTGGCATTTCTAAGATTTCCAAATGGGCCACCCCATCCACGTTCAGATTTCCAGTCAAATTTATTCAACCCGGAACTCCAACCGCTTTTTTGTACATATTGCATTACACCGGCTACATCTCCATTAAAACCCGCTTCAAGGTATGGTTTTGCCGTATTTGAGATTATAGTTGCCACCAACAGGTTCGGGTTCACCGTTTCGGGATCCACACCCTGTGGGTTCACATTCAGTTCAGTCAGTTTATCTTCACAGGATAAAAACCCGAAAACTGTCAGAACCAGAAACAATTTATTCAATACTTTTATTGATTTCATGATTTTATAGTTTTAAATTTTTAGAAACTTATATTTAACTTAAAACCTACCGGGATAGTCCAGGGGGCTACATTATATCTTTCAATACCCTGTTTAAACTGGATACCGCTATTTTGTACACCACCCTCGGGCTGAAATGCCAGTTCAGGATCCACACCGATTCCGGCTTTTGTCCAGAGAATCAGATTCCGTGTAAAAACAGAAACCGAAAAATGCTGAACACCCTTAAATGTAGGAAGCTGGTATGTTAAAGAAAGTTCTCTCAGCTTGATAAAGTCAGCATCAAATGTTGCCAGACGAGTGTAACTCCATCCGTAATAGTCCTGATACCTGATGGTTGGTGTATTCTCATCACCAAGGTTTTCACGTACCATGATAAACTTACCATCATCGTCATAATAACCTTCCACACCCGGCATAAATACACCATCGTTGAGTGTAATACCATCTTCGGTATGTTCCAGTCCACCGTAGTCTTTGGATGGTCCTCCAATCAGAACAAAGAATTCACCATCGGGGGATAAATATTCATCAGCATGTTCTTTAAGATATGCTGGAATATCACTTATACCTCTGAAATCATGAACTTTATCTATCCATCTTGTAGTATGCAGGTCAGATTCTCCGTAACGGAATGTCTGGGAAACAAACTGACCACCCACTCTCCAGTCCAGGCTTGCACTTACCGTAAATTTCTTAAAAGAAAGAGAAGTTTGAATACCCATGATAAAATCAGGATTAAAATTACCGATGACAGGAGCGACTCTGTTTCCATCCTCATCCTGCAGTGTTCTATCACTGTCTTCCCATCCTTCGTCGTCCACAATAGGCCATCCATAATAAGGTGAACTCTCATCAGTAACCCGTACCATGGCACGGTCAATCAACTGTCCGATCTCATCACCTACCCAGGAGTATGCTCCTCCTTTTGCATCGCTCCATAATCTGATGTAATCAAATCCTTCTGAAAGCTCCTCAATGGTGGTTTTGTTTTTGGAAAATACAAAATTTACATCCCAGTTTAAGTTACTGGTTCTAACAGGTGTACCACCTATAGAAAGTTCAACACCTTTACTTAAAAGTAATCCGGCATTGATCTGCTTGGATGTGTAGCCTGAGGAAGGAGGAAGACCGATACCTAAAATCTGATTTCGGTTTTCAGCCTGATAATATGTTCCTTCAAATCTCAATCGATTATTAAAGAAACCAAGATCAGCACCAATTTCCCATGAAGTTTGTATTTCCGGTTTTAAATCGGGAAGCAATAAGGTACCTGAAGTGGTTGCCCTAATCTGGTTACCCCAGGGGCCTTGCAGACCCATCACCTGGTTCAGTCTGTACGGGCTGGTATCATTACCAACCATAGCCCAGCCTGCTCTAAGTTTTGCCAAAGTTATACTACTGCCCATGTCGAACATATTATTCAAAAGCAGACTTAAAGAGGCAGATGGGTAGAAATATGAACGGTTTTCTTTCGGAAGGGTACTGGACCAGTCGTTTCTACCGGTAAGATCAAGATAGATCATGGATTTAAAACCCAGACTTGCCATAGCGTAAAGGCTGTAAACACCCTTTTGACTGTAACCGGAATTATAGGTCAGATTATCAGGAGAAATGTTAGAAACAGTAAAGACATTCGGGACAATTAAACCGGTTCCTCTTCTTTTTGACTGAGTAAGATGATTAGCATTATAATTATATCTATAATTACCACCAACTGAAGCGTCCAGATTAAAATTGTCCCATTTTTTATCATAAGTCAATAAAAAATCAGCATTTTGTTCTTTTCTGGTAAGATTCATTATTCCGTAGAAACCATTTGGCTCTTTTGAATAACTGGGAGCAATTTTTGTTTCACGAACTTCATTGTACTGATCATGATTGTATCTGACAAAAAATGATAAGCCCGGCATTATTTCCCAGTCGATTCTTGCATTACCGTAAATCCGGTTTCGAGTAAACGGGTTGTTTACTTCATTGGCAAGAAAATACGGGTTATTCTGCATATCATCTACTCCGTATGTACCATCTGAATTCACCACAAGATTATAAGGACCGCGTTGTTGAATTCCTTCTTTTCCTTCTTCCCAGTAATCTTTCAGGTCATTTATATCAATATGTGAGTTGATATCGTATAGTGCCTGCATGGAGTTGGCTCCACGGTTACCGGCAGGACGGTTATCTGCACCGGTACCTGAGTAATTTAAGCTGGTAGTTACAGAAAGATTATCAAGAAGCTTAACTGTTGAGTTCAAGCTTATTGAATTCCGGTGTAAATCGCTGTTTGGAACGACTCCTTTGTTTTGCATATTATTATAAGATAAACGATAATTTATCTTGTCGGTAGCATTTGTAATGGAGAATCCGTTGGTTGTGGTATAACCGGTCTGGAAAAACTCCTTTGCATTGTTGGGATGAGAAACCAGCGGGCGTGCCTCAAGGTTACCCTCAGCATCAAAATAGGGCCACTGATAAGCCATCATGCCTTTATCCAGTTCAGGTCCTACCCAACCGGAGGAACCGGCAGGAACTGCAAAATAAGGCAACCCGTTGTTCGGACGGTTATCCTGAGTGTAAGGACGATTCCCGTTTGCAAACAAGTTATGCTTGGGAAGAAATTTATACGGGCTTTCAATCACCGTATTTGAGGTTACTGTTACCCCAATACCTTTACTTCTCTTACCGGATTTTGTTGTGATAAGCACCACACCGTTACCGGCTCTTGAACCATAGAGGGCAGCTGCACTTGGCCCTTTCAGAACAGAAATACTTTCGATATCCTCCGGGTTAATGTCAGAAATCGCGTTACCATAGTCCACTTTTGTATCCCTGGCCATTTCTGTAACATTGTTTAAGCTATTGTTCATTGGAATACCATCCACAACAAACAAAGGCTGGTTGTCGCTGGTAAGAGAGGAAGCACCACGAATAACCATGCTTGTTGAAGAACCAGCCCCGGCAGTGGAACTGATCACTACACCGGAAACTCTTCCCGCCAGGGAATTCATAATGTTTTCCTGAGGTACATCCGTAAGTTCGTCACCCTCCACTTCACTTACCGAATAACCCAAGGATTTCTTTTCCCTGGATATACCAAGTGCCGTTACAACAACTTCATCAACACTCAGATCGTCGCCAACCATAATAGCATTATAAACAGACTGACCTGTAATGTTAACATGCAACTTTTTCATTCCAACAAATGAAAAGTTCAGAAACTGAGCGTCCTGTGGGACCGTTAGCGTAAAATTGCCATCCACATCGGTTATCGTCCCGATGGTTGTTCCTTCAACAGTAACAGACACACCGGGAAGCGGTTGTCCGTCATCTTTTGAAGTTACATTTCCTGTGAGTATTCTGCCCTGGGCAAACACTCCACCGATGAGTGCAAAAAGCAACACAAAGGTTAACACAAAATTTTTTCGCATAGATAAAAATTTAAGTTAATAATTAGGTACTTTCTAGACTTTTCAGTAATCAGATAATTACACAAAACCTAAAATACTTAACAAATAAACGATATTTATATGCTTTAATCTTCACTTATTTTAATAAAAACATAAAGTATTTTAACCAATTTTGACATGTATTACATTTATTATCCAATGCAAGTGAATATATTTGTGGTATGAGTTAATATCTTATTAATCTTAAAGTAAAACGGAATTGTTTGCAACGAATACCCTTGTACTCTTTGTATATTCCTCTCCATTAAGATCAGAATAAGTAAGATCAACATAAAAAGCCAGAAATCCGGATGAGGGGAGATCTATTTGAATATTTACTATTTTATTTCTGGAGGCACCAATATCCAGGCTACTCCATTTCTCGTTACGAAAATCACGGTCTTCAGAGTTAGCCGTCCATAATTTCACAGCAACTAAAACTTCCGGGGAGGTTTCAACGGAAACTGTGAAGTGATCATTTTCCTGAGTTACATTCCAGTTGCAAACAGGATACGGACTGCGAGCCAGGGTTCTTCCCCAAAAAGCGCTGATTGCCTTTAATGCATTTTCACCTCCATTCAAACCATGGCCTGCATTGGGTTCATAATGAATAAAATTTTCACCGGGGATATCATCAAAGTAATTCTTTACTGCATCCACCGGCCAGTATTCATCGTTTGTACCGATAAAAATCAGTTTTGGCATGGTGAGCTTATCACGGTAAGAATAGGGATCAATCATGCTTGTGATTTCATTTCCACTTCCGGGGTGCACTTCCTGAGGGATTCCGAGTTTTACGTAATCTTCAATCTGATTACTGTAATCTCCCCATGTTTCCACTTGATAATCCAGATTTACCGGCATATTCAATACATCAATGACCATCGGGGCTATGGCTTCCACCCGCGGATCGGCCGCACCTGTAAGCCAGGTAGTCCAGCCACGCTTGGATGCACCGGTAAGTGTAAACCGGGAAATTTCATGATTTAGAGTTTTTTTTGAAAAATCCTGTACTGCATCCATGGCACGAACAGCAGATTTGACCATAGGAAAAAGAAGCGGCCATGTATAATCACCGTCATTTTTAAAATTGTACAAAGTATAGGATATCAGCGCATCTTCTGTCAAATTATCAAAAAGTGGCTGATTCGGAACCTGCCAGATAATCGCAACAATTGCCTTATTCTTTTTGGCCACCTGTGACATCATATAAATAATCTCAGGATCTCCACTCCGATCAACAGGTTCACCATTTTCGTTTTTTCCACTGGTAATAAATAATAAAGCACCATCAAAATTATTCTCATCCGGTACCAACACTGTTAAATTATGTTTCCAGGTATAATCATGCCATTTCTGTGAGGTAAGAAATAATCGGTATGCCCGGACCTGATAGAGGCTGTATGAATCACGCACTTCCCAGGAATAAGTTTTATCTCCGTTATTCAGGTAGTTTTGAAGCGCTTCCGAAGCCGGTTTTAATTCCTATTTGGAGTTGCAAGATTGAAAAAGGATATGGCTAAAAGATAATACCAATACAAGAACGATCCTGAGTGAAATATTTGTGGATGGCTTTAACATGTTTGAGAAATGACTAAAATTATAAATTGCCTAAAATGACTAAAGTTAAGAAATGCCTAGAATGACTAAAATTAAAAGAAATATATTATACAAAAATAAGCAGCTTTTATTTTGAATTTTGAATTTTAAATTTTAGGCATTTTAAATTAACTTAATAACTTCATTTTTCCGGGATGATAAATATGCTGCATCCACAATGTTTAGAACGGTTTGTCCTTCACTAAGTCCGGGATAAGGTTTTTTACGGTTTTTAATGCAGTCCACAAAATGCTCCATTTGACGGGTATAGATAATCTGGTCACAGTGTTCTGATTTTTCCGGCATTTCAGGCTGAAAAGTTCCGGGAAAGCCTTCCACTTTATATTTTAAAAGGGTGGGAAGAACCGTTCCGTAACCCTCTGTTCCAAATAATTGGGTACCTGCCTCCGGCATATCCATGTGGGGCTGCCACCAGCCACTCTCAATGATGGAAGTTGTTCCGTTCTCCCATTCAATTGTTATGATCCCTGAATCGTCCACATCATAATCTCCATAATGTGTTCCAATTCTGGCCCAAACCCTTACAGGCCGGGGATCACCCAATATATAGCGAACAGTATCAATTGCATGAACTCCCATATCTGCGAAAGCACCTCCACCGGCAAGTTCTTTCTTTGTAAACCATCCTTCAGGACCCCAGTTCTCATGAATTCCATATCCTTTTGTTTTGATGATCTTCCCCAGTTTTCCTGAGCCAACAACAGATTTCATAAAATTCACCTCTGTGTCAAAGCGCCACATATGCCCAACCATAAGGATCTGCTGGGTAGTTTCAATTATGTGTTGCAGATCTCTGCCTTCACTGGCATTCATGGCCATGGGTTTTTCCAGGAAGACATCCTTTCCGTTCTTCAGGAATTCAGCTGCATATGGCGCATGAAACTTATTGGGGATTCCTATAATGACTGCATCAAGGTCATCCCTGTCGATCAGGCTCATGGCATCAACAGCAGTTTCCTTTATATTGTATTCTTTTGCAAACTTTTCCGCAGCTTCCGGGTTTGTATCCACCGAAAGAATGATTTCTGCATCCGGTATGGATTGTAAAGCTTTTGCATGGTAGTTGGCTATGAAGCCTGTTCCGATGATTGCTATTTTAATCTTTCTCATTGCCTGAATTTAATATTTTTGAATTTCAAATGCCCGTTTTGTCATTATTTTTGCAAAAATGGCAAAAATACCGCCAAAACTGCTATTCCCTAATCATTTTCTCCATGGGCTGAAGCCCATGGCTATTAAGTTATCGCACCGCTGGTGCTCTTAATATCATTAACAAAAAACGTACAAACAAATCATGGATTGAAATCCACGTTTGTTATGTGTTGCACCCCTGGTGCTCTTTATATCCCTTATATACAATGAACAATTCATTTCAATTTAACTTGCTACAAAGTAAACTTTACTGTATTGATTTCATCTGCATTGTTGTATACTTCAAATTAATAAATTGAGGGATGAAGTCCTCTGCTAATATGTGTTGCACCGCTGGTGCTCTTAATATCGTTTATAAAAATTGAACAAACAAACCAAGAATTGAAATCCACGTTTGTTATGTGTTGCACCGCTGGTGCACTTGACATCCCCTAAAAACAATGAACAATCCATTTCAATTTAACTCGCTACAAATTAAACTTTATTGTATTGATTTCATCTGCATTGTTGTATATATCAAATTAATAAATTGAGGGATGAAACCCACTGCTATTATCTGTTGCTCCACTGGTGCTCTTGATATCGTTTATAAAAATTGAACAAACAAACCATGGATTGAAATCCACGTCTGTTATATTTCGCACCTATGCCTGGTACTCAATATTCTAAGCTTTAGTATTATCGTATATTTTCCGGATGGCTTTTGCAATATCATCCATATCCTCCTTTGTTCCCATCAAAACCTTATGATGAATACATACAGACTCTTCCTCATGAATTTTTTTACAGACAGGCAGGTCAAACCTTGCCGGGTCGATATCCTTCCAGTACTTTTCACTTAATTTGTGGCGTGATGGTTTGGTATGCGGAACATAAAGTGAGCAATTATTTAAAGGTTCATAACTGCTGTCAACACCAATACCGATCTCACTTTCCAGTGCCTGTCGGAATTTTTCAACAGGCAGACCTTTGAATTCTTCCTTTTTATACCGGAAGGAAAAATTAAAATAGGCTTCTTTTGTCTCTCTTTCATCCCGTCTCATGGGTAAAACACCCGGGATATCAGACAACAGGGAATTCAGATAAATCCCATTTTCATCCCTGGTTTGATTTTGTTCCGGCAGTCTTTTCAATCCTTCAATCAAAACAGCAGCCTGAAATTCAGTAATTCTGTAATTACCTGATTGAATGAAGTTTCCATCATCACTGTAAACACCGGCTCCTTTATCACTGGTGGAATAGTCATCTCCTTCAGGTCTTCGTCCGCAATTTCTTAAAGCATCCAGTTTCTCTGCCAATACAGGGTTATTGGTTGTCAGTGCACCGCCCTCTCCGGCTGTGATATGCTTTGACAACTGAAAACTGAAACTTCCGATGTCGCCAATGGAACCGGCTTTTTTACCGTTCCATTCTCCTCCATGCTTGTGGGCACAATCTTCCAGAACGAACAGATTGTATCTTTTTGCAATATTGAGAATGGCATCCATATCTGCAAAACCGCCATATAAGTGAACAGGAATAATGGCTTTTGTTTTTGATGTAATGGCTTTTTCAATTTCCTTTGGATCTATACACCAGGTATCTTCGCAAACATCAACCAGCACAGGAGTTGCATTTACATCAATAATTGTGGCGGCTGTGGCCTGCCAGGTAAGTCCGGGAAGAATCACTTCATCACCGTACCCAATTCCCAGCGCTTCCAGTGCAAGTTGTAGTGTTACCGTACCATTTGAGGCACAAACAACATATTTCACTCCCGTAAAATCAGCAAACATTCTGTTAAATTCAACCTCTTTTGGTCCGTTGTACGACCAAACACCGCTGTTTAATACCTCTAAAAGGGCAATCTCTTCATTCTTATCCCACACAGGCCAGGCAGGCCATGGGTGCTTTTTTACATCTCTTACCGGTTTTCCACCGTCAATTGCTAATTCTGACATTTTATTTAAGTTTTATTTTTTTGTTTTTAATATTCCATCCGCTCACTTCCAGTATAAGATCATGGTCATCCACATACTTTTTGTAAACAGATGCTTTAATTTCTTTTGTCTCACCGGGGAGCAGACTGAAATAATTGTCACTCCAGAGCACAGGTAAAACGGACAGGCCTGTTTTTTCATCTGTAAGATTCATCTCAGTGAAAAAAGCCAGCAGATTTTCCATATTATATACATTAAAATATACATCCACATTATCCTCCGATGATTTAACCTGAAAATCAATATTGAGGGAAACAGTTCCGAGTTTCTGCAGTTGCTTATAATCAGCATATTCTTTGGTGGGTGTATAAAACGGCCAGTCCTCAAATTCTGCTTCATAATCAAGTACATCTTCTTTCGTTGACAGCCAGTAAAAGTTATTTTCCACTTCCTTTTCCTCCTGATCATAAAGTCTGAGGTCAAGAAAATAAGTGGTTGTAATATTTTTTAAATCCGGCAAATTCATTAAATGAGAAGTGGATTCAGCTTCTGAACCGGTTTCAATTACCTCATTCAGCACTTCTTTGGAGTTAATATCCAATATCCTGATCTGAGCTTTATAATTTTCAATCTCATAAAAATGATCGTTTACCAAATGAACCGAATGACTTCCGTAATCATACAGCAAATGCAAAGGAGCGCATGCTTTTCTTGCCCCATATAATGCACCGTTTGGCCGGAGATAAGTATCATAAAGCTGCCAGTACATATTGGGCCATGCGGAATTCAGCATCCATTGAATCACCCCAGTGGCAATATCTTTATTCCGTTGAAAAGCCTCAAACATGGGCCGCATCAATTCATAATTAAGCATTTGGGCTTTAAACGCAAAATCCTCCACACCTTTTGCCTTCCCGTATCTTTCATCAATTGCCCTGATGACCCGGTCGAGGGTAACAAAAGTATTTTTCCCGCAATGGTATTCCCAGACTTCATCTACCGGCCACAGGTGTTCTTCAGGGATCATCTTTTTAATACTCTCCAATGGAGGAATGTTTGCACCCGGGCAGGTTTCCGTATTGAAACCATAGGCGCCACCGAGATGTTTGTTTGTAAACCAGTAAACCGGGGGTGTATAAGCATAAGGTCCCAGCATCTTTACGCAGGAAGAACCACTGATCTCACTTAGGATTTCCGTCTCACTGATGATTCCCTGTTCACTTCCAACACCTCCGGTGGAATTCAGGTAAATACGTGTGGTATCGTATTTATTAAATATTTCTACGTACTTTTTTTCCAGGTCGGGATGTGGCAGAAGATCACTTCCCACATTCCAGACAAAAATGGATGGATGATGACGAAGCCATGTGAGCTGGTCTTTCCATGATTTTGCGATTAATTCAATTTCATCAGGCTCGGTAATCCCTCCATACCTGATATCCACAGGTTTACCCAGGTACTCTTCATGTTCCCAGTGACAACTCCATCCGGCCATCATCAAAATTCCGTTCTGGTCGCAAAGATCATACAAATACTGGTCCTTTCCCCAGAATCCTTCCAGCCGGATACAATTCAGATTCATATGTTTTACATAGGCTATCTGATTCTCAAGAAATTCATGCGTATCCTGAAGAAACAGGTCATCCGACCAACCCGCACCTTTGATCAAAACTTTTTTACCATTAATTTTAAACCCCCTGTGCCCCCCCTCATTTATATAGTCTTCCACCTGACGAATTCCAAAATGGATACCCTGCTGATCGGAAACCGTATGATTTAATTCAAAACTCAATTCGAGTTCATGCAAAACAGGTTCTCCCAGGTTGTTTGGCCACCAGAGTTCCGGATCAGTTATTTTCAACTCTTTGTATTCATCCGGAGAAAATGATACCGGTATAGTATTAATTCCACTTAAAGAAACAGTTTTTTCAATTGTACTTCCGGCTATATTGCATTTCAATACGCCCGAAAGATTATTCTCAGAATAATTTGATAATTCAACTGACACAATAAGTTCTGCACTTTTCAGCGTTTCCAGATCTACTTTTGTTTCCACAAAAGGGTTTTCAATGGAGACACCACCGTTAAAACAAAGACTTACTTCCCTGAATATTCCCATATTATTATCAGGTGGATCCAGATTCCAGTCCACAAAACCAATTGTAAAATCACCCGGTCCCGGAGGAATCACCTCTATTGCCAGCATATTTTTTCCGGGATTTAAACGCTCAGAAACATTGAACTTTTCACGACGGAAAGCACCATTCAGAATATCAGAAGAGGCAATCAGGCTGCCATTCAACCAGATATTTGCTTTGTAATTTATCCCATCAAAACACAAAAGGGCCGTTCTGGTCAACTGTTCCTCAGAAATATCAAATTCCCGGTAATACCACCAGGGAACTTTAAACAAATCTTTTGGTATTTTTTCCATATTTTTCCCAAAATACGGATCCTCAAATACATCGTTTTGTACCAGAGCAGCCAAAACCGTTGAAGGAATATCAGTTGCATACCAGTTTGATGTATCTGCTTTCCCGGCAGAAATATCGCTACCCGTAAAGTCCGATTTGTCCGAAGACTGAATTTTCCAGTTTTCAGAAAGGAATATCCTTGTATTGTCATTCATCCTGCAAATTCATTGATTGTTAAAATAGAAAGGTATATTCTAATTTCAGAAAGTGATACTTTATGAGGCACTTTACTTATTTCTAATGTTTCTCATAGTATTTTGAGCTTTCAGCATCATACCGCCGCCAATTAAACTTAATACAGACCCGGCAATTGCATTTGTAACATGGTCTATCCGGTTATCTGTAAAAAATATCCCAATAAGAACAACTACACCAAAAAACAAAATGAAAACGCCAAGAGCATTATTAATCTGAGCAGATTTATATTTTAAACGATCTTCGGTTTTTTCCATAATTTATTGTTTTTACAAAAAGTTAGAAGGCATAATAAGTCAGGAATAATACGGCCAGTACTGTAAGCGCCCATAATTTCAGATTCATCCACCAGTGTCTCTCGCTTTTTTCAACTCCTTTAAAAATATAATCATTGGGAATAAATAATACAAGAACACCGATCAATACGAAAAGCGCCAGAAAAATAATTTTTGCTGATTCCTGTGACACATTTGCAAGCCAATCAAAGTTAAGCATAATTTCCCTCCAGATTATTTATTAATTGCTATTCGTTTTCTTTTACTTTAACATTATATACAAGGCCCTCCAGATGACTGTCAAGATGGGGCGAAGTAAATAAACTTACCGCAACAGTAATAATAAAGCCCACCACAAACGACCACCAGGATACATAAAGGAAAGGATCTTCAATGGTAAAAATACCGGCTTTAAAGGTATTCAGATATACTGCAAAAACAATCCCTACTATCAAACCGGTAAGGCCTCCCCACTGGGTTGTTTTTTTCCAGAAAATTCCAAGTAATAAGATCGCAAATAAAGGTCCCTGGAAGTAGGACAGAAATGTTTGTATAGCTACATAAATACCCGGAAACTTACTGCTGATTGGCGAACTTATCACCCCTAATATCAATAAAGCAAGTGTGGTCAGTTTTCCTACCTTTAAATAATGCTTGTCATCTGCATTTTTCCTGAAAAAAGGTTCGTATATATCTTTTGTAAACAGGGTGGCTGTTGAGTTTAATAAGGAATCCACACTTGACATCAGTCCGGCAAAAAATGCAGAGAATATCAACCCAATCAATCCCGGAGGGAGTATGGTTTTGATCATCATAGGCAATGCCCGGTCGCCATCTTCAAGTCCGGGATGAATAATAATAGCCATTAACCCCGGAAACAATACCAGAATCGGGATGAGCATCTTTAATCCTGAACCAAATATCATACTTGCCTTTGCGTGCCATTCGTTCTTGGCAGTCAGGCAGCGTTGTACAATTGACTGATTTCCTATCATATAGGCATTTGCCATAACAAAGGTCAGGCCAAAAAGGATCCCCGTCCAGGGGAAAGGTGTTTTGGTATCCGAAGGCTGGATCAGATGAAAATGCTGCCGGTATTCAGGTCCCAGGTTATGAATTTTATCCACCATACTTTCCCATCCACCAACTGCATGCAGCCCAAGAAAAACCAGGGTCAATCCGCCAACAAACATGATGATCAGCTGAACCACATCGGTCATAACAACTGCAGTAATTCCACCAAAAAAAGTGTATAAACCAACTACGCCTGCTGTAACAAGAATGGAAATCCATATCGGCCAGCCCATCAGTACATTTAATAACACAGCACTGGCCCAGAACAATACACCCAGGTCAACGGCAAAAAAGATGATCCAGGTAAGGGATGCTATTGTTCTGACATAGGAATTATATCTTCTCCCCAGGTATTCAGGAATGGTGTACATACCTCCCCTCCAAAAATATGGAATAAAGATAAAGGCCGCAAGCAGCATTGCAGGAACAGAGCCGATCCAGTCAAAGTTTCCTACGGAAATACCATAACGATAAGCCTGGCCGGAAACCCCGACAAAGTCCAGGGCACCAATATCTGAAACAACTATAGACATCCCAATGGCCCAGAAAGGAAGGGTTCTCCCACCGAGAAAATAATCTTCAGAACTATCCACAAATTTTCTGAAATAATAGCCAAGAAATAAAATTCCTACCAGATAGGCTATCACTACGAAGTAATCAATTCCAGCTAGCATACTGCAGTCTTTTGGTTAAATAAGCATTATCAGAGGTCAACATAATTCAGGGTATTAAGATAATTTATTTGCAATCAAATCACAAACACTTCTGAAATTACCTTACAAATAAAAAGGTATTTAAAATTAAATGCTTCTGCTATTTTATTTAAATTGCATTAAATATTAACGTGTCATGGAGGGAGGAATGGCAGAAGCATCACTTCCCCAGTTAATATTTGGTTCCTTTCCCATTTCAAATATGAGGGTTCCTCCATTACCTATTTCCTCATGGGTAATCCAGGTTCTGTTAAAAGGCTTCCCGTTCAGGGTTGCCGACTGTATGTATTTATTCTCTTTTGAAACCAGGTTTGCAATGATGGTAAATTCCTTTCCTTTATAAGGTTCCCCTAATTGCAAACGAACCTTTTCAAAAACAGGAGATCCGATCACATAAATATCCTGACCAGGAGTAACCGGATAGATACCCATTGCACTTAAAACATACCATGATGACAAAGAGCCCATATCTTCATTCCCGGGTATTCCCCCCGGGCCTGTATGATAAAGCAAATCCATAATTTCACGGACTTTTTCCTGTGTTTTCCAGGGTTTCCCGGCAAAATTATACAAATAGGCTACATGATGCGACGGCTGGTTACCATGCACATACTGACCCAGGGTACCCACTACTCCAACGTATTTTGGCGGACTGATCTCCGGACTCATGGAAAACAGGGAATCCAGTTTAGTCACAAATCTTTCCTTACTGCCAAACAGATCAATCAGGCCATTTATGTCATGCTGCACCGACCAGATGTATTGCCAGGCGTTGGATTCGGTGTAGTATCGGTTTGGACGCCTTCCAACCAGAAGGGGATCAAAACAATCGTAATAAGAATGATCGCCATTCTTCACAATTATGGCTGATCTTCCGTCGCAAGCGGGTAGCCAGGTTCCATCCAGTTTTTTCGGGCGCATAAAATCCGTTCCCGAATCAAAAAGGTTTTTATAATTATTGGCTCTTTTCATGAAAATATTATTGTCTTCGGTTTTACCCAGGTCTTTTGCCATTTGAGCAATACACCAGTCATTATAGGCCAGTTCAAGGGTATTGGGGACCGCCTCGGTAACCTTATCCACCGGAACATATCCAAGTTCCAGATAATATTTCAATCCTGAACGGCCTGCAGAAGATGGCAAAGGAGGAGGTGGAAGCTCCATGGCTTTTGTCCGCATCGCATTGTAAATGGCTTCCACATCATAATCCCTGAAGCCTTTCATATAAGCATCCACAACAATGGGAACAAGATGATCACCCACCATGCCCTGATGAAATACATTACGGTGATGCTGGGCAGGAAGCCAGCCAAAATGCTTTGTTTTAGCCACAATCGACCTGATCATGTCATTTACATATTCAGGTTCCACCAAAGTCATCAAAGGGTGTTCCGAACGATAAGTATCCCAGCAAAGAAAAGAAGGGAAAAAATTAAAATCTTTGGCTTCATGGATTTCTCCGTCCATTCCGAAATATTTTCCATCCACATCATTGGAAATTACCTGGGCGAGCAGGGAATGATATAAGGCAGTGTAAAAGATTTGTTTCTGGTCTTCCGTACCCCCTTCTACGGCTAATTTTGTCAGTTCACGATTCCACTCATCCTTTGCTTTTCTTCTGATCTTCTCAAAATTCCATCCGGGTATTTCTGTTTTCAGGTTGTTCCGGGCCCCTTCAACCCCGGTATAGGATAATCCGACCTTAACATATACAACTTCATTCTTTGTAGTTTTGTATCTTACATAAGCACCGATATTATTACCTGACTCGGCTGATTTATATGGAAAAACAGAAGCGCTGGATTCCGGAGTTTTATAATTCCCGTCCCAGGTTCCGTATGCATCAAAAGGTTTACTGAATTCAGCCACAAAATACACGGTAGCTTCCTGTGCCACTTTGTAGCCCTGAATAATATGCTTGTCGATGAATTCCAGATGGGAATTTTCATCAGGTGCAGAACCAAGAATATGACCCAGATCCAACAGTATATGTGAAACCTCAGATGCCGGGAAAGTATATTTGTGCATCCCTGCCCTTTTGGTTACGGTTAACTCGGCCTTAACCCCGTAGTCTTTCAGTATAACAGAGTAGTAACCAGGTTCAGCGGTCTCATCGGCATGGTCAAACCTTGAACGGTAACCTTTATCCGGATTTTCTCTCGATCCGGGCGTAACAAATAGCTTTTGGCCCACCGTTGGCATAAGCAGTATATCTCCTTTGGCAACCATTCCAACGCCACTGTAATGTGTATGACTGAATCCCATAATGCTGTTATCCGCATATTGATATCCGGCTGCATAGGTCCAGCCCTGTGTGTAGGTATCCGGACTTAACTGAACCATGGCAAAAGGCAAGGTTGCACCGGGATAGAGATGAGCAAAGAAATCGGTTCCAATAAAAGGATCCACATAATCTACCGCTTCAGGTTGCTTATCACAAGCATTTAATAATATGACAGTTATCAGAACAAATAAAACCTTTCCAAGAGATTTGATTGTTTTAAAAATAAAAGGAAATTTATCCATAATTTATGTATTTATCGGGTTAATTATTCATTTATGTCAACAGACGACGGAGGTGCAGAATCAGGAGAACTTCCCCATTTTTTATTGGGATACGGACCCATTTCCAATTCAATTGTACTTCCTTTTAACAGTTCTTCATGCGTAAACCACGGGTGATTAAGTGCTTCCCCATTCAGCCTGGCTGACTGTATGTATTTATTTACTTTGGAACATTTATGGGCAATAATGGTAAATGTTTTTCCATTGTCCAGCTTAATTTTCACCTCCTTAAAAACAGGACTACCAATATTATAGACCGGTAAACCGGGGGTAACCGGGTAAAATCCCATGGAAGAAAAGACCACAAAAGCACTCATCCCTCCCCCGTCTTCATCTCCGGGAATTCCAAAAATATTATCCTGAAACCATACATCCAGCAAAAAGCGGATCCTTTTCTGTGTTTTCCAGGGTTCTCCGGCATAATTATAGAGATATGGGATATGAAAGCTGGGTTCGTTGCCCATTGAAAACTGGCCAACCATGCCCGTGGCATCCGGAAATTTTGCCCAGTACTGGTACTTTGTCCTTCCCAGTCCCTCGCGAAATAGCTGGTCAAGTTCTTTTGTAAATTCTTGTGGTCCGCCTTTCAGCTTAATCAGTCCCTGAATGTCATGCTGCCCCTGCCAGGCATAGGTGTATCCGTTGTTTTCATCGTAATAATCACGCCCGCCCGGGCCCCCGTCAAATTTAGGATCAATATCGATAAATTCTCCTTTTCTATTTTTCGGCATAAAGAGCTTATTACCCGGCTGGTACAAGTTTCGATAGTTTTTAGATTGTTCAATGAAGTAGTTAAAATCCTCCGTTTTTCCCAGCTCCTTAGCCATTTCTGCCAGTGCCCAGTCATCGTAACTGTGAGCAATCGTTATTGCCACACTTTGACGTTTTTCAAAGCTATGAACCTGTTTCACGGTCTCCTTTTCACCCGGGTCAAGAGCAGGAAAAAAACCGTTCTCACGGTAGAAAATATCCAGTACGGTTCTGGGTCCGTTCCGCCAGGGTAGCATGGTAGCATCTGTGGCGTTTTTTCTCATCCCCTCATAGGCTTTTTCCACATCAAAGTTGCGAATTCCTTTTCTGTAGGCATCCAGAAAAACAATGGTAGAGTGGAAGCCGTGCATGGCAGGATTGTCTATATAGAGTAAAGGAAACTGCGGCATCCAGCCGGACTGTTTATACATGTTAACATAAGATTGCAGCATGTCTGCTTCCTGTTCCGGGTTCAGTATCATGCGAAGCGGATGTTGTGCCAGGTAAGTATCCCATACCCAGTCATCTACATAAAAGTCACGCCCGGTTTGATGCACTTTATGATCGTAAGCACTGTAATACTTTCCATCTTCTGTAATATCCACCATACGTTCGTAAGTACGGTACAGGGAAGTAAAAAAAGTTCTGCGTTGGGCCTCTGTTCCACCTTTCACCTGAATCTGATCCACCTTTTCCTGCCAGGTCTTCTCCCCTTTTTCCTTCAAATTCTCAAAGTTCCAGTCCGGTAATTCATTCTGAAGGTTTATTTTTGCCTGTTCAGGACTGATGAAAGATATTGTATATTTAAAATCAATAGCTCCGTTATTTTCCGGAAACTCAAATAATACAACCGGTTCTTTATGGCTTGTATTTCTCCTTTTATTGACCCGTATCTGTTCATTCAAAACGGCTCTGCCTGTTCTGTTGAATTCTCCGTAAACATAAGCTTTCATCCCATAAAAAATCTCTGTACCCTGGACAGCATTACCGGGCAGAGTTCCACCCTTTATCAATTGGTCTGTTTCCGGTATGCCCTGTTTTGAATCATCCGCCTGAGAATTAAAAATTACCTTCCATTCACCTTCCTGGTTTATCTGAAGTTTTATCAGTTTCTTACTGTCCTCCGGAAAGGTAAATCTAAAAAATCCGATTTTTTTTCCCGGAATGAACTCTGTTCTGATATCACTTTCCACAAAAAAGCTTGAAAAATACCAGGGACGAACCGTTTCAAGGTCATGATCATACATTTGCCGTTTTTTCCAGGTTTTATCATCTACCGAACAAGCGTATGGCATTACACCAAAGAGTTCTCCCTGCCGGTGAGAGATCATTGTCAGCGGAAAAAAGCTGATCTGATCATCCAGAAAATCCGCGCGTTTTGGGTGCATCCTGATCATCTGATTTGGAATTTGTACAGTGGGCCTTGTGGGTTGAAGCAGATGACCAACTCCCCCGATATAGGGGTCAATGTATTCCAGATTGGAAGATGTATCAGGAGTGGATATGCATCCGGGAACAACAAAAGCCAATAAAGAAAATATGGAGTACCAAAAAAGTCTGAATTGCTTAGATTTAAGGTATTTTGAAGAGGCAGATTTCATTTTGAATTTTAAGTTTTGTTCATACTGAATTTAATAAAAAGCCATTTATTTAGAATATAGGATTAATCATGCAGCCCTTTTGATCTCAGATATTTCAAAATTAATTCCGGTTCATCTGTTTGAATTATATTGGCTTTATACCGAAGCAGGTCATTCATAGCTTTTTCAACATTGTCTTTCCGGATCATCGCATCGGTTTCTCCCAGGGCATTGATCCAGACCCTTGCATTATTGCTACGGATCAGCTCTGTAACTTCTTTTGTATAAAACGAAGGATCGATATGAACAACCTGTGGATGGAAAATCTTTAAAGCCGAATCAGCCATCTCATAGGAATAGGCACGTGGCATAAACATAGAAGACGGATCCATTTCCCGTACTTCCATTAATGCATCATAGTCATTATCAAAATAAAACACCTGTTTTGAGGTTTTTGTTTTTTTCACATCATTCACAAGGGGTTTCAGCATGCCTGTTTTAAGGTCAAGATCAGCCATTATGTTGCCGTATATCACTTTAAGAGCCTCCTCAAAAGTTGGGATCTGTTCATCCGTTACCATACCATCCCTCAGTTTAAGTTTTAAGGATTTAAGTTCTTCCAGGGTGAAATCCTTCACTTTTCCGCTACCATTTGTTGTGCGGTCAACAGAGCTGTCATGCATCAAAACGGAAATGCCATCTTTGGTGGTTCTCACATCAACTTCCACAATATCCACACCCAATTCAATGGCATGACGAATGGCAGACAGTGAATTTTCAGGATATCCGTTGTGTGCAGCACGATGCGCGGCAACCATCACATAATCTCCTTTTGCATCATGAAAATGTTCAAGGATTTTATCAAGCCTTGCCGTTGACGATGGATTTGAGCAGGCAAGCAGGAAAAGGAAAATAAACAGTTTAAAATGCCGTGTTACAGATCCGGCCCGGGTTGGATATTTTTCCATAATTTTAAATGTTTTAATTAATTGCTTATTAAAATATTTACAGAGGTCAAAGCTAATAAACCATTCCTGAGTTTGCTACAATTATTTTCACAATTTTACATGGTTTCCTTACAGCAATACCACGCGAAGGGTTCTGGCTGTAGCGGCGAAATCTGGCCTACGCACGGGCGGGACCTCCCCGTCATGACAGAGTACGTCATGACACCCCTCCTCAGCGAGGAGGGGAATTGGTACGTGGTTTGCCTGGGTTTGTGGATAATTTTAAATGGAAAATGACTATTTAATAAAATAATTATTATTTATGGTTTATGGTATCACGCGAAAGGATTCGCGCGATATCCTGGGTATATGATCAGGCAAAATTCTTCTTCCAGCCCTGTAAGGGCGCAATAATTTTGCCCCGACTTTCAAGTCGGGGGTTATATGATCAAACACGAAAAACCCGGCGCAATGAAATGCCCGGCAAAAGAATAATGCTATATAGCGCCGGAATGAAAAAGTTTTTCAGTTGTAACACCTGGATTCGTCTCCGGACAATCCAGTGTGTGGTATGTGGAACAATACCACATGAATCCTTCGCTCTGTAGCGGTGGTGGGTGGGATAACTGGCCTGCGCGCAGGCTGTACCTCCCCGTCATGACAGAGTACGTCATGACACCCCTCCTTGAAAAAAGGAGGGGAATTGATACGTGGTTTGCCTGGGTTTGTGGATAATTTTAAATGGAAAATGACTATTTAATAAAATAATTATTATGCATGGTTTATGGTATCACGCGAAAGGATTCGCGCGATATCCTGGGTATATGATTAAACACGAAAAACCCGGCGCAATGAAATGCCTGGTAAAAGAATAATGCTATGCAGCGCCGGAATGAAAAAGTTTTTCAGTTGTAACACCTTGATTCGTCTCCGGACAATCCCGCGTGTGGTATGTAAAGATTACCACGCGAAGGATTCGCGCGGTAGCAGGGTTTTGCCAGGAAAACTGAATTTTTCCGAACTTTATTAATGAAATAAAATGTCCATGGGAATTTCCTGTTTTGGTATTCCCGGGCCTTCCCATTTGAGTGTCAAAAGGCTTTTTCCTCCCAGCTGAAAATATTTAAGCCTGATTTTATGCATCCCGGCCTGCAGAGAAGTGGAAGATTGTTCTTCATAAACTCCATGAGCTCCGTCGTTATCAATTAACAGATGATCATTCAATAACAATACGCTCCCGTCATTTGATTCCAGAGAAAATGTATATTGACCATCTTTGGGAATTTTAATATATCCTTCAAAGATATAAGCAAAATTTTGATCATGGAGTGTTTTTTTAATAGAAAATTCTGGAATGATGCCTGTTTCAATCAACGAATTCTTTTCAATATTCTCAGTCGAATGAAATTCACCTTCATAATATCTGTAAAACAATCCGGATTGGATATCTTCTTTTAATATCATAGCCGGCTGAAAAGTATTGACTCCAATATTAAGGGATATTAGCTGACTGGATGATTTTCCCGGCTGAAAGGCCTGCATGAGCAGAGTCACAGGATGTGCAATTTTAATGGGAGTTTTATAAACCATACCAGCAGCTAGAGTCGGGAGGGTTCCGTCCAGTGTATAACGAATTTGTGCAGCCTTATCCTTGCATGCCAGTTTTACCACACCGGTACTGTCCAGTGCAACATAAGGATCAGAGGTAGCTTCACTGTAAATCCAGTCCAGACTTAATCTTGTAATATGTGTTGTTGCAAGTCCGCTTTGAACCCTTGTATTGCCGGCACAATGTCCCAGCAATACATGATCTCCGACAAACTCAATGGCCGTATAACAATACCAGCCGGCAGGATTGCTTTCTATGGCCTTTATTTTTCCCCAGGTTTTGCCTTCATCTTCTGAAACCGCAATATTGAAGGGAGTCCGTTTACCTCCGTCCCTTCCTTTTTTATAATTATTGTTCCAAACCAGCAGAAGATCACCTGTTTTTGGAATTCTCTCAATGGAAGCAGGAGAAAGCGGGGATTTAATGTTTCCGGGTTGAAGATCAGTCCATGTTTCCCCTTCATCTTCAGAAAATGAAAAATACTGAACTCCGGCATTCGTACGGCAGAAAAGCATGACTTTTCCATCCTTTAATTGTATTAATCCTGGCTCCTGGGATGTGACATTTTCCCGATTGTCCACCTCCTCCCCTTTTTGCCATGTTTTTCCGTCATCATCCGAATAATAACACATCAAACGCCCGTTAAACCAGCTTTCAGCATCCGGAGTATTGTGGAGAGCCACAGGCAGAATAATCCTTCCACTTTTTAGTTGAACCACTCTGTCATTGTTCATTACGTAATAACCAGGCTCATTAATACACACTACCGGAGCGCTCCATGTTTTTGCTTCATCGCTTGAAGTACGCATCAGGGGAATGCAATCTGACTCCGAATTCTTCCGAAGATAAAACAAGGCAATTCTTCCGTCAACAAGGCGAATCAGTGAAACGGACATCACATTCATGCCTCCTTCGTTCGGAATGACCATCGCATCTTTATCACTCCAGGTTTTCCCATAGTCCTGAGAAAACCTACCTGCCAGGTATGCACCGGCATTGTCCCCTGTACCCTCTGTAAAATGAGAATAAATAAATAGTATCCGGCCATCCTTTAATTGAACAAAGTCCCCCTCACTGTTGCGGGGATTTCCTTCTCCGGGTTCCAGTTTTAACACTATTTCTTTTCCAGGTTCTGCGTCTTTACTATTGGTACAGCCTGACAAAAAGATGAAAGCTGTTAAAATAAGCAGGCTATTTTTTAATCTTATATGCTTCATCAAAACAATTTTTTCACAAATGAGGTTCAAAAATTTTTACAATATTCACCAAGCTACTAATAATATGGTATATACAATAAATCTTCAATTATCTGTAATCCATTTTTCCATAAAACTCACATGTTTAATCGATTTCTTCTCACCAGGTAAACGGTAGGAATAAGTTACATGTATTCTTCCATCCTTTGCCTGTATAACCGAAGGATAGGAGAAATTTCCGTCCTTTTTATTTTCCAGCTTTTTCTTCCATTTCCATGATTTTCCTTCATCATCTGAAATGGCAGCAGCCAGACTGTACCTTCCGTCATCCACATCGTTATAAATCAAAAGCCAATGACCATTTTTAAGCTTAAGAATTTCAATACTGGCCCCGGGGTTGGGAATGTCGGATTTTTGACCGTAAGTCCATGAATAAGCTTCATCCTGTGAATGGCTGATCATAATCCGGCCTGGTTCATCTCCGTCGTCCCGCATCCAGGCATCTATTGATCCGTCTTTCCGCACGATCAGGCTTGGTTGGTTTAATCCACGGCCCACAATGGGAAGACTGCATTTCCAGGTTATTCCATCGTCTTCGGATATGGCAATCAGTCCAAAATTAAAACCGTCGGAGTATAGGGGTAGAAGAATTTTTCCATTGTCCAGAACAGTCGGGTGAGTACGTGTCATCCAGCCGGTTTCCCTCTTTTTCGGGTCTTTTGCAGCCTCTATCAGCATTTCTTCATAAGGCAGGGCATATTCCGCCCATGCGAGGTCTTCCCTGCCATATTTTCTAAACTGATCTTTCACTCTGGCTGCAAATTCCTCTCCCGGTTTCATCAGGATCAAATCCTGCCATTCCCAGTCGGGAGGACCTTCCTCATTATAATTTTCTGTGGTTTTTACTTTCAGTACGGAGGTTTCCCAGCGATTGGCCCTTACCACAATCCATACCAAAAATAGTTTACCGGTACTATTCAGGAATAAAACCGGGTTACAATCGGGTTGCCCGGGTGTATCTGCCATCAGGAAAGGTTTGCTCCATTTCGAATCGCCTTTTTTCAACCGGGATCCGTTGATCACCACGTCATTTGCTTTTCGTTCCCCGCTTCCCTGGAACCAGCAGGTTAATAAATCTCCGTTTGGAAGTTCAACGATGCTGCTGGCATGGACATGTTGTTTTTGGAACGGGAATATAAGTTCGCCTTGTAAAGTTCCCTGAGCAAGAATGATGTTGCCGGATAAAATGAATAATAGTACTGCGGAAAAAAATTTCATAAGTTTATAAGTTTGTATTTTATTGATAATCTAACTGTTAGTTTTGTCATGAATTTCGTCTCCGCCATCAAATATCCCATCAAAACAGTTTTTATTTCTTCGTTTTTAAGGGCACTTACGAACCCGGTTACAAATATTTTGCTCAAAGCATTTTTAATCATTTTCCTATATTACGAAATTGTTCGTCAGGGATGTTCTTATTTAAGTATATGATTATGCTATATTCGTAAAAATATATTGATTACAACGATAAGATTTAATCAATTAACTTTTTTCGTCCTCCAGCCGGACAGGCTTTTACTTTTTTCCTTGATGAAAAAAGTAAACAAAAAAATCAAGAAAATTTAATCCTGCCCCCCACATCCCATCACTGGCCCGGGCCAAATTTTCATGCCACCGCACTATATAATCAACGAAACTATCGGTACTGATCCAAATATACATATCCTTTTGTAACTACTCCTTTAAATTTATTATCTCAGCAATCATGGCTTAACACAATTAATACACATTATTTATTTGTTTATTAGTTACTAATGTTTCACACCTAAGGCTTATTGGCTGATATTAAGTAAGTTATGCGATAAAATAATATTGTAGATCCAGGTTGATTAGTTACATGGTCTTCCATTTTTTAATATTTTATTTTGTGTACCTTCGTGCTTTTCTTAGTGTTCATTCGTGATAAAAAACAGTTTTACCCACCAGGGATACGAGGGTATCACAAAGGATTCTCATAGTTTAATAAGCTAAATTACAATATATTATCTCCATCTATTTTACCTGCAAAACTTTAGTTATATAATATCTGACTTTGTCACGATTTTTAAACAATAAAATCAAAAATCCCGCCAAAGTCCATGGCATTCATTTTATCCTAACCGTGGGCTGAAGCCCACTGCTATAAATATTTAGTCCCTGACGGGACTCAACATGCGACAATGTTATTCAATCCTGTGGTATAAAACTGAAGCGGGTACTTCTGACTTCTCAATGCCAGGCCCTTTCCAGCTAACCTGATTCATAAATCCGCCACCCATCTGAAAATATTTCTGATCTATTTTATAGACGCCTTTTCTCAGGGCTATGGTCCGGAAAACCTCATGAGCAGGATGACCACCGTCCGTATTTATAAACTCTTTTCCATCAAGATAAAGAATACTTCCATCATTCGTTTTATTGTAAAACGTATAAGCACCATCTTTGGGAATATGGATAAACCCACTGTATTCATATCCAAAATAACTGTCCTTTTTCCTGTTCTCAATGGTAAAATGAGAAATAATGCCTGTTTCTACCGGTTGAAGAGCCATTAACTCTTTCACAAACATTACATTTCCTTCGTAATACTTGTATCTCAATCCGGGTTCCATGGGAACTCCTGTATAATTTTTGAATTTTTCATATTTCAGTTTATTTATTCTTTCACTAACCACAAGACTGGGCAGCAAACCTTTATTGTATGCCCTGAATTTCAGAGTAGTGGTTTTCCTCAGTTCAAAAGGCCGGGAATAAAGATTTGAATTCTCATCCGGCTCACTCCCGTCTGTTGTATAATAAATCTGAGATCCTTTTGTATCACATCTCAACTTAATTTTTATTTTCCCCAGGAATTTATTATCAGGACTCACTATGTAAGGCATAGACACGGCAGGTTGCATATCCGGAGTGAAAGGTCTGTCTGCATTGGAAGTGCCCCAGTTAAAATTAGGTTTTGAGCCCATTTCAAATACAAAAGCACCCCCTTTCGTAATTACTTCATGAGGGAACCATGATTTTGTGTAGGGCTTTCCGTTCAGACTTGTGGACTGAATATAAATATTCTGTTCAGTTACATTACTGTCTTCAATGGTGAATTGATTTCCGTTTTCAAGGTGAATAACAACCTTATCAAACAGAGGTGATCCGATTACATATTTTGCATCTCCCGGGTTTACAGAATAAAAACCCATGGAACTCAGGATATACCATGCCGACATTTGCCCGCAATCCTCATTCCCCTTCAGTCCGTCGGGTTTATCATCATACATGGTATCAAGTATCAGCCGGACCATCTTCTGGGTTTTAGGTGCCGCACCCACATAATTGTAAAGATAGGCCATGTGATGACTGGGTTCATTTCCATGGGCATATTGACCGATCAAACCACTGGCATCTTTAACTTTAGCATCATATTCAGATTGTGTGGTGAAAAGTTTATCCAGCCATGCTTCAAAACTCTTTTCCCCACCCATTAGTTTGATCAGTCCGGAAATATCATGTGGAGCAAAGAGGCTGTACTGATAAGAATTACCTTCCACAAAATGTTCACTCCCCTGCGCCGGATCAAAAGGTTCAACCCAATTGCGATCTGCATTTTTGGGTCGCATAAATCCGGTTTTCCTGTCATATAAGTTTCGATAAAACTGAGCTCTTTGCTGATAGGTAACATAATCATCATGGTTTCCCAGGTTTTTTGCCATTTCTGCCACACACCAGTCATTATAAGCATATTCCATCACTACAGAGACAGAACCACTGCTTTTATCCGCAGGAATATATCCCATTCGTGAATAATATCCGGTATGATCCACCTGATTCTTCATCGCTTCATATGCTAGGTTTACATCATAATCCCGTATCCCCTTGTTGTAGGCATCCAGAATCACCGGAAGTGAATGATGGCCAATCATGGAACCGGAATGACTGCCCCAGATCTCCCAGTGGGGCAGCCTTCCCCCGTTCTTGTAGATAGCCAAAAAGGTTTTTATGAAATCATTCATTCGGGAAGGTTCCAGAATTGTGTATAAAGGCATTTCTGCCCTAAATACATCCCACAGGGAGAAAACCGTATAACGGGTAAATCCTTCGGCATTATGAACTTTCAAATCTACTCCGCGATAACTGCCATCCACATCATTGAAAATATTCGGTTCCATGGCTGTATGATACAATGCAGTGTAAAAAATACGCCTTTGCTTTTCCGTCCCTCCTTCAATTTCAATACTGGATAAATGCTTATTCCATGCTTCGTTTGCCTGTTCTCTGATCTTTTTAAAGTCCCATGCCTTAATTTCCGCCTCCAGGTTCATTTTTGCATTTGCTATACTTACAGCTGATATACCGACTTTCACAAGGATTTTTTCCTTTTGCTTTGTACCGAATCTTACAAAAGCTTTAATGTTTTTCCCCTTTGCCTCCTTAATTCCCTCAATAAGGGTATCATTTATAGCAATTCCTGAATTTTTAAACGATTTCGAAAATATCGCATAAAAATAAACATGCTGGTCTTTTACCCAGCGGGTGGAACGCCTGAATCCGGAGATTTCAGTATCACTTAGAATATTGATTCCGGCGTTAATCACCCTGTCACGGTTTTTCAGATCAATAATGATGTTTGCTTCCTCTGACGCCGGGAAAGTGTATTGATGAAAACCCGCCCTGGCAGTAGCGGTCAGTTCAACTTTTACATTGTAGTCATCAAGTAAAACATTGTAATATCCAGGGGAAGCGGATTCATTCTCATGGCTAAATGAAGAGCGGTAACCCGTTTTGGAATTATTTTCATCGCCCACAAGCATCCGGACCTTGCCCACTGTTGGCATCAGCAGGATATCGCAATATTCAGGGGCACCCGTACCACTTAAATGGGTATGACTGAACCCCATAATAGTTTTATCTGAATAATGATAACCGGAGGAACCGTCCCAGTTTTCCATTCGTGTATCAGGGCTTAGCTGGACCATTCCAAAGGGTAATGTAGCACCCGGGAAGGTGTGGCCATGTCCGCCGGTTCCGATAAATGGATCAACATACCGGGTTAAATCCTTTGTATCTGTTTTTGTACAGGATGTAAGAAACAGATGGAAAACAGCAATGGTTGTAGCAAGGATCAGATAAGGCTGATGTTTTGAAAATTTCATATTATTTTATATTCCTGAGTATTTAAATCTTTAAAGTTAATATTGCATTTTACTTTATACATGCATTGTTCTACCTTATTCCGGAAAACCATTTCTGACAGGAATAAAGGACGTCCCTCATCTATTTATCTTTAATCACAAGATCACCCATTACAGGTTTATAATCCAAATATCCATAATAAGCCAGTTTTGCAACCAGCCAGATTTCATTTTTCTTCAGGCTTTTGCCTTTTTCGGATGTTACTTTAAAGTAAAGTTTTCGGGTTCCCAAAGCCGGCACTTCAAATATTTGTTTCCATGGGTAAACATCAGTCAGACACGCCGGATTCACTACCTCCATGCCCCATGTTTCTACCGGCCCTATAATTGAAATACTGCCTTTCACTGACTGTGCAAAGGGATTTGAGATGACCATTTCAATTTTACCTTTATTTTCATTTATCTTCCATTTTAGACCAGGTACTGAGATGTCCTTTAAAGAATTATGTCCAAAGCTTTTTTCAGGCAAATTGTACTCTAATACATCATATATTTTTTTACCGTCATGCTCAATAGTTGCCACAATAAAACCCGGTTCTGAAGTAGTATTTTCCGGGATAATGGCAACCTTATAAAAGCTTTCACTATTAGCTTCTACAGTATATTCAATTTCTGCAGGTACCACGCGGAGTCCGGGTGGTGTTTCAATTATCAATTTACCGGAAACAGATGAATCGGTAAAGTCATTTACCACCGCAATTTCAATCTGTTGCACATTTTCAGGGAATGTGCTAACTCCGAAAGATTCTAATTTTCCGAGTATTTTTACACTCACAGGTAAGTAGCCTGAAGGAGCTGCCCCTTCGTTGTGTTGCCAGTATGAAGCATAAACTGATGGTTTTTCTTCTTTTGGAGTGTCCTTCAATTTTTTAGCTGTTTCAAGTGACAGGGAAAAGGTCTCTATGGCATTCGGACCAATTTCTGCTTTAACGGTCTCATGTGTAAATGTAACTTCTTCCGGTTTACGTTCCATTAGGTTCACCTTTTCAGCTTTTTCTATTGGAAAACCGGATCGTATTGAAATCTCCTCACTCCGGCCCAGCGGTTCATACAAACGAAGGATCACGCCGTTTGAGGCATCGGTAGCTGTTTTTGCTTTGAATGCCTCATTTCCATTTGTTTTAGGTTTTAATGAGCTTACAACAATATTCTCATCAGAAGTTGAGAAAAACGAATGTTCTGGAGGATACTTACCATCATGAATATCTGTCTGAATGGCAATCAGGGGGTTATTGAATTCGTACCCGCTTTTCACCAACCCTGCCTGGCGCCAGTTTCCCCGGTGCGGAACCAGAGCATACTCAAATACATGGGTTTTCCGTTCAGGAAAATCATGGGTCCAGTTGAGTAATGGAGACTGCCAGGGGACTGTGTGCATTAAAGAAAGAACCATAGTTCCGTCAGGCTCCACACTCACCGGCATATTACCCCGGTTGATAATTGCCAGGCCATAATCCGGTACGCTGGTTTTTATTTCAGCATAACAAGCAGAAGACGGGAAATTCAGTTCCGGGCTTTCACTCAATTCATCCACAATTTTCCCTACGGCTGAAATAAGAGACTTTTCATCCCGGCCAACTATCATCAAAACAGGAAGGTCAAACCAGCTTCCATCTATTTGGTTATCATAGGTAAAAAGATATGCGTAAGTATTCTCCCTGAGTTGTTTATTAAAACTTCTTTGTTGTTCTTTGCTCAGCCGGCGGAGTAACTTATTGTTATATTCATTTTCACCTTCAACACTCAGGGAAAAACTAAACCTGCGGTACTGAATATCATAATCTCTTACTACATCATCAAAAGAGGGTGTGGCTGTGATGCCTTTTTTTGCCAGGGCCTCAATCAACCGGAAACCCGATTTCCTGATCTCCCTGGAATGGTTTGTTAAAACTTCAACAGGGCCCAAAGCTATGCTTCCGGCCTCTCCAAAATTCACTTTTACCGAATTACTGTAATCTATCCATTGGTAGCAGGAATTCATGGAATGATGGCTGGTCCATTCGGTATTTGTACTGTTATATGCAAGATATTCTTTGCTTTGATAGTAAGTTTTGGTAGCAAAACGATCTTCCAGTACAGGTACTCCCCCATCCAAATCAGTAGGAAAACCAATGCAGTAAAAATCCCGGTCATTTCTTCTTTCCCTTTCATCGTTTTCAGTAATGTTCTTACCTTTCAGACCTTCATAACCCACGAGAAAAGTCCTGAAATCAATGCGTTCCAGATCATTATACATTATGATCTCCTGCACCCGTTTTTCCATGCGGTCCATTTCCCCGGTAATTATTATTTTCTTATAAACCGGATTTTCATAGACTTCTATCCTGCTTGTTTTGTCGTGTGAGAAACTCTTTTCACCAGTTGTAAGAAATCGCCAGGCCGGTTCAAAACCACTACCCTCCTTAAGCAATATCAATTCATTGCCGGGATGACCTGTTTTTGATTTAATAAATTCCCGTCCTGATTTTTTTTCTATCAGGCTTGTAATGCCACCACCGGCATTTTTATCTACCGTGAGTTTATAAGATTCATTCTCAATTACATTTGTACCTGAATCTTTCAGGCCTGAGCCTGCAGGTTTTTCTTTTGAGGGAATAAGCCAGTACGTTTTGTATCCAATTGATGGCACCCCGGCAGCAATAAAAGTAATATCTGCATTCAAAATCTTTCCATTCTTTTCTTCTTGATTTTCAATCGTATAATTAGTTATCCTTTCATTCTGGTCCAGAATACTGAAACCTTCAAGGCCATCTGTGAAATGAATTTGTGTTTTAACTACGCCTGTCCTGTCCCAGTTAAGAGGATTAAATACAATCAGGGGAATCCCCTGTCCCGTATTTGTAGCCACCATATCAGAAACAGATTCCAGTGACTGATGCAAAGCATTCCATCCAAGTTCCAGGGCTTCATGATAGGCTTCCGCTAAATCGAGGTAAGGTACATCTGCCCCGCAGCCGGTAATTCCATCGTGATGCTGACCAAAAAGAATCTGCCTCCATGCTTTATCCAGACTTGCTGCAGGATACTCAAAGCCCATAAGGTTGGCAATGGTGGAAAATTTTTCAGCAGAAATAAGTGTATTCTCGGCTAAACGGTTCCCCAGTTTCAGGTCGAAACGGGATAATTCACAACCCTCATTGTACTGGGAGACATCCCGGGTAAGGACGGGAATGTCCACTTCCTGATTATCCAGCTGATTCTGCACATTCAGAAAATACTGTTCCGCCCCATCAGCCTGCAGGCTAACTTCCGGAATATAAAAGCTGAATTCACTGCTACGTCCAACGACCCAGGTGGTGGGAGCCTTTTCGTCGGTTGCATTCAGTCTGAAATCTGATTTCAAACCGGCAATTTGTTCCTGTTGCTCCAGCAGGTTGTTATACATGAGTTTCCTTGTCTGTAAATCAACATCCTGGAATTGGCCTGTCTGTGGTCCGTTAAAACCATAACTGACTTTCCGGTTAAGAATAATGGAACCATCGGGCGACATAGACCGATAAAGATCCGGAACATCAGGTACACGGACAAAAGGTGAACGGTAATTCCCCCTCTCCCATGTTGTGCCAATAAATTCTGATTTAGTAAGGATCTGTGGCAGCTGAATGATATGCCCGAAAACATCCCAGGGTGCATATACCCGGGGATAATCGCCCAGTACATTTTCATGAAACAACCTGCCATACAGAATGTTCCTGATAAAGGCCTCACCGGAAATGGTCGTTTCATTGGGTTGATTGTAGCTTCCCCCGGTTTCTATCCTGCCCTCTTTCACATATTTCCGGATAAATTCTCTGGCCTGCGGATGTTCGTCATAATATGCTTTCAGGTAAGGGATCTCACTTACAAACAGTCCAAATGCAGAATCAGCCTGAACGGCATTCAAATGCTGCGTAAAGTTCGAAAATGTGAGTGCCTGGTAACCTGACTGACTGTCTCTCCATACGGGATCTACATGAAAACCCTGAACAAAATAAACTTTGCCATCCAAAAATCTGCCACGTATAGATTCTAACTTAAAGTTCTTTGAACTTTTACCGCTTGAGGCAATTATTTCAGCATGCAAAACACTTTCATCCTTTAATTTATTTATCGGAGATTCCAAGGTATACCATTGGTAATCACCGGGTTCTATAAAGGGAATAACAAGCGTTTTCTCAGGCCTGTTTTTCTCTGCTTTCACTTTAAGTGTGACCGGCCCGGAGGGAGTTTGAGAAGTATTGTACAGCATGATATTAAAAACATCTGCTATCCTTCCATCCATTAATTTTTCAGGTACGGTACTCACCCTGGGTTTCGTCATAAATACTTTTCCGTCGATGGATTCCAGTTTATCAAAACGGGCGTACAGCCACCAGTTTCCGCCTTCATTATCCACTTTTGCCAACAAAAGGTTCTTCCCTTTTTTTAACTCCACCGGAAGCTGATCCGTATCCGGCCCTCCGGCCCGGGGCTGTGAAAAAACGTGTACCAGCTTACCATTTAGCCATACTTTAAGCCGGTCATTACTACCCAGTTTCAATATGGCAGGGGTAATATCCGCACATTCAATAATGGCAGCACAATAAGCAATATTCTTCTGATTGGGAGTTAAATATTTCTTAATATCCAGTTTGCCTGATTTGTCAGCCTTTACAGAAATCCAGCCAACCTTTCCTGAAGATACAGCCTCACTAGGATGTTCCATACCCGGTTTCAGTTCAATGTTACTTTCCCCTCCTGCATTTTTCAGAAAATCCGTATCAATATTTTTCCCGTTACCATTAGGGAAAGGACCACAAACAGCCCAGTTTGTAATGAAAACATTATTCTGATATTTTGTCAGATTTTCCTGAGCAAAAAGCACGGAAGACACAAGTAGCAGGCTGCTGAAGAAAATTACAGATCCATGGAATTTTTGATTGAAAAATAACATATTGTTTTGCTTATGATTTTATTATTTATCATCCGGATTATAGAACAAATACTTACTTTGTATTTCTTTTTTGGAAAAACCGGGTCCTTCCCAGCTGACTTTCAATTTCTTTCCACCACCACACTGAAAATACTTCACCAGAATTTTATGATAACCCGCCTTCAGGGCAATGCTCTCCGGTTCCTCAACGGCACCGTGGTTGGCATCATTTTCAATTAGCTCATTTTCATCAATAAATAACCGGCTCCCGTCGTTTGACTCCAGGTAAAAAGTATAAATACCATCTTTTGGAACTTTTAAAAATCCGGCGTACCTGAAACCAAAATAACTATCCTTCCCGGCATGACTGATCGTAAATTTATCCACTACCCCCGACCGGACAGGAATTGCAGTGTCCAGATCATCGGTTGTAACAAAAAACCGCTGGAAATAATCGTAGTGCAGGCCTGGTTTTAACCGGATCGTTTTTACAGGTTTTTTGAAATCTGCTTTTCTGAAATCAACGTTAACCGGAATGCTGGATTCTAATCCTTTATGGAAAGCCTTCATGCTTAAAAGGCATGATTTACTGATCCTGAAAGGGCCGGAGTATAATAAGGATTCTTCCGTAGGAAGGGAACCATCAAGTGTATAACGAATTTCTGCATCTTTTGTATCACAGGCCAGGCTAACTTCCGCAGAATGCAAAAATAAGCGGCTTCCCGATTTGATATACGGCAGGGAAACCGGGGATTCTCCGTTTTCGGACCAGGGCCGGTCGTCTTTTTTTGTACCCCATGATTCATTTGGCTCCGGCCCCATCTCAAACACCAGCTCCGGGCCATTCATAATATCTTCATGACGCAAGAAAGATTTGGGATAAAGCTTCCCATTTAGTGTGGCTGACTGAATATATAAATTCGCTGGTGAAATATTTTTTGCCTTAACTGTAAAATCTTTTCCGTTTTCCAGGTGAATCACAGCTTCATCAAACAATGGTGTGCCAATGGCATATATATTCTGACCCGGTGCCACCGGATAAAAACCCAGGGAACTCAGAATATACCAGGCCGACATCTGTCCGCAGTCTTCATTTCCGGCAAGGCCATCCGGTGTATTGGCATACTGCTCAGTGAGGATCTGACGGACAAGCGCCTGGGTTTTCCATGCTTCGCCCGTATAATCATACATAAAGGGCAAGTGATGACCCGGTTCATTCCCGTGCCAGTACTGCCCGATGTTTCTTCCCTGATTGTCTTCAGATTCCAGGCTAAACAATACGTCAAGCCATTTGGAAAACTGTTTTTCCCCTCCCATCAGGTGCATGAGGCCATCCACATCATGGGGGACAAACATATACTGATAGGCATTTCCTTCGGAGTATGCTGAGTTTTTCAGAGGATCAAAAGGCTCCAGCCACCTCCAGTCAAAGCTCTTTCCCCGCATGAACCCCGTAGATTCGTCAAAAACATTTGCATAAAAATGAGCCCTTTGTTGATATCGCAGGTAATCATCTTTTGTTCCCAGGTCTTTTGCCATTTGGGAAATACACCAGTCATCATAACAATACTCAAGGGTTTTGGACACGGATTCTCCCTGTCTGTCATATGGAAGGTATCCGGTTTTCTTATAATATTTCAATCCCAGTTTATCCAGCTCCGCACTGTGTTTTACAGCCTTATAAGCTTTTTTCACATCATAGTTTCGGATACCCTTCACATAAGCATCTGCAATCACAGGAACCGCATGGTAACCCAGCATATCATCAGTATAGTTTCCGACCAGCGGCCACATGGGCAACCGGCCACCATCGTCATATTTTTGAAGAAGCGACCGGATAAAATCAACAGTCTTCTCCTGATTTATAATCGTAAACAAAGGGTGTAATGCCCGAAATGTATCCCATAATGAAAAAACCGTGTAGTTCGTAAAACCTTTGGCTGTATGAATTTTCCGGTCAATTCCTCTGTATTTGCCATCCGTATCCATAAAAATATCAGGGCTTAAAGATGCATGATACATTGATGTATAAAAAACTGCCCGTTGTTCTTCCGTTCCACCTTTTATTTCAATTTTGCTCAGCTCCTTATTCCATGCATTTTTTGCAGCCTTCACTATTTCATTAAAATTCCAGTCCGGTATTTCTGCTTCCAGATTTTTTCCGGCTCCCTCAGTGCTTACCGCTGAAATTCCAACTTTCACCAATATTTCCTCCCCCTCACTGGTCTGATAATTAATGATCGCTTTTACATTCTTTCCTTTTGCTTCCATAAGATTTTCCTGAAGTGTATCATTCACCGCCAGAACAAGGAAAGAAAAAGGTTTGGAAAACCGCGCAACAAAATAAACATACTGATCATAAGCCCAGCCGTGTGACCTGCGCAATCCTTCTATTTCGGTATTGCTTACTTTCCTGATAAAAAGATCTTCAGCACCTCCGGGATGAGCCAGGTCAATTACAATATGTGCGCTGTCAGATTCCGGAAAAGTGTATTTATGAAATCCGGAACGAAGGGTGGCAGTTAATTCAGCTTTTATGCCATAATCCCTGAGCAGCACGGAATAATAGCCCGGAGAAGCTTTTTCATCCTTGTGCCTGTAAGATGACCGATAACCGGAAGAAGTATTTTTTTCATCACCGGGAAGAAGCTGGATTTTCCCTGTGGCTGGCATAAAAAGTACATCCCTGAATTCAGGCTCACCCACCCCGTTCAGGTGGGTATGTGAAAAACCAATTATGGATGAATCCGGATAGTAATAACCTCCGCATGAAGCCTGTCCTGTCAAACGGGTATCCGGACTCAGCTGTACCCCTCCAAAAGGAAGACTTGCCCCCGGATAGGTATGACCCTCACCGTCTGTCCCGATAAAGACATTTACCAGCGTAGTCAAATCATCCTTGTCTTTATTGCAAGCCAGGAAAAAAAGTGAGAATATAATAACTGATAAAGGTTTAAAATATCTCATCGTATAAAATAATTCTCCAGGATTTCCCCGAGTCTGTTTTAAATTGAACCAGAACTATTTTTCTGCACCTGTATTTGCAAAAGAATCAGGCCAGGTACAATCCAGTTCACGTTTACCGTTCATATCACGGATCCAGGTTTCAAACTTACGTTCTCCCTCTTTTAAAACGATCACACGCCCACCTGCCAGCGGATCTTCCTGCGGGTTACGCATTACTTTACTTACCCGGCCATAAGCCAGGGCAATATTGTAATAAACTCCAATATAGTCATTAATATGGTCGTGTCCCACAAAAGTACCCATTACATCCCCGGTAGTAAGTATTGCGGCAAACATTCCGGTATTGATATCAGGACTGCATTCGTCTTCGTTTTTCACACCCAAAGGTGGGTTTAGCCTGTTATTCCAGGCCTGTGTATATTCCGGCAAGGGAATGTGAAAAAAGGCAAGTGCAGGTAAAGGTTTCCCACCGTTTGTCTGTGTATATGTCTTACTTTTATTTAGAAACCAGTTAATCTGCGAAAAGTCGAACCAGCCATAGCCACCAACAACAGGTTTCAGTGTACTGTTACTATTGGAATCCATACAATACAATAAAGCTTCGATCTTTTCATTTTTTCCATAAACGGGCAATACGAAATTTGAGCTGCCATAAACCCCATCGTCCATACCCTTATCCCGGTTCATACATAGGGGAAGTTTATTGAGATAAGCGGCAATTTGCTCCCTGGGAACATTTGCTTCTCCATCGTGATTTCCAAATACAACCGCCCAGGGAACATCATTCTTTTTAAAAAGATCTGCGAATCTCCGGTACCCTTCCTGAGGATCATTCTGGGTAATCACATCACCGGTAAGAATAACAAAATCAGGCGATTCTATATTTATTATTTTTTCAACAATGTCATAAACATTTAAATTCTTATTGTTATTGAAATCAATGTGGGTGTCCGTAAACTGAACAATTTTAAATTCACCATTGTGATTAAATTTTAGTTTAAGGTCTTGTTGGGCACTGGAGGTTAAAGAAAGAACAGCAAATGCCAGTAAGGTGTAATAATAATTCTTCATTTTTAATAAATTTCAAAACTTTAATTACAATTTAGGAAACCGATGGTTCAAAATTAAGCTTTTTTACGTTCTGCATTAAATCATTTTTTCACCAATATTAACGAAATCTTGCCTTACTTTCTCTTTATCTGTCGATCAGAATGATGACCATCGTTAATTTATTTAGGATAATTAAAATCTTTTAACTATATTAGTAGAGCAATTTAAACCATTGACAATATACAGTTAACAGTTATCAAATATCACTTTCATCTATTTAGTTTGTATCCATAAAGTCGAGTGTTTGAGCTATAAAGTTTGAGATCAAAGCGTGAGAGAATTTTAAACTGCAGTCCCGAAAATCGGGATGAGGATTTGAAATTTGATTAACAACGCAGATATCGGACTTTAAAGACAAACACTATTTAGTTTGCTCTGGTTTTTATCGCTTTTAATACTTTTTTCTAAGCTGAAAATTATACTGTTATGAAACAAACAGAACAACCAAACAAAACAAACATTGCCAAAACCCTGATTGTTTACCCGGGTGGGACCTGAGATTGATTCGCTCTTATTAATATGAACTTACAATTGCCTGAAAAACAAATAAAAATAGAATCATTTTAACATAAACCCTGAAACAAAATGCCCCAAAAACCTAATAAAATATCGAAATTCTGGCAGGAATTAAAAAGACGCCGTGTCATCCATGTGATCACGGTGTATGCGTCTTCCTCCTTTGTACTTATTGAACTGGTTAATAACTTAACAGACCCGTTAAACCTCCCTTCCAGCCTGGCTACTTTTGTGGTTATTATTCTCGCGGTGGGATTTCCCCTTTCCATCATATTACGTGGTTATATGATCTGACCGGAGAAGGGATTGAAAAGACCAAACCACTAAGTGAAATACAGGAAGGGGAAAAAACAGTTATACCCCATGCCTGGAAGATTGCCACTTATGTGAGCTTTGCTGTAATTATCGGGCTCGTCGTGCTGAACCTGGCAGGCCGGAACAAGCTGGTAAAACCCGGTTCCATTCAATCACTGATCATCCTTCCCTTTGACAATTTTACCGGAGCTGACTCGCTTGATTATTTTGTGTCGGGTATGCATTCTTCCCTGATTACTGATATGCAACAAATTAGTGCACTCAGGGTAATAGGCAAAACTACTGCCAATTCATTTAAAGGAACGGATCTGTCACTGACACAAATTGCATCAAAGCTAAAGGTTGATGCCGCTGTTGAGGGTGCTATCTCATTTTTTGGAAAAGACTCTGTTTGTGTACAAATCGGGGTAATCCGATCAAAGGGCGAGGAAAAACAACTCTGGGTAGAGGATTTCCGGGTGGCAAAAGACCAGATATTAAATTTTTACAACGACGTAACCAAACAAATTTCTGAAGAAATTAATGTAGTTCTGACCCCTCAGGAAGAAGACATGTTGGCTGAGAACAGAACAGTTAATGCGGAGGCTTACGATGCCTATTTGAAGGGCAATTATTACTGGGATGATGGTAGTGAGGAATCAATGCAAAAAGCCCTGAAATATATGAACACTGCCATTGAAAAGAATCCGGATTGGGCACTTCTCTATTCTGCCCGGGCACAAATCTGGATGGCACTCGCACAAAATGGTTTTGAATCACCGGAAATTACCGGTCCGAAAATCTACGAAGACATTGACAAAGCTCTTGAGCTGGATCCCGATCTTGCTGATGCGCATTATGTAAATGCCCTGATGGCTTACCTGGCAGAATGGGACTGGGTAAAGGCTGAAAAGGAGTTTTTAAAAGCACTGGCCATTAATCCCGGCGATGTCATGGCGAGAATCTTTTACGGACAGTTATTAAGTATTCTGCAGAGGCCTGATGAGGCTTTGGCACAGGGAAAACTGGCACTTGAAATGGATCCGTTAAATCCTATGATCCCGGTATTTTATACAGCAATACTATTAGGTGTGAATGATTGTGAAACTGCCCTGTCTTATTTAGAAAAAGTAAAGGTCAATGATCCGGAAAACGTATTTGCCAATTATGGAATTGAATTGGCGGCTTTTCGTTGTGGGGATTACGATAAGGCATTTGAGGCAGTAAAATATATTCTGCCCCTGGAAGACACTGTTCTTAAAGATATTGACAGCATCTTCAATGAACAGGGTTTTGAAATGGCATATAAAGAAATCTTGCGACAAATGGAGATATTGAGTCAAAACGGCTACGTTGTGCCCGTTGAAATGGCATACAGGTATATAATGGTGAATCAACAGGATAAAGCCATGGACTGGATTGAAAAAGGATATGAAATACGGGATCCAAATATGCCATATATTGCTACGGGTATATATTTATGTGAACCATTATTCAACAATCCCAGGTTTATCGACATTGTTGAGAAAATGAATTTACCTTTGAAAAGAAATGATTGAATGAGTGAATGAATGAATGAGTGAGTGTCCACCTTCGCTAAGGCTACAGTAGATAAAAATGAATGAAATAAAATAGGTTTCAATTTAACTTAAATAATCCAAATGCCAATATGTCCACTAATTCCAACAAAATATCACAATTCTGGAAAGAACTAAAACGACGTAGTGTCCTCCGGTCACTGGCCGTTTATGCAGGATCGGCATTTGTTTTTCTGGAAGCATCCACCATCATTTTCCCCCGCTGGGGCTTCCCCGACTGGACCATTGACCTGGTGCTGTATTTGCTCATCCTTGGAGGCTTTATTACCATTGTGGTTGCCTGGATCTTTGACATCACTCCCGAAGGGGTTCAAAAAACAAAACCGGCGGATGAAGTTCCCGGTAGCGAAAGGCCAACCGATTCCAAAGCCTGGAAAGCCGCAACCTACATCAGCCTGGTGGTTATTGTAGCTTTGATTACCTTTAATGTGGTTACCTCCACAAAAACAAACAAGACCGGTTCCATTCAATCACTGATCATCCTTCCCTTTGACAATTTCACCGGAGCTGATTCGCTTGATTATTTTGTGTCGGGGATGCATTCTTCCCTGATTACTGATATGCAACAAATTAGTGCACTCAGGGTAATAGGCAGAACTACTGCCAATTCATTTAAAGGGACGGATCTGTCACTTACACAAATTGCATCAAAGCTAAAGGTTGATGCCGCTGTTGAGGGTGCTATCTCATTTCTTGGAAAAGACTCTGTTTGTGTACAAATCGGGGTAATCCGATCTAAGGGCGAGGAAAAACAACTCTGGGTAGAGGATTTCCGGGTGGCAAAAGACCAGATACTGAATTTCTATAGCGATGTAACAAAAAAGATATCTGAAGAAATAAATATTGTCCTGACTCCTGAAGAGGAGCGATTACTTGCCCAATCAAGAACAGTTAACAGGGAGGCTTATGATGCTTATCTAAGGAGTCAACAATACTGGGGAGACCTCAGCAAAGAATCGTTGAATAAAGCCAGGGAATATTTGAACAGTGCCATAGAGAAGGATCCCAATTGGGCACCTCTTTATGCCGGACTGGCACAGGTCTGGCTTGGTCTGGCACAAATGGGTTATGTGTCACCGGAAATAGCAATCCCGGAGGTTTACAAAAATCTTAATAAAGCGCTTGAACTGGACCCGGATCATACGGATGCTCATTATTTAAATGCCCTGATGGCATACCTGGCAGAATGGAACTGGGAAAAAGCTGAAAATGAATTCCTGAAAGCGATAGCCATTAATCCAAACGATTCTTATTCCAGGATCTTTTATGCACATTTATTATATATCCTGCAGAGGCCGAATGAAGCAGCAGTACAGGCCCGGTTGGCATACGAGCTGGATCCGTTAAATCCTCAGATCCTGATAACTTATTCATACGCATTATTATGTGCACATGATTGCGAAACTGCCATGATTCAAGCTGAAAAAGCGGTGGAAATTGATCCGGAAAGCTTTGGAGCCAATAACCAACTTGGACAGGCAGCTTTTCCTTGTAAGGATTACGATAAGGCATTTGAAACAGAAAAATTTAATTTACAAGTCTATTCATATTCTACAGGACAGTTTGATGAAGATACCTGGAATGAATTTGAAATGACATACAAAGAGAAAGGTTATTTTGCCGCTTATGAAGAAATATTGCACCAATACGAGGTATTGTATAAGAAAGGATTCATTAATCCCGGTGTTATGGCTATCTTTTATATTACTGGAAATAAACAGGATAAAGCCATGGATTGCCTTGTAAAAGGATATGAAATTCACGATCCACAAATGCCATATATTGCCACAGGTGGCTATCCATTTGATTCGTTGTATGACAATCCACGGTTTATTGACATCCTTGAGAAAATGAATTTACCATTGCCTGAAAAATAACAAAGACTTGAACTAAAATGCCTGACAAACCCAACAAACTATCCCAGTTCTGGAAAGAACTAAAACGTCGCAGTGTCCTCCGGTCACTGGTCGTTTATGCCTGATCGGCTTTTGTTTTTCTGGAAGCATCCACCATCATTTTCCCACGCTGGGGCAGATTTGTCACCCTTTGTTAGCGCAGATTTGTCACATTGTGATACCTTTGGGGCAATCTGTGCTAAATAGCTGCACGGATTATCCCGATCCAAAGTATTCCCTGCGGGAAAGGGATCACTTCTTGACAAATCCGAGCATCCGGTAGAAAGCCTGATATACGACTACCTTGTTCCCCTTCACTTTCCAAATTGAATTGGTTCGAAGGTGCTTAGTAGTTCCTTATTCAAAGTAATTTCTATCACAGTGTCATCTGGATCCGGTGGATTTTCAGGTAATTCAATGATAATTTGTTTCTTTTCTTTCTTAAATTTCAGTACCTCCCCATTTAATATTCGTATATTTTTTACTTTGTAAGCTGTTATCTCCGGTACTGAAAATTTTTCTTCCGGCCATTCCAGCAGATGGATGTAAACCTTGTTACCATGATAAGTGGAAGCCAGTTTCTCCGTTGGAATGTACGGGCCGCCCTTTGTATTGTATATGGACTCTCCGTATATTTTTAACCAGTCACCCACTTCTTTCAGCCGGCTTATTTGTCTTTGTTCAATCCTTCCATCAAGCATAGGGCCGACATTCAGTAAAAGGTTCCCGTTTCCGCCAGCTGATAATGCAAGGGTATGGATCAGTTGATTCAGAGATTTCATCTCATCGTTGGGTTTCCATGCCCATTGTTTGCAAATGGTGATACATGATTCCCAGGGTAAACTGCTAAAGTTACCAATTTCCTGCTCGGGGGTACCAAAATCACCCGCAAAACCTGATTTTGACATTCCCTGCATTCCTTTTCGGCCTTTATCTACCCGGTTATTGATCAAAAGTTCATCATCAAGGCTACGGCAATACTTATAAAGCTTTATCCCTTCATCATGCGTCCAGGACTTTTCCCACTCCCCGTCAAACCACAATATTTTTGTATGATAATTATTCACCAATTCTGCAAGTTGATTATACATATATTCAATGTATTTATTCATATCCGATTTATCCACCGGCCGTGGATCATTTCCATGCCGGGTGGTATAATCCGGGTGATGCCAGTCAAGCACCGAATAGTAAGTTCCAAATACAATTCCCTGTTTTTGACATTCATCCGCCAGTTGTCTTAGAACATCTTTTCCATAAGGAGTTGAGGCAATATCGTAATCTGTATATTCCGAAGGCCAGAGACAAAAGCCATCGTGATGCTTGGTAACCATTACAATGTATTTCATACCGGCATCTTTGGCAGTTTTCACCCAGTTATGTGCATTGAATAAAACAGGATTAAACTCTTTATAAAGCGCATCGTAATCCTCAACGGGTACCTGAACTCCCCTTGACCAACCAATTTCGGTACCACGTAAACTAACAGGCCCCCAGTGGATAAACATCCCAAATCGGAGATCCTGCCAATGTTTCAATGATTTTTGATTGGTTTCCGGTACTGCATTCTGTGGTTCCTGTGTAAAACCAAAAAAATTAAATGTCAAAATAAATAAAATGAGAAGAATGGATTGTTTCATATGAAAAGATACTTTTGATTTATTTCACTTCAGAAAGTTTTACAAGCAAAACCCCATGACCGGGAAGGGTAACATCCATTCCGTCGTTGAACCGGCCCAGATCTTTTTGTCTCCATAAATCCCGGATTGCATAGGTCCCATTCAATACTAGGTCACTTATATTCAAACGGGCATTTTTCACTCCTTCATTCAGGTTAAAAATCCCAAGTGCCAGTGAACCGTCAGCCAATTCCTTCAGCCAGTATTGAATATCATTTTCATCATATACCCTGTTTGCCTGTCTCCCGAGAGGATCCTGATTTACAGCAAGAACTTCATCATTTGTAAGTAAGCTTAGTGTAAAATCATCCAGTTTTGCCATATCATTTCCCAGTAACAATGGAGCAGCCAGTAAAGCCCACAAACTGATATGAGTATATTGTTCATCCGGTGTGAGACGTGTAGGATGCAAATTGTCGCTCCAGCCCACCCGGCCAAGGACAAGCATATCCGGGTCGTTCCAGCTTCCGGGTCCGGCAAAGGGGGCTACTACTGCCTGCCTGAATCCTATACCTTTCAGACTGGACCATGTATCTGTTATGTCACCTGTTGTTCTCCAGAGTTCCGCACCCACTTCATTGCCCCATTCCCATACATTTCCCATTCCATACTGGCACAGACTGTAAACTATATCCCTGTTCACTCCGTCCAGTGCTTTCCTCATCAGGAAGTAAGGTTTCTTCAGCTCCGGAAGGCTTCGGTTTTTAGCAATTTCTCCGTAAGAGCACCAATCATATTTCAGATAATCGACTCCCCATTCACTCCAGGTCTTTGCATCCATAAACTCATGACGGTAACTTCCCAGATAACCCCCACAGGTTAAAGGTCCGGGACTTGAGTATATTCCAAGTTTCAGGCCCAGGCTATGGACATAATCAGATAAAGCCGGAAAATCAGGAAACTTTTCATTCCCGGTAATCTTTCCATTGGGTAAGCGTTCTGCACTTTCCCACCCATCGTCAATATTAATATAACTAAAACCATGGTCAGCAAGACCTGAACGGATCATTTCATCTGCAGAACTTCTGATTTTTTCATCGCTTACGCTCAGACCCCAGCAATTCCAGCTATTCCAGCCCATCGGAGGTGTAATTGTAATTTTTTTTCCTATTTTTATTGTAAATTCCTTTTCATTTATTCCATGTTTATTCTCGGCTTTAAGTAAAGCTTTATAAATCCCCTTCTTCATCGCTTTTCCTGTGATTATCCCGGTTTTAGAATCCAGGTTCAGACCGGCAGGAAGTCCACTGGCACTGTAAGTTATGGGTTTTTCCCCGGAAACAGGAATTTTATACAAAAAAGGATGTCCCGGCCTTGCTCCGTAAACAACCGGCCCGTTGATCCTGGCTTTGTCAGGAACAGGGGGGGTAAGTATATATGGTAATGACTCTGTAAAAATGATTTTTTCACCAGATTTTATTTCGGTATAACTGTATGTTATCGAACAGTTACGTCCGGGTTCCGTCTGAAAGGAAATTAATTGTTCTTTTTCTGAATTTGGCTCCAGTTTAATTTTGAGCTTTTCTTTGAATATTTTATCATTTGTGAACCTGTCCATTAATGAAACGCTTAAAACTCCCTCAAAACTAAAATCATCGGAGGAATTTACCAGGCGGATCACTTTATTGAAATTTGTTTGATTTTGAATAGAAAAGGAAGTTGAATTTATATCCAGTTGAACATAATCACTCAGGCCTTCCATTCGAATCACCGGATGGGCATCATAAATTCCGCCAAGCCCTCCACGATCCCATACCCTGACTGCAATCACATTTTCCTGGTCCCACTTTATCCGTTTATCATCCGTTGACAGATTATAAATCCTGAATTTTGCCCATCCACCGGGAATCTGCTCAAAACGAAGTCCTGCAGTATCTGACAGGTCAAGTGTTTCACCATTCTGGCCAATAAGTACACCATTTAAATAAGTCTGGTCTATATCATCTACCTTACCCAATTCAATGATCAAATCCCCCTGATAAGCGGATTTTTCTTTTAATGAAGAAGGTAAAACAAAACTTATCCGGTACCAGGCATATCCGTCATAATCACTGTAACCGTATTCATCCCAGGTATGTTCAACTTTTATATTTTCCCAGTCTGAATCATTAAAGGAAGGATCAGACCATTCCATATCGTCACCTGTTTTGAATTTCCAGTCAGATAAACCAACAGATACACTTTTTTTAGGACTACATGATGTCAGTAGGAATAACAAAAATCCTGTAAGAAATATTTGAAAAACGGGAAATTTCATAGCTATGGGGTTAGAGAAAAATAACAAATTTAAATACACGGGGTCCGGCAAAAATAAAAATAATCCTGAAAAATCGCTATTATACGAACCAATTCTATTTTAGTATTGAGTTATACACAGCTTCCAGTACTTTGGACCGGATGTTCATCTGGGATATTTTGTTGTTCTCACGGGTTGGATAAACCCTGTTTGAGAAGAACACGTAAATGATATCGTTTTCAGGATCTACCCATACAAAAGTACCGGTATATCCGGAGTGACCAAAACTGGAAGGACTGGCGCTTTTTGCAGGATAAGCAGCATCTGTACTTAATGTTGCATTGTTTAGCAGGGGCTTATCAAACCCGAGTCCCCTCCTGTTGTTATTATCCGGAAACTGGCATTTTGAAAATTCCTCCAATGTTGACTTTTTAATAATTTCCCGGCCTCCGTAATAGCCCATCTGCAAATACATTTGTAATAATTTTGCCAGGTCGTTGGCAGTGGCAAATAATCCGGCATTCCCCGACACACCACCCATCATTGCTGCCCCTTCATCGTGCACATACCCGTGAATTTGCTTTTTTCTGAAAAAAGTATCATTTTCTGTAGGGGGTATCCGTTCAAAGGGATACTCCCGGTAAGGGTTAAAAGTTAAATCATAGGCACCCAGGGGTCGGTATATATGCTTTTTGAGATAGGTTTCATAATCTTCACCCGTAAGATTAGCAATGATTTGAGGATACAGATAAAAGCTGAGCCCGGAATATAGATACTTTTTATTTTCTGAAACCGGTGATTTTTTAATGGCCTTATACATTTTCTTCCGGTAGTTATTATACAGCCATAAATGTTCATCCACAGGAACATTGTATTTTGCCGAAGAATCTGACTTGAAAGTGTGAAATTTGAATTTCCCGTTTTTTTTCACGGTATTTTTCCAGTAAGGGATCCATGCCTTCAGTCCGGCCTGATGCGCCAGTACCTCCCTGACGGTCATTTCCTTTTTGTTTGAATGCCTGAATTGCGGCCAGTAGTTGCTGAATTTTGCATCCAGATCAATTTTTCCCTCATCTACCAGCTGCATGAGTGCCGGGAGCGGACCGGTAGCCTTGGTTACCGAGGCAAAATCATACAGATCATCTTTTGCCACCGGTGTTCTTTTCTCATAAGTATGATAGCCATAGGTTTTATTGAAAACCACCGCTCCGTGCCGGGCAACCAGCACTTCACAACCGGGAAAGATTTTTTGATCAATGCTTGATTCTGCAATCGAATCAATGGTATGTTCAAGAAAAAACGAATTCATCCCCTCTTCTTCAGGAAGAGTATAAGCTAAACGGGCAATGGAATGTACCGGAATACCATCTCCCTTATTAAAGAACTCATTCACCTTTACCGGCAGGGTTCCCGAGGCCCCTACTGCTCCAAAAATCAGCTGAGCGGCCTGTTCCTGTGCTATTTTATTGTTTTGGTAAGCGAGGATCAGTCCTTCTGAGTTTTCAATGCCTTTTAATTCCTCCAGACTGAAAGGATTCCCGAATACCGACAGAATCACATTTTTCATACCTGTAAGCTGATTCACCACAACAGCTAAACGGTCATTGATTCCTGGATTTTCATCCGGTTTTTGATCAGGATTAGTGAGACCGGCAATGACCAGATCGTAGGATTTTATTTCATTAAAAATGCCGTCCGCTTTAGGATCATCCGGATCCCAGAAGAAATGATCCATACGGGTATAATTTGCAAGCATTTTCTGATAATCCGTAAGTTTACCGGTACCTAAAGCAAGTGTGGCAATACGTGTATTTGCCAGACCTTTTACAGGAATTATCTCATTTTCGTTTCTCAATACCGTTAAGGCAGCCCTGGTCAGTTTCATATTCAAAACCCTGGCATCAGGGGAGTTTAATTCAGATCTCAGGTAATTTAAATCTATTTTCTGAAGATGATCCATCCCTGCCCAAAGTTTTGCTGCAAGTACTTTTCTACAACGGTTTTCAATTTCTTTTTTAGAGATCTTACCCTCAACCACTTCTTTTTTAATATCTTCAATTGCTTTCTGAGCATTTGCCGCGGGTTCAAGTTTATCATTTCCCACCATCCATGTTCCGGTATCCATATCCCCCTGCTCCGGGTAAAGAACAGGCATTAAAATAATACCTGCATCCATCATTCCTCTCCGGTAAATTTCGTATTTTTCCAGCAAAATATTCTTATCCACTCTCAGGTTCAGTTGTACACCCAGTCTCTTTAGTTCCCGGCCTGTCTCCTGCCCCAATGCATATATCAGGGAATCATCCTGAACTGCATCAAGGGTCATCCTGTCGGGGAACTTGATAAAATTGTCCAGCCACCTTCCTGGCCCTGATTCACCTTCCATTGCAATCATTAAAGGAACTTTCGATTCCGACTGATAAAAATTGGTAAGACTTGCCTGCCTTTCAGGAGATCCATGGAAAAAAATGAGGCCACCAATCTTATACTTCCGGATCATATCGCTTATTGCTACCTCGTGAGCTATGTTCAGGTTCGAATAGCTCTTTACAAAAATGAGCTGGGCAATTTGTTCATCCAGTGTCAGGGTTTGTATTACAGAATCCACCCAGGCTGAAGTTGTATCTTTCAGAAATTTGTATTCATTATCAGGGTTCTGTGAAAAAACAGAAGACATCAAGCCCGCCGAATAGAACAGCACAAGTATAGATAAATATCTTTTTCTCATAATCTTAATTAAAATCTGTTTATTTCTTTCAGCACTTTACGTACCGAGCCATGCAACAACAAAAGTCTTTTTGCTTCTTCTCTGTCCATTCCGGTTTCTTCAACGATCATTCTTGTTCCCCTCTCCACCAGTTTTTGGTTGGTAAGTTGCATATCCACCATCTTATTCCCCTTCACCCTGCCCAATTGAATCATTGTGCTGGTAGTGATCATATTAAGGATGAGTTTCTGAGCAGTCCCTGACTTCATCCGGGTGCTTCCGGTAACAAATTCGGGACCAACCACTGCTTCCATTGGAATATCCACTGCTTTTGCCAGTTCCGTATCCGGGTTATTCGTTATACACCCGGTTAGCAGGCCTTTATTACGGGCAGTCCTTACTCCCCCGATAACATAGGGCGTTCTTCCGGATGCAGCAATACCTATTACCACATCATTCTTCGTTGGTTTGAAGGCATCCATATCCCTCCATGCCTGGTCAAAATCATCTTCTGCTGATTCAACTGCTTTGCGTATAGCAGAATCGCCACCGGCAATCAGCCCTATTACCAGATCATAAGGTGCTCCAAAAGTAGGAGGAATTTCCGATGCATCCAGGATTCCCAGCCTGCCACTTGTGCCTGCACCCAGATAAAACAACCTTCCGCCCATTTTCATGCTTTCCACTGTACCATGCACCATTTTTTCAATCTGAGGAATAATCCCGGTAACAATATGAGGAACTGAAATGTCTTCTTTGTTAATATTTTCAAGAATTTCCTTTACCGACATTTTATCAAGATCATCATAGTTTGATGAGCGTTCGGTAATATTAATTTTTGCCATTTATATTCTATATTTTTCTGCAGGATTTTAAATATTTTCAAAAATACAGAATATTATTGAGGTTTTGAAAACAATATTTTCACCGGTCGCGACCATTTGAATAAACACCACAAAATATTTCTTTTAAGATTATTTTAAGAAAA